>DASQTZ010000078.1:0-10350 GCA_035641605.1 Gaiellaceae bacterium | reverse complement strand
ACCATCTTGTAGTCGTCCATCTCCTTCGCCAGCTTGCGGGCCAACTCGACCGGTTGCACGTTGCGACGGAAGGCGCGCCCGAAGGCGCCTTCGAAGAGCGACTCGATCTTTTGCTCGATATTTCTGAGCACGGACGACCCGGCCGCGAGTCTAGCGCCAGGGACGCAGTTCCCTGAGGGCGAAGACCGCGCAGGAAAGCCAGATTCCGGCCACAACGGGCAAGGCATGGACGGCGCCGACGGGGAGGAGAAGGACGGCGAGCGACGAGGCAGCGACGGCAGCGAGCGGCCAGACACCGCGCGCGCTCGCCCTCGGAAGCAGCGCGCTGAGGATTCCGAGCGCCAGTGCAGCCAGCGGCAGCTCCGGACGGTCCGCGAGACCGGTGGCCAGCGCGGTCAACACCGCTCCCGTGTCCTCGCTTCCGGCGAGCCCGAGCTCGGGCGCCTCGCGACCGCTCAGCGGGAGCGTCGATCCGCTCAGTCCCGCGACGGTGCCGGCAAGGAGGACGGCGAGCGCAGCCTGGATCCCCCGCCAGACCGTACTGCGCAGAGGGAGAAACGCGAGCGGCAGGAACGCGGTTGCGCCCAGCGGCGCGAGTAAGGCCCCGACCACGCCGAAGAGTCCTTCCTCCGGACGGCGCCAGGTCGCGATGATCCAGGCGACGGCGCCCAAGCTGTACGCGATCGCGAGTCCGAGCGAGACGTTTCCGAGCGGGAGCACCGCCACGCCCAGTGCGAAGACCAGGCCGAGGCGGGGTCGAAACGCGGCCAGCGCCGCGGCGAGAGCGCCGAGACCCCAGGGCCAGCCTGCCGGATAGAACGGGACGAGCGCGGCGGTGGCGGCGGTGAAGAGCGCCGCCGCGCTCGCGGCAGCAACGCGTTGGAGCGGTGGTACGTCCAGTTTCGGCAGTGCCTGCCGTCTCTTCGTGCGGCGGCCGGCGTTTAGCGCATCGCGGAGCCGCTGAGCGAGCTGGAGGGCCGTCGGACGCCGCTCGGGATCGACCGCGAGCGCCCGGTCGACGGCGTCGATCAGGGCGCGCGGTAGGTCCGGGCGGACCGAATCGAGCGGCGGGGCGCCGGCCTCGATCTGCCGCGCCGTCTTGACCGGAGAGGACGTCCAGAACGGGTGGTAGCCGACCAGCGCCTCCCAGAGGAGAACGCCCACGCCCCAAACGTCGGCTGCGAACGAGGCCTCGTCGCCCGCGAGCCGCTCGGGCGAGATGTAGGCAAGCGTGCCGGGCACATCGCCGGCGGCCGTGAGTGTCTCCGCCTCGGCAAACTGGGCGAGGCCGAAATCGAGGAGCCGAACCTCGACCTCCGGCCCGTCCGCAACGAGCACGTTGGTCGGCTTGACGTCGCGATGGATGATCCCGTTCGCGTGCGCGTGCGCAAGGCCTTCGAGAATCTGCGCTGCGACCTCGACCGCGGCCGCGTCGCCCAGCTCACCGGCCCGGATGCGGTCGCGCATCGTCCTGCCGGGCACGTACTCGTAGGCGATGTACACGTTGCGGTCGTCACCCGCGTACGCGTAGGCGCGCAGGCATCTGGGGTGGCGGAGGCGTGCGGCTGCCTCGGCCTCGCGCTCTGCACGGGTCCCGGCCTTGCCTTCCCGCGCGACGATCTTCAGCGCGACGTCGAGGCCGTTTGTCTCGTCACGGGCAAGCCAGACGGAGCCCGAACCGCCGCTGCCAAGCGGCTGCAGGGGCCGGTACCGGCCGAGAACGAGCTCACTGGCCGAAAAGGTCGCGACCGCCGACGCCATGTCGCTCCGGGTTAGCCGTAGCGCGGTGAAGTCCTTTCGAGCCGCTGTACGAGCCGATCCAGGCGGTAGGGTCCGGCGGCAGGACGCCATGTCCGAGCGCGAGAGCAGCGAAATCGAGTTCGACTTCTTCGAGGAGCCGGCTACGACCGAGGCGGCCCGGCCCGAACGCAGGCCGCGGCGGCCCCGGCGCGGGCGGCGACCGCCCGGACCCCCGTCGGGCCTGACACCGCTGGTCCGCCTGATCGGGTTGATCAGCCTCGCCATCCTCGTAGTGGTCCTGCTCGTCTTCTGGATCTCCAGCTGCCGCGGCGAGGCGAAGAAGGACACCTACAGGTCGTACATGCAAGACGTCGACCGGATTGCCAACGAGTCGGAGAAGATCGGTGCCCGGCTCAACACGGCCCTGACGAGGGCCGACATCCGCCAGGCGGAGCTCACGAGGACGCTGGACGGGCTCGCCCAGCAGCAGGTGCAGCTCGTCGACTCGGCGGAGACCCTGGACGAGCCGGGGCCGCTGCGGGACGAACACCGCCACATGGTCGAGGCGCTCCAGTTCCGTGTGAGCGGGCTTCGCGGGATCGGCGATGCCTTCTCTGCCCGGACGAGGAACGCAACCCAGGCGGCGGACGGGCTCGCCGCTCAGGCGCGCCGGCTGATCGCGAGCGACGTGGTCTGGGACGATCAATTCGAGGATCCGGCGAAGGCCGAGCTGCGTCGCCAGGACATCCAGGGAGTCAACGTCCCCGACTCGAACTTCTTCCAGAACCCGGGCCTCGCCACGACGACCGCGATGACGGCGATCTGGCAGCGCGTTCGGGGGGCTGCCACCGGCGGTCCCACCTCGCCCGGGAGCCATGGCCACAACCTCGTCTCCGTCAAGGTGCTCGGAGGCGCCACACTCTCGCCGGACGACCTCAACGAGATCGTGGCGACGACCGATTTGAGCTTCCAGGTGGTCTTCGAGAACTCGGGCGACTCCACTGAAACCGGCGTCCAGGTCACTCTCACGATCCAGAAGAGCCCCGAGCCGATTGTGCGCCGCCAGACCGTCGACGTCACTGAGGAGGGTCAGCAGAAGACCGTTGTCTTCCGCAACATCAGCAACGTGCCCTTCGTCCGCAGGACGACGCTTCAGGTCGAGGTCAACGAGGTCCCCGGCGAGCAGAACCTCGCGAACAACACCGCCGAGTACCCCGTGATCTTCAGCTACCCGGGCGGCTAGGCCGGTCCGGCCATCGCGCGCTCGACCGCGTCCTGCTCCTCCGGGGAGAGGGCGACCGGAGCACGTCCGTGGTCGAGCTCCTTGACGTAGATCCGGGCGTAGTCGCGGCCCTGGATCGCCGTGAAGACGACTCCCGAGCGCGCCGCGTCGAGGAACGCGAGCGACGCCGACTGGTGACCGCCGGCGCCTTCGTAGGCGTCGTAGCGAACGATCGAGGTCTTCGAGACGCAGGCGTCGACCCGGCGATCGACTCGGGCCAGGCCGGCGGCGACCTCGTCGACCGCTCGATGGAGGTCGTCGATCCGCGCTTGGAGCGACACGGCGAAGTCGACGAGATCGGCCTTCCCGCCGCCGAGCAGCACCATCTGCGCCTCGCGGACCCTGCGGATCTTCAGCCAGAGATAGAGGACGACGGCCAGGGCGACCGCCGCCGCGGCGCACGCGCCGATCGCGATCCAGGCCGCACTCGAGCTGGAGATGCTCATCGCTCGGAGATCCTAGTAGGGCAAAACGACGCTCCTGCTCGCTACAGTTTTGTGCACCGTGACCCAGGTCCTGGTCCTCAACGCCAGCTACGAGCCGCTGAACGTGACCTCAGTGCGGCGTGCGCATGTCCTCGTGTTCAAAGGCAAGGCCGAGGTGATCGAGGCGCTCGAGGAACCGCTGCACTCCGCGAGCGACACCTATCCCTGGCCGCACGTGATCCGGCTCGTGACGTACGTGTCGGTCCCACGAACGGTCCAGCGCAAGATCTCGAGACGCGCGCTTTTCGCACGCGACGGCTGGCGCTGCGCCTACTGCGGCACGAACAGCGGACGCCTGACGCTCGACCACATCGTCCCGAGAAGCCGGGGCGGCGACTCGGTCTGGGAGAACGTCGTCACCTCGTGTGCCCCCTGCAACCTGAAGAAGGGCAACCGCCTGCTCCACGAGGTCGAGATGGTCTTGCGGACGAAGCCGCGCGTGCCGCAACCCGTGCTCTACATCCGCCTCGCCTCGCCGAAGATCCCCGCCGGCTGGCGGCAGTACTTGCCGGATGTCGGCGAGGCTACTGCGGCCGCCTAACTAGAACGGCCGCACCGGCAAAAAGGAACGGCCTCTCTGGTCGGCACCACCTAGTCGCTGCCTTGGCGTTCAACCGGAAGGTCGAGTGTCTCCCACTGGCTCCAGGAGCCGGGGTAGAGCCGAGCGTCGCGACCGGCCTGCGCCAGGCGATGCACCGTCACGGACGACGTAACCCCGGAGCCGCAGTAGGCGACGACCTCGCCGTCGGGCAACTCGGGCAGCTGCTCGTTCCAGGGTGCATTGAGCGCGCCGGGGATCCGGCCGGGCACCTTGTCGATCGGGTTCTCTTCGCCTCGCCACCGCTCGGGGACACGTGCATCGACCAGGACCAGCTCCGGATCGTCGAGTCGTCTGACGATCTCCTTCGCGTCGATCGTGTCGCCTGCGCGCTCGTCCGGCGTGAACGCCGCCGGCTCGACTACGTCCTCGCCGGCCGAAAGCGGTCCCAGCCACGCATCCAGGCCTCCGTCCAGCACTCCGCAAGCGTCGTGGCCGAAGTGGCGCAGCAGCCACCAGAGGCGCTCGGCTCCGCCCATGCTGCCGTACGCCACGACGAAGACTCCAGCTCCGATCCCGGCCGCTCCCGCGGCGGCGGCGAAGCGCTCGGCGCTCGGGAGCGGATGACGCCCGTGCCCCTCGACGGAGAGGTCGGAGAGGTCCGTGTCAACGTCGAGGAACGAGGCGCCTGGGATGTGCCCCGCCACGTAGAGGTCCCGCCCCTTTTCCGGGTTTCCGAGCTCCCAACGGCAGTCGACGAACTGGTACCGCACCGACCGATTGTGACGGCCACGCCGTCGGCGGCGTATTCGGGGCATGAAGATCATCAAGATCACGATCGCGGCACTTCTCGTGCTCGCCGTCGCCGCTCTCGCCGGGGTCGGCCGGCCCGAGGCTGCGGGCGGTGCGAGCGAAGACTCAAACGAAGGCATCACCGTCACCGGGTCGGGCGACATGAACGCCACCCCCGATCGCGCCGACCTCAGCTTCAGCGTCCAGAGTGAGGGATCGACGGCCGCCCAAGCCCTCGCCACCAATTCGGCCGACTCGCAGCGCCTGATCGACGCCTTGAAGGCAGCGGGCGTCCAGGCCAAGGATCTCAAGACCGAGCATCTCGACGTCTCTCCCCGCTACGACGTGGATAAGGTCACGGAGCTACGCGGCTACTCGGCCAGCTCCTCGGTGAGCGTGCGCAGCCAGCCGCTCGACCGGGCCGCCCGCCTGAGCGACGTCGCCGTGAGAGCCGGCGCGGACAGCGTCTCCGGGCCATCCCTTTCGGTTGCTGACCGGGACGCTCGGTACCGGCGCGCGCTCGAGCGCGCGTTCGACGATGCCCGGGCGAAGGCGGAAGGGCTCGCGGCAGCAGCCGGCGTCTCGCTCGGTGAGGTGACGGCGATCGTAGAGGGCGGCCAGCCCCGTGACTTCCCCATCTACGCCACCGCTGAACGGGCGCTCGACGCGAAGACGCCCATCGAGCCGGGCTCAGAAGAGATCACGGCCAGCGTGACCGTTACGTTCGCGCTTCGCTAGCGCGCAAACTTGAGCGGAACGGGGAGGCCGCACCGGTTGCACTCGGTGCGCGCCGCCCCCTTCCGCTCACTGCGTTCGATCGGGATCGGTTTTAGGCAGGTGCAGGTCGTCATGCCGGCTCCGAAACTGCCTCGGCTGCCGGACGAGCCGGCTCATGCCGGGGCGCGTGGCCGTTCCCGATCAGGTGGCCGTGGGATTCCGTCCCGTAGCCGCCGGGAACCGGGATGTAGAACTCGGGGTAGCCCCACATGCCGTGCTCGGACACGTCGAGACCTGCCGTCTCGACGTCCGGATCGACCCTGATCCCCCACAGCGCCTTCATCGTCCAGAGCGACCCGAAGGCCGCGGTGAAGGTGAAGGCACCGACGGCGACGAGTCCAACCGCCTGGATGCCGAGCTGGTGGAAGCTGCCCGTGTACCAGAGCCCACCCGTCCCGGTGGCCAGGTTCTCGGCGAGCGCCGGCACCGCGAAGATCCCGGTCGCGAGCGTCCCCCAGACGCCGGCCATCCCGTGGACGGCTACAGCGCCGATCGGATCGTCGATCCGGATCCGCTCGACCAGCAGGACGCCCAGGACGGCAATGCCGCCCGCAACCAGTCCGATCAGGATCGCGGCCCACGGGGCGACGAAGCCCGCCGCCGCCGTGACCGCGACCAGCGCTGCAACAACCCCGTTCAGCATCATCGAGAGGTCGGGCTTCTTCAACACGAGCCAGGCGACCGTCACGGCGCCGATCGCTCCCGCCGCAGCCGCGACGTTCGTGGTCAGCGCGACGTAGGCGAAATACCCGAGCCGGTCGCCGGTGACGACGCCAAGCGTCGAGCCCGGGTTGAACCCGAACCACCCGAACCACAGGATGAGCACGCCGAGCGTGACGAACGCCATGTTGTGGCCCGGGATCGCATTCGGCTTGCCGTCGTGGTCGAACTTGCCGATGCGCGGTCCGAGCAGGATCGCGCCGGCGAGGGCCGCGAGCGCACCCTGGTAGTGGACGACCGTCGAGCCGGCGAAATCCTGCATCCCGAGCGCGAAGAGCCAGCCGTCCGGATGCCAGATCCAGTGCGACACGACCGAGTAGACGAGCGTGAAGGCAGCGCCGAAGGCGAAATAGACGTAGAGCTTCGTGCGCTCGGCCATCGCCCCCCAGACGATCGCCAGCGAGACGGCGGCGAAGACGACCTGGAAGAGGTAGCCGGCGCCGGCCGGGATCGACCCGAACCAGCTGAAGGGCTCCTCGCCGACCGCCAGGAGCGCATCAGAGGAAGGGGCGAAACCGGATCCGCCGACGAGGCCGTTGCCGCCGTCGCCGAACGCGATCCCGTAGCCGACGAGGTAGTAGACGAGCGACGCGATCCCGAGCACGAGCACGTTCTTCGCCGCGATGTGGCCGGCGTTCTTCATCCGCGTCAGCCCCGCCTCGAGGAACGCGAAGCCGGCTTGCATGAACATCACCAAGATCGCGGCGACGACGACCCAGACGGTGCTCGTCGCGATCATGAGCTCCTCGGTCGTCATACCCGCTCCACCGCCTCGAGCTTCATTCCTGTGCGGTTGTGCGTGACGCTCTCCGCGGGCGTCGTCCAGACGATCCCGTCACCCGATTCATTGCCGCTCCGCGCCGCATCGACGATCGCGTCGACCACCGCCTCGGCGATCTCGTCCGCGACGACGAACGTGAGGACCGCTTTCGGAAGGAATCGCGACTCGAAGACCCGCCCGCGGTACTCATGGGTGATGCCGCGCTGGCGTCCGTGTCCGATCGCCTCGACGACCGTCACGCCGACGTGGCCGGTCTGATGCTCGACCGCGTCGATCACGGTCTCGACGCGTTCGCGGATCACGACTGCCTCAACCTTGATCATGCGACCTCCGCTCCATGAAGACCACGTCGCGCCAGACGCCGTGGTGTTTGCCAATCCGCTCCCGGACACCCACGGTGCGAAACCCGCACCGCCTGTGGAGCTCCAGCGACGCCTCGTTCTCCGGAAAGATTCCGGTTTGGATCGTCCAGAAGCCGTCGCGCTCGGAGCGCGCGATCAACTCCTCGAGCAATGCCCTCCCGACGCCGCGGCCCTGCGCCGGTCCGGCGACGTACACGCTGTCCTCCGCGACACCCGCGTAGACGGAGCGATTGGAGACGGGCGCGAGAGCGGCCCAGCCGACGACCTGTCCGTCCTGGAGGGCCACCAACCGGTGGCCCTCCAGGTGCGAGCGGTCCCAGTCATCCCAGGAGGGAGCCTCGGCCTCGAACGTCGCCTGGCCGGCGGCGATGCCTTGCTCGTAGATCGCCGTCACGGCCGCCCAGTCCTCATGCCGCAGCTCCCTCAGCTCCACTAGCAGTCGTAGTAGAGGGAGAACTCGGCCGGGTGCGGGCGCAGCCGCACGACGTCGGCCTCGTTCTCGCGCTTGTAGTCGATCCAGGTGCGGATCAGCTCCTCGCTGAAGACGCCGCCCTTGGTCAGGAACTCATGATCGGCCTCGAGCGCAGCGAGTGCCTCGTCGAGCGAGCCCGGAACCTGCGGCACCTCGACGCCCACTTCCTCGAAGAGGTCGTAGTCCGCCGGTGCGCCCGGGTCGAGCCCGCGCTCGATCCCGTCGATGCCGGCCATCAGCATCGCCGAGAAAGCGAGGTACGGGTTGGCCGCCGCGTCCGGACAGCGGAACTCGATCCGCTTCGCCTTCGGCGAGTCCGAGTACATCGGGATCCGGATGCAGGCCGAGCGATTCCGCTGCGAGTAGACGAGGTTGACCGGAGCCTCGTAGCCGGGCACGAGCCGCCGGTACGAGTTCGTCGTCGGCGCACAGAACGCCAGCAGCGCCGGCGCGTGCGCCAGCAGGCCGCCGATGTAGGAGCGCGCGAGCGCCGAGAGCCCGGCGTAGCCGCCGGTGTCCGCCATCAATGTCGCGCCCTCTTTCCAGAGCGACTGATGCGTGTGCATCCCGGAGCCGTTGTCGCCGAAGAGCGGCTTCGGCATGAAAGTCGCCGTCTTGCCGGCCGCGCGGGCGACGTTCTTGACGACGTACTTGTAGGCCATGATCTGGTCGCCCATACGCGTCAGCGGCTGATAGCGGAGGTCGACCTCGCACTGCCCGCCGGACGCGACCTCGTGATGATGGAACTCGCACGGGATGCCGAGCCGTTCGAGCGTCAGCACGATGCGCGTTCGCAGGTCGTGGAGCGTGTCGTGCGGCGCCGGCGGGAAGTAGCCCTCCTTCTCGCGCACCGTGTAGCCGAGCCCGGGCTTGCCCGAGTTCCAGTGTCCCTCGGCCGAGTCGACCAGGTAGTGCGAGTGGTTGGTGCCAAGGTCGTACGAGACCTCGTCGAGGACGAAGAACTCGCACTCCGGCCCGAAGTAGGCGGTGTCGGCGATGCCGGACTTGGCCAGGTAAGCCTCCGCGCGCTTGGCGACGCCGCGCGGATCCTTGCCGTATGGCTCGCGCGTGATCGGATCGGCGACCTCGCAGACGAGCGAGAGCGTCGGCGCCTCCGTGAACGGATCGAGGATCGCGCTCGAGGCGTCCGGCATCAGGAGCATGTCGGACTCCGAGATCCCCTGCCAGCCGCGGATCGAAGAGCCGTCGAAGCCCAGCCCCTCGTCGAAGGCGGCCTCGTCAAACGCCGAGACCGGCAGCGTCATGTGCTGCCAGGTCCCGAGCAAATCGCAGAACTTCAGGTCGACCATGCGGGCCTGCGTCTCGCCGGCCCACGCGATCGCCTCTTTGGCGGCCGCCGCCGACTTCGCCCCGTTCGCCAGGTAGTGCTTCGTCTCGAGCTCGCTCACTTTTCCCTCCTTGAACGCGAAAAAGCCCCAGGGCTCCCGAGAGTCCTGAGGCTCCATTGCCTCGGCGCGCACCTTCGGCGGCGCGTGCCTGCTCAGAAGTTAGCGACCGGGCCGGACGGAAGCACCCCTCCTTCGGACAGGGCTTAAGGAGCGCCTTGCGCCCTCGCCGAACCCACCTCAGACTGCCTCGGTGCCGGACGAAGCGTGGAAGCGCGAGGACGTGAACGCTCTTCTGGCGGGACTCTGGGACATCAGGATGTTGCTCCTCCGACTGGTACACATCTCGGAGACGATGAAGAAGAAGCGGATGAGTAATCGCGAATTCTTCGAGCTCCACCGCGAGCAGTTCGAACGAACCGATCGTCTCTTTCGCGAGAGGCTCGCGTACCACGACGCAAGGCGAAAGGCGGAGCGCGCGGCGCGCGGGGAGCCCGAGGAGGAGCACAAGGGAACCTCCTGAGCCGCTCGGGCGTAGTTCGGTCGTGCGAGTGCTCGATGTCGTCTTTGCGTGCTTCTCTTTCTCCGCAGTCTGTGCCGCCGCGAAGAAGTTCCCGCCCGGCGAGCTGCGAGTCTGCGGCGCGACGAAGTGCCGCACCGTGAATCCCGCTCAGTCCCGAGCGTCCAGCGCGCTGCTCTGGGGCGAGGGCCGGGTTCCACGCGCGCCGACGCCGCGCGTCGGGTCGCCGATCTACCAGCTTCGGTTCAAGGAGGGCCCTGCCTGGACGATGATGAACGCGAGGGCAATCCGCGTCCACGGCCTCCGCTGCGGCCGCTTCGAGCGGGGCAAGTGGTACCGGCTCTCCGCGACGCTCAGAGGCTTGACCGCAGGCCTGAAGCCGAAACGCCTCAGCGCCTCCGTTCCGCGTTCCTGCTAGCCCACCCTTGACCGGCGCGGCACCCGCTGGCTAAGGTGGCTGCCTTGTGATGTTCCCGGTCGGCTGACGAACTGCATCGGCTCGCGGGCCTCCCGCGAGGTCTGCTGAAGCCTGTTC
>DASQTZ010000077.1:0-16549 GCA_035641605.1 Gaiellaceae bacterium | reverse complement strand
CTCACGCTCGGCGTGCTCCTCGTCGTCGTCGGCCTCCAGTTCTTCTCGCTCGGCCTGCTCAGTGAGCTGATCACGAGCCACCACGAAGAGCGAACCGGCGTTGCGGACGACCAGCACGTCGAAGAGGTGCTCGTCCCGAGAGTCCGCGAGCCGGTTTCACGGTAATCCGCCGCGTGCGGGTCCTCTACTTCGGCACCTACGAGCGACGCTACCCGCGCAATGCCCAGGTGATCTCGTGCCTGCGGCGGGCCGGAGTCGAGGTGGTCGAGCGGCACGTAAGCATCTGGGACGACCGGGAGCAGAAGTGGGGCTTGGGGCTCAGCGTCCTGCCGCGGCTCGCACTGGCGGAGGCGCGGCTCCTCCGCCGGCCCCGCGGCGCGGCAGATGCCGTGATCGTCGGCTACCCCGGCCAGCTCGACCTGGCCGCCGCCCGCCGGGCGGCCCGCGGGCGCCCCGTGGTGTTCAACCCACTCGTGTCGCTCGCCGACACCCTCGTCGGCGACCGCGGGCGGTTTCGGCCGGGATCGCTGCCGGCCCGGTTGCTCACGGCGATCGACCGACGCGCCTTACGCGCCGCGGATTTCGTCGTCGCCGACACGCAGGCGAATGCCGACTTCCTCGCCGAGCTCTCCGAGCTGCCCGAGCAGCGCTTCGCGGTCTGCTTCGTGGGCGCCGAAGAAGCCGTTTTCCAGCCCGGCTGGGCGCCCGAGGACCCGGCGACGGCCGTCTTCGTGGGGAAGTTGATCCCGCTCCACGGGCTCGAGACGGTCCTCGGAGCCGCACGGTTCGCCCCGGAGGTCAGGTTTCGCATCATCGGAAGCGGCCAGCTCGAGTCGCTGCTCGAGTCGCGGCCGGAAAACGTCGAGTGGATCCGCTGGGTCGAGTACGACTTGCTTCCCGGCGAGCTCCACCGCGCCGCCTGCGCCCTGGGGATCTTCGGGACGTCGGACAAGGCGCGGCGCGTGATCCCGAACAAGGCGTTCCAGGCGCTCGCATGTGGCGTGCCGCTCGTGACCGCGGACACTCCGGCGGCGCGCGAGCTTCTGGCTGACGGTGAGAGCGCGCTGCTCGTGCCGCCCGGCGACCCCGAAGCGCTGGCCGCTGCCCTCCGCCGGGTGCTGACGGAGCCGGAGTTCGCGCAGCGCCTGGCGGACGGCGGCCACGCGGTCTACAGAGACCAGGCCAGCGAGGACGTTCTCGGCGCCCGCTGGCGTTCGCTAATCGAGAGCCGCCTTTGAATCGGCACGCGTGGGGGACGGCGCCCGACTTCGTCGGTCCGCGCCACGAGCTCCGCGAGCAACTGCTGCTCGATCTCCTGCTCTCCGCCGGTCCCGGTTCCGACGTACTGAACGGAGGCGCAGGCCAGGGGACGCTCTCGCGCAAGCTCACAGAGCTCGGGTTCGAGGTCACGAGCACCGATGTCTCCCCTGACGCCGTCGCGCTGCTACGGGAAGGAGCGCCCGGCCGGGTCCTCGAGGCCGACTTGACCGCGCTTCCGTTCGAAGACCAGAGCTTCGACGCCGTCGTCCTCGGCGAAGTGCTGGAGCACATCGAGGACGACCGAAGCGCACTCGCTGAGGTCGCCCGCGTGCTCCGTCCGCAGGGAGCGCTCGCGCTCTCCGTGCCCGCAAACCCGAAGCTCTTTGGCCGGAGCGATTTCTGGGCGGGTCATGTCCGGCGCTACACGAAACCCGAGTTGCTCGCGGCCTGCACGGCCGCCGGCTTCACCGTCCACCGGTGCCTCGGCTGGGGCTTCCCCGCATCGCGGCTCTACCATCGCCACGTCTATGAGCGATACCTCCACCGGCGAGGCCCGGCCGGGCCCAAGCGCCGGCACGGGCCGTTCATCGCCGTTCTGGGCGCTCTCCTCCAGGTCGACCGGCTCTTCGTCGGCGTCGAGCGCGGAGCGCTTGGCTACCTCGCCCTGGCGGCGCGTCCTTAGCCCGGCGGCAGGCGTCTGGGCCGCGATGGCGGCCTACGCCGGCGGCTTCGGCCTCTTGGCCGTGCTCGAGCACCGAGCCTTCGAGACAGGACGCTTCGACCTCGGAAACATGGTGCAGGCAGTGTGGTCGACGGCCCACGGACGCCCACTCGACGTCACGCAGCTCGACGGTGACCAGATCAACCGCCTGGGAACGCACGTCGACCCGCTGCTTGCTCTGTTCGCACCGCTTTGGCGGATCTGGCCGAGCCCGACGATGCTGCTTGCCGTCCAGGCGGTCGTGATCGCGCTCGGCGCACTGCCCGTCTTCTGGCTCGCGCGCAAGCACCTCGGCTCGGAGCGGATCTCCGCGCTCTTCGCCGTGGCATACCTCCTCTACGCGCCGGTCCAGTGGCTCGCGCTGGATGAGTTCCATCCGGTTGCGCTCGCCTGTCCCTTCCTGCTCTACGCACTCTGGTATCTGGACGAAGCGCGTCTGCCGGCGGCGATCCCGTTTCTCGCCCTCGCCGCGGTCACGAAAGAGGAAGTCCCGCTCGCCGTCGCGGGGCTGGGCGTCTGGTTCGCGATCGCCCGTGGCCGGCGCGTCGACGGCACGGCCATCGCCCTCGCGGGGACGGTGCTGACCGCCTTCTATCTCACCGTCGTGATGCCGCATTACCGCGACGGCGGCTCGCCGGCGTTCTACGACCGCTATGACGCAGTGGGCGGCTCACCGCGCGGAATCGTCGAGACGGCCTTCACCGATCCCGGCGTTCTGCTCGGAGCGGTGACCGAGGGACGAGACCTCACCTATCTGCTCCAGCTCGCCTCGCCGTTAGTGGGACTGTTCCTCGCGGCCCCGCTCCTGCTGATCCCGGCGCTGCCGGAGCTGGCGGCAAACCTTCTCTCCGAGACCGAAACCCAGACCTCGATCGAGTTCCACTACACGGCTCCGATCACCCCCTTCCTCGTGGCCGGCGCCATCCTCGGCGCAGCGCGCCTCCCGCGACTCGCGCCGCTGGTACTGACCGCGTCACTCGCGGGCGCGGTCGTGCTCGGTCCCTTGTGGGCCGGGGAGCTCGTTCCCGATCGAATGTCGGCGCACGACCGCGTGGCGGCGGAGGCACTCGAGCTGATTCCGCCCGACGCGCCCGTCAGCAGCACGAACGGCCTCGGCGCCCATCTCTCCGCCCGGCGGCGGGTCTTCAGCTTCCCCGTTGTCGGCAACGCGACGTGGGTCGCCGTCGATCTCCGCCGTGCGTCCTACCTCGACCGTCGCTCGGCCCCGTCGACAGCGGCTATCCCGCTTGCACGGCTGCGCCTGAGCGGCGACTGGGCGACGGAGATGGCAGAAGACGGGATCTTCGTCCTCAGCCGGAGCCCGACGAGCAGTACCCCGTAGAGGGCCACAAGCGCGACGTCCCTGGCGAGCACCAGCCACACCGTCTCCTCGACTGCGAACACGTCGCGGTAGTGGAAGAACCAGAGCTGCCCGAGCACCATCGCGAGCGCAAGCAGCGCGGAAGCGGCAACACCGATGGGCGCCGCGACGAGCGGCACGACCGGCAGCAGCCAGAGCAGGTACTGCGGAGAGATGAACTTCGCAAAGGCCAGGAAGCCCACCAAGGTGGCCGCGGAGGCCGCGACGAGCCGCTCGCCGTCGACCGGTCTGCGAGCGACCCACCAGACGACGAGGAGCACGGCCGCGACCTGCAGAACGCTGGTCGCAATAGCGAGAGCGTCCGGTAACGACCCGGCGAGATCGCGGGAGACCGCAGCGGTCGAGCCGCTGACGACCTCCGCGTCGTAGATTCCCAACCGTTCGGCGGCGAGGAGCACCGCGCCGCCCAGGCTCTCGAGCTGCAGCGACCGCTGCACCTGCGCCTCGAAGCTCTCCCAGAGGCCGTTCCAGCCGATCGCAGCGAACGGGAAGATGACGGCGGCGACCGTCACCGCGAACGCAAGCAGCGGGCGGCCGAGCCCGCGGCGCGAGGCCACCAGACAGAAGAGCGGCAGCAGCGCCGCGGGGTAGAGCTTGGCGGTGACGGCGAGCCCGAGCAACGCGAATCCGAGCGTCGGCCGCTCGTACAGCAACGCGCAGAGCGCGCCGGCCACGAGCAGCGCCGGCCAGGAGTCGTAGGTGTTCAGCGACACCGGCCCGAGCGCGAGCGGCGCGAGCGCGAGCGCGGCGAGGGTCCCGTATAGCCGTCTCGGCCCGGCCGCGAGCCGCACGAGGATCAGCGCCGCGACGACGAGCGTCGCCAGCCCGACCAGCGCCATCAGCACCTTGAACGCGTGCCGGTACGCGTCCTCCGGGAGCAGCGCGGGCGGGGTGAGCACGGCGAACGCGCCGGGCGGGTACTCGACGAACACGTCCCGATAAGGCAGCCGCCCGTCCAGCAGGCCATGCGCGTACTCGCCGTAGAGGCCGATGTCGCGGTACTCCCGGCCGCGGAACAGGCCTCCCTGCGGCACGACGACGGCGAGAAGGTAGAGCGGCGCGACGATCACCGCCGCCCGGACGGCTACGCGCAGATCAGACCGTTTACTCGTCTCGAGGCGGCGGCGGGCTCGGGCCGGGCGGCAGGGGCTCTGGCTCCGGTGGCGGCGGGGGCGGAGGCGGCTCGGGCTCCGGCGACGGCTCCGGCTCGGGGGAGGGTGAAGGCGAGGGCGGGTAGTACGGCGTGTAGTCGTAGTCGTTCGCGTACTGGGCGCGCTCGAACGACTGCCACTCGGGCTCGGACGCCGGCTCGGGGAAGTCGGCCGGATCGGTGTTGCCGATCGCCGACCGCATGAAGAGGTTCCAGATCGTCGCCGGGAACGTGCCGCCGGCGACCGAGATGCCGTGGACGTTCTCCATCGGGATCTGCGCCTGCGGGTAGCCGACCCAGACGGTCGTCGAGAGCGTCGGCGTGTAGCCGCAGAACCAGGCGTCGGTGTGGTCGTCGGTCGTTCCGGTCTTACCGGCC
This sequence comes from Gaiellaceae bacterium, assembly GCA_035641605.1. GTDB lineage: Bacteria > Actinomycetota > Thermoleophilia > Gaiellales > Gaiellaceae > JACDAN01. Next base: position 11,659 of record DASQTZ010000077.1, on the reverse strand, counting down.
GCCGGCCGGTCGAAGAAGATTCCCGCGCCGGTGCCCGTGCCCTGGTCGATGTTGTCCTCGAGGATCTCGGTGACCTCGTCGGCGACCCAGTCGGGGATCACGCGGCGGCGGTCGGGCTTTCCCCAGCCCGCATCCGTGTCCACCGTCCCGTCGGGAAGCACCACCCTGCGGATCGCCATCGGCACGGAGTAGATGCCGCTCGCCGCGAGCGTCGCGTATGCAGACGCCATGTCCAGCGGCGAGACGTCCGCGGAGCCGAGTCCGAGCGAGGGGACGTAGACGCCTTCCCTCGTCTTCAGGTTCGAGCGCACGCCGAGGCGGTGAGCCATCGTGGCCACCTTCTCCGGGCCCAGATCGAGTGTCAGCTGCGCGAAGACCGTGTTGTCAGACGCGAGCGTCGCGCGGGAGATCGGAACCGAGCCGAGATACGAGTGGTCGTACGTCGAGACCTCCCAGGCCTCGAGCGACGGATCGGGCTGGTAGACGAAGGGATGCGAGCTGTAGGTCGTCGCGTCCGGATCGACGCCCTCGGCGACTGCCGCCGTGAGCACGAAGGTCTTGAAGGTGGAACCGGCCTGACGCCGTGCCTGCGAGGCGAGGTTGAACTGGTTCCCCCGCTTGCCGGGCGTGACGGCGGCCATCGCGCGGATGGCGCCGTTCGTCGGGTTGATCGCGACAATTGCCGCCGCCGGGTCGTCGCGATAGGGCAGCGTCCTCAGGATCGCGTTCCGAGCCTGCTGCTGGAAGCGGCGGTCGACGGTCGTGTACACGCGCAGACCTCCTGAGCGAACCGTGTTGGCGCCGTACTGCGTGATCAGCTGTTCGCGGACGAAGCTGAAGAAGTAGGGCTCGCGGATCCGCGTGTAGACCTTCCCAGGACGGAGATGCAGCTGTCGATCGGCGACCGCGGCCGAGTACTGGCGCTCCGTGATGTCCCCGTTGGCGAGCATTGCCTGAAGCACCTGGGTCCGCCGGCGCAGCGCTGACTCCGGCTTGTTGAGCGGGTCGTAGACGGAGGGCGCCTGCGTGAGGCCGGCCAAGAGCGCCGCCTGGCCAAGGGTCAGCTTCCACGCGGGCTTGGAGAAGTACGTGTGCGACGCGGCCTGGACCCCGTACGCGTGGTTGCCGTAGTAAACGGTGTTGAGATAGCTCTCGAGGATCCAGCTCTTCGAGCGGCGGTTGTTCAGCCGGACCGCGAGGCAAGCCTCGATCAGCTTCCGCTCGAAGGTGACCTCACGGCTGATGTAGAGGTTGCGGACGAGCTGCTGCGTGATCGTCGAGCCGCCCTCGACGACACGGCCGGCCTGGACGTCGGCCGCCAGCGCCCGCGCGATCCCTTCGAGGTCGATGCCGCTGTGCTCGTAGAAGCGCCGGTCCTCGATTGCGATCGTGGCGAGGCGCATCCACTTGCTGATCCGGTTGAGCGCGACCGGCTGGCGGTTCTTCTCGGCCGGGATCGAGCCGAGCAGGGAGCCGTCGGCCGCGTAGACGAAGGAGTTCTGCCCGATCTCGACCGGACGAAGGCGGTCGAGGTCGCAGCGCGGGCCAACCGTGGCGGCGCCGGTGATCCCGGCGGCGGCTACCAGCGCGAGCCCGACGACGATGAAGGAGGCGAGCAGAGCGAGCTTCCGGCGATGCCTGGCGCGTTCGCGCCGGCGGCGGCGTCTCGCGCGGCGAACGTGGCCGTCGCCCTCCACTTGTCTGGCGCGCTGCCGGCGGCGCCGCTCGTGCGGACTCATTGGGCCGGGTAGACGCCGGCTTCGCGCAGCCGCGACTGCGCACGAAGCCGGAGCTCGCTCTCGAGCTGCCGCGCCGACGCCTCGTCGTCGGCCCAGGCCCGCAGCGTGACAACGGCATCGCCGTCGAGCGCGGTGACGAGGAGCTCATCCGGTGCTGCTACGTCGCGCAATAGATCGACCACGGCTTGCAGATCCCTTTCTCGCGGGACGGGCACCGTGATCTCGGCCAACCGCTCCCGGCTCACGATCGTGGAGTTCTTGATGGTATCCGAGGCGAGGCGCTCGTTCGGGATGACGAGGCGCGTCCGGTCGTCCTGGCGGATCCGCGTGTAGACGAGCCCGATCTCCTCGACCACGCCTTCACCCTCGGCCACGCCGACCCGGTCGCCCAGCCGGATCGGCTGACTGAGGCCGATCATCACGCCGGCCACGAAGTTGGAGAGCGTCCGCTGCGCCGCCAGCCCGATGACGAGGCCGACGATCGCGGACGACGCGAGCAGGCCGCCGGCGACCGCGCGGACCTGCGGGATGACGAGCAGGGCAGACAGCAGCCCGACAAAGATGATCGCCCCCATCAAGCTGCGGCGAAGGACGCGGTAGCGGGTGACCGCCTCGGGCGGTAGCTCACGTCTCGCCATGCGTGCGTCGACGAGCTTTGCGAGCACCGCCGCGCCGGCGACCACGGCGCAGACGACCGCGAGACGCTCCCAAGCCTCCACGGCCGAACTATTCGACGTCGTCCATAGGTTTCCGGCCCCCAAGGCGTCGCTTGCGATGCCGACTAGAGGCCATGCCGGCTTGGCCGGCGTGGCCGTCTCTTCGCCGGGCGGGATCCCTAAACATCGAAGCCGCTCACAGGCTTCCGCCCGGCGAACCCCTCTTCGAGGCCGTGCCAGTAGCGGATCTCGTCCTCGCCCACGTGCCAGCAGAGGAGGATCTCCTGGCCCTCGCGAAGGGCGGGGAAGTCGAGCAGGCCCTGATCGAGGTCCTTGACTAGCACGCCGGCGGCCTGGATCCGTTCCACGCACCGCGCCAGCCCCGAGGCCGCGCCCTCGAGCTCGGTGTCGGCCTCGGCGAAGTCCGAGGGGGTGAGATCACCGCCGTTGCCGCCGACCTGTGCACCGAGTGCCGCCCGGCGCGCCTGAGCCTGGACGAGCTCTTGGCGGCGCGCGACCATCTCCTCCGCGACAGGCCGAAGCTCGTCGAGGAGGTCGTTTGCCTCGTCGAGGGTGAAGTAGCGTGGCGCCATCGGCCGTATTCTCGACGTCTTCCTGTGGAGTCGCGCGGCGATCTGGGCAGCCGTCGTCTTCGCGTATCTGACCTTCGAGCCGAATGTCCACGCTCAGGTCGAGCGTTGGGACCGGCCGGAGCTGACGCGCGACCTCGGCTTCTTCGTCGACGTCTGGGCCCGCTGGGACAGCGTCTGGTTCCTCCGCATCGCCGAGCATGGCTATGGAGCAGCCGAAGAGGCCTCTGCCGCCTTCTACCCGCTTTATCCCTTGCTCGTCGGCGTTCTCGGCCGACTCCTGCTCGGTCACTATGTCCTGGCCGGCGTGCTGATCTCCCTGGCCGCGACGCTCGGCTCCCTCGCGCTCCTCCACCGCCTCGCCGAAGCCAAGCTCGGCCTGGAAGGCGCGCGGCGCGCCGTGCTCTACCTCGCCGTCTTCCCTTTCGCCGTCTTCCTTCAAGCCGTCTACAGCGAATCGCTGTTCCTCTTCCTCGCCCTCGGCGCATTCGTCCTTGCCGAGCGCGGCAACTTCTTGGGCGCCGGAGTAGGCGCAGGGCTCGCCTGGCTGACGCGCCCGCTCGGTGTCGCGCTACTGCCGGCCCTGGCGCTGATCGCGTGGCGGGCACCGCGTCGAGGGCAAGCTCTGCTCCGCCTCGGGGCGGCGCCCGTGCTCTTCGCTCTCTATCCGCTCTGGCTCTGGTGGCGGCTCGACGACCCGCTGGCTTTCGCCCGTGCGGAAGACGTTTGGAGCCGCCACCTTTCCTGGGCCGGTCCTCTCGGCGGTCTATGGGACGGACTGCGCGCGGGCTGGGCGGGTGTCCGGCAACTTGCCTCCGGCTCGGATGCGACCCGCTACTGGAGCGCCGTCCAGGACGCGGATCCCGACCGCGTCGCCGCCGTCAACCTCGAGCAGCTGGCGTTCCTGGTCCTCTTCGTCGGCCTGACGGTCGTCGCCTGGCGTCGGTTCGGAGCGCCCTATGGGCTCTTCGCGGCGCTGAGCCTGGCGATTCCCCTCAGCGTTCCGAGCGACCGCTGGCCGCTGCTCTCCGTTCCCCGCTTCGGTCTCGTCGTGTTTCCCTTCTTCCTCGCCCTGGCGGCGCTCGGCGCGCGCCCGCGAGTGCACACGCTGGTGGTAGTGATGAGCGCAATGCTCCTCGGACTCGTATGCGTGCAATGGGCTCTCTGGCAGTGGGTCGCGTGAAACCCGGCATGAGCGAGCAGCGCCTGCAGCGAAAGCTGATCGCGTGGTGGGCGCTGGTCGGAGCGCTCGCCGTGCTCGGGTTCGCCGCGCAGGCAGGGGACGAGGAGCCTGCCCGGGACGTCCTCTACCGCTACGAGACCGCCGTCGTCGGCTCGCTCTTCTACCTCCTCGTGCTGGGCGTCATCCTCGTGATCGCCTCCGGTCTCGATCCGCGCGAGGTGTTCGCATTGCGACGACCGAGCTCGTGGGGTGTCGCCGCCGGACTGGCAGTCGGCCTGCTGATCTCGCTGTTGATCGTCACGGCGCTGCTCGAGCCGGTCCTCGGCGCGGGCGAGGAACAGGGACTCGACCCCACGGGCTGGGAGTCCGACCGCGCTCCAGCGTTCGCGCTCAACGCGATCGTCACCGCGGGCTTGGGGCCGCTCGTGGAGGAGTTGCTGTTCCGGGGTGTCGGCTTTTACCTGCTGGCGCAGTTCGGCCACACGGCCGCGATCGCCGTCACGGGCATCGCCTTCGCACTCGTGCACGGCATCGCCGTGGGCCTGCCCATCTTCTTCATCATCGGCGTCGGCCTGGGCTTCATCCGGAGCCGGACCGAAAGCCTGTATCCGGCGTTAGTGCTGCACGCAGGCTTCAACGGCATCGCCCTGGCCGCCGGCGTGTTCAACTAGGAGGGCTTGGCGGAACGCCGCTCGTCGCAGGGGTGCGATGGTCGTTCCGAGGCAAGGACGCAGGGAGCCCCCGTATCAGTTCGATACGGGGGCGACTGAGGACGCCGCCTCGGGGCGAGCAGCGCGGCCCTGCGGCACAGACTGTGTTTCGCCAAGCCCTCTAGTAGATGCCGAGCCCGGTCTCCGGGTCGAAGAAGTGCAGACGGTCGGGCGTTGCGAGGAGGTCGATCCGGTCGCCCTCCCGCGCACGTGTCCCGCGACCAAGGCGGGCAACGAAGAGGCTTCCCTGCCGCCGGGCCTGCTCCGCCGTCGCCTCGACTGCTTCGGCGCCCACCGCCGCCTCGACGTCCTTGCCGCGAACGGGCGGCGCCCCGACACCGAAATGCACGAAGACCTCGGAGCCCATGTCCTCGCGAATGTCGACTACCGCGGTGATCCTCCGGCCTTCCGCTGACCCGTCCGAGAGGGCGGCGTCCTCGAGATCCTCGGGGCGGATGCCGAGAATCAGGCGCTGGCCTGCGAAGTCCCGAAGGGACGGTCGTGCCGCCGTCACGGCGTCGTCGACGGTCAGGCGATGGTCCCCGAACCGCGCTTCGAAACCACCGTTCGAGCCCACGAGATCGACGCCGACGAGGTTCATCGCCGGCGAGCCGATGAACTCCGCGACGAAGAGGTTGACCGGCTCGTCGTAGAGGCGCTGCGGGACGTCGAACTGTTGCAGCACGCCGTCCCGCATCACCGCAACGCGGTCGCCGAGCGTGAGCGCCTCGGTCTGGTCGTGCGTGACGTAGATCGTCGTGACCTCGAGATCGCGCTGAATTCGGGCAATCTCCGCCCGCATCTCGACCCGCAGCTTCGCGTCGAGGTTCGACAAGGGCTCGTCCATCAGGAAGGCCTGAGGTTCCCGGACGATCGCGCGACCCATCGCGACGCGCTGGCGCTGACCGCCCGACAGCGTGCGGGGGCGCTTTCCGAGCACCTCCCCGAGGCCGAGGACCCGGGCCGCGTCCTTCACCCGGCGGTCGATCTCGCCCTTCGCGATGTTCCGCAACTTCAGCCCGAAGGCCATGTTCTTGTACGCGGACATGTGCGGGTAAAGCGCGTAGTTCTGGAACACCATTGCGACGTCGCGGTTTTTCGGCGGTAGGTCGTTCACGACCCGGTCGCCGATGCGAACCTGGCCGGAGGTGATCGGCTCGAGCCCGGCGACCATGCGTAGCGCAGTCGTTTTCCCGCAGCCCGAGGGGCCGACGAGGACGGCGAACTCGCCGTCGGCGATCTGGAGGTCGAGCTCCTTCACCGCACGGGTGCCATCGGGGTAGACCTTCGTAAGCTGCTCGAGCCCGATCTCAGCCACAGCAGTCGTTAACCATACTGCGACCGCTTTCGCCGTTTACGATCATGCGGCTTTGGCAGCAGTCGCACCCCGCCGGCGCTGGCAAGACACCTTCGAGGAACGGCGCTTCCTCGCCCCGCTCCTGATCGCGCCGGCGGTGATCTTCATCCTCCTCCTCGTCGGACTGCCGCTCGCCCTGGCGATCTACCTCAGCCTCACGGACGCAACCGCCGGCTCCCTGAGCGGTGAATTCGTCGGCTTCCGCAACTACCTCGACGCGTGGGACGACGAGAACTTCCGCCGCGCGCTCAGGAACACGATCATCTTCACGGTCGTCTCCATGGCGATCGTGCTGGTCGGCGCCGGCTTTCTCGCGCATGCACTGGTGCGCAACTTCCGCGGCAAGTGGATCCTGCGCTTTCTCGTTCTGCTGCCCTGGGCAGCGCCCGTCTCGCTGAGCACGGTCGGCTTCCTCTGGATCTTCCACTCGCTCTACAGCGTCGTGAACTGGACGCTCACGCACGACATCGTCCCGGGCAGTCCGGCGTTCTACCCGTACCGGGCGCTCAACTGGGCGTTCGCCCGTGATTTCTGGCCGAGCGCGATCCAGATCACCCCGATCGAGCCGATCGACCCGCCGCAGTGGCTCGGCGAGCCGAACCTCGCGATGGCGGCGATCATTCTCATCCACGCCTGGAGGATCATCCCGTTTGCGACGGTGATCTTCATCGCCGGCCTCGCGTCGATGCCGCCCGAGATCGACGACGCGGCGAGGGTCGACGGCGCCACCGGACTGAAGAAGTTCTGGTACGTCACCTTCCCGCTCCAGCTGCCGATCGCCCTCGTGGCGCTCCTGTTCGGAATCGTCTTCACCGCGACAGACATAACCGTCGTCCAGGTGCTCACCCAAGGCGGCCCGTTCAACAGCACGCAGGTCCTGACCACGTGGGCCTACGCAACCGGCATCAACGGCGCGGCCCTGGGCGAGGGCGCGGCGATCTCGCTCTACCTCCTGCCGCCGCTGGCGTTCGTAACGATCCTGATGCTGTGGTTCGCCCGCAAGGTCGAGGTGACCTAGGTGCGACGGGAGAGCCTCCTCAGCTACCTGGTCGTCGGCCCGTTCGCGATCGTGCTCGCCTTCCCCTTCTACTGGATGCTGATGACCTCGCTTCGCTCGGACAACGACCTCTACGACATCGAGAACGTCCCGTTCAAGTTCAACGCCGACTCGCCCACCCTCGCCAACTATCGGTTCCTGTTCGAGGAGACCGACTACCGACAGTGGCTCGAGAACACGGTCATCGTCGGCGTGGTGGTGGTGGGCATCACGCTCGTGCTCGCGGTGCCCGCCGGCTACGCCCTTGCCCGACTCTCCGGAGGCTGGGGGCAGAGTGTCGGCGTCGGGATCTTCCTCACCTATCTCGTGCCGCCGACGCTGCTCTTCCTGCCCCTGTCCCGGGTGATGGCCGACCTGGACCTCACCGACCGCCTGCTGTCGCTCATCGTCGTCTACCCATCGTTCACGGTCCCGTTCTCGACCTGGCTCCTTATGGGATTCTTCAGGACGATTCCCCCGGAGCTCGAGGACGCAGCGCTCGTCGACGGCGCCTCCCGGCTCGGCGCCCTCGCCCGCGTAGTCTTTCCGCTCTCGGTTCCCGGAATCCTGACGGTCGTGATCTTCTCGTTCTCGCTCGTCTTCAACGAGTTCATCTACGCACTCACGTTCATCAACGACTCGGAGACGAGGACGGTCTCGTCGGCCGTCCCCACCGAGCTGATCCGCGGCGACGTCTTCTACTGGGGCGCGCTGATGGCCGCAACGCTGATCCCGGCCGTCCCGCTCGCCCTGCTCTACAACGCGTTCCTCAACCGCTTCATCGCCGGCTTCACGGGCGGAGCGTTCCGCTGAATGGAAGAATGTCCCAAACGTCTCAAGGGAGGTGATCTGAGTGAAGGACCGGCGTGAGCGGGTGGACATCACGAAGGTCCACGACGAGCTCACTAGGCGCGAACTCATTCGCCGTGCCGGTCTCGGCGCCGTCATCCTCGTCTACGGGAGTACCGGCGTCAAGACTGCGGTGGCAGGGGTGCCGAAGTACCGGCACAAGGAGCTGGCGGGAACTCTGCGGATCATGCAGTGGAGTCACTTCGTGCCCAAGTACGACACGTGGTTCGACAACGTCTGGGTCAAGCGCTGGGGCCAGGCGAACGACACCGAGGTCAAGGTGGACCACGTCAACCTCGCGCAGCTGCCCTCGATCGCGGCGTCGCAAGTTGCGTCGCGGAGCGGCCACGACCTCTTCCAGTTCCTCTCGCCGCCCGCGGCGTACGAGGACCAGGTGGTCGCTCTCAACGACGTCGTCAGCCAGGTGCAGAAGAAGGTCGGCAAGCTCGGCATCGTCGGTCACAGGAGCACGTACAACCCGAAGACCAAGAAGTACTTCGGCTTCGCCGACAACTACGTCCCCGACCCCATCCACTACCGCAAGGATCTCTGGGGCGAGGTCGGCCTCAAGCCGACGACGTGGGAGAACATCCGCAAGGCGGCGCCGAAGCTGAAGGCGATGGGCAACCCAATCGGGATCGGGATGTCGAACGAACTCGACTCGAACATGGCGCTGATCGCGCTGCTGATGAACTTCGGCTCGTTCATCCAGACCCAGGACGCGCGAGTCGCAATCAAGAACAAGGGCACGATCGAGGCGCTCAAGTTCATGCGCGACCTCTACAAGCGGGGCATGACGAGCGCGGTATTCGCCTGGACGGCGTCGTCGAACAACGACGAGTTCCTCGCCGGCCGGCTCTCGCTGGCGCTGAACGCGATCTCGATCGCGCGGAGCGCCGAGCTGCGGGGCCTCCGCTTCAACAAGGACATCGGGATCCTGCCGATCGCCAAGGGCCCGGCGCCGCGGCGGGGGCTCGAGCACGTCATGGGCGTTTACGTGATCTGGAAGTTCGCCCAGAACAAGGCGGCGGCGAAGAAGTACCTGGTCGACATCGGCACCAAGTACACCGGGCACTTCCTGAACAGCTACTTCTACAACTTCCCGACCTTTCCGCGGTCGGTGTCGAACGTCAAGGTGCGACTGGCAAAGCAGACGGACTACCCGAACGAGCTTCGCGGTCGCTACACGATCCTCGACGAGATCTCGAAGAAGTACACGTTCAACGTCGGCTACCCCGGCTACTCGAACGCGGCCGTCGACGAGGTCTTCTCGAAGTTCCTGATCCCGCAGATGTTCGCCCGGGTGGCGAGGGACGAGATGAGCCCGGAGGAGGCGATGCGCGCCGCGCACCGCGACATCTCGAAGATCTTCAACAAGTGGAGGGCACGGAAGAAGATCTAGCCGGACATTGGGGGCCGCCGAGAGGCGGCCCTCAGTTTTCCTCGTCTCCGACCGCGAACTGGTCGGGCGAGACGTCGTCGAGGAACCTGCGGAACTCGTCGACGATCTCCTCTTCGTTCACCTCTTCGCCTTCGAACTCGATCGCGGACTCCTCGATCACGCGCTCGGCGGCGAAGATCGGCGCCTCGGCGCGGACGGCGATCGCGATTGCGTCCGACGGGCGGGAGTCGATCTCGATCTCCGAGCCGTTCTGCTGGACGGTGATGCTGGCGTAGAAGGTGTTGTCGCGGAGCTCGGTGACCGTGATCCGTGTCACCTCGGCATCGAGCTGCTCGAGCATGTCGGCCAAGAGGTCGTGAGTCATCGGGCGGGGGGTCGCTGCGCCCTGAAGCTTCATGAGGATCGCCGCCGCCTCGGAGTGTCCGATCCAGATCGGGAGGAACTTGTTTCCGTCCGCGGTCTTGAGGAGAACGATCGGCTGCTTGCCGACCAAGTCGAAGCTGACCCCGTAGATGACCATCTCAAACATGAGCAAAGAGGCTCTCGGCCTGTTCTGATCTTAGCCCTAGGGTCCTGCGCGGAAACGCCGGGACGCTTGCGCTACCATCGGCCCTCGCGGGCGATTAGCTCAGTTGGTTAGAGCGCCGCTCTGATAAGGCGGAGGTCCGTGGTTCGAATCCACGATCGCCCACTCCGACCCGCGGCGTTCCTAATGAAGATGGTCTGTGGTGCGGAGGTAGTCCGCGACCGCCATGAGGAACGCCTCATCCTGCGCCAGCTCAGCGACGGTGCCCTTGGTCTGGTCGTCGAGCTCCTCGTCACGCCTGAGCTCGGTCAGGAACGGCTCGAGCCGGCCTGCCTGTGAGAGGGCGGCCATGCGAAGGAAGAGGGCGCGGGCGTCCTCGTCCTGCGAGATCGCCTCGAGCCACTCGATGTCCTGCTGCCAGAGACCGAGCATCAACCCCCCAACGGCCCACCTCGGCAGTTAGGTACGGCTTCTAGCCTGAAATCGCCGTTTCGAGCGCTTCCGCCAGCTCGGCGAGCTCGACCTCGTCCGCAAACGAGATCTCGAGCCTGGCGGCCGTGAGCCGCACCGACCGACCTGTCAGGCGTTCAGCCGCGGTGCGCACACGGTCGGCGAGAACCGGGTCGACGGGCGTGCGTGAGCGACGAGGCTTTCGGCGCGCTCCGGCCCAACGCGCGGACCGCTCGGCCTCGCGCACCGAGAGGCCACGGCGGACGATGTCCCGCGCCAGGCGGCGGCGCTCGTCGTGGTCGGGGACCGCGAGCACTGCGCGTGCGTGACCTTCCGTCAGCTCGCCGCGCTCGAGCATCGCCAGCACATCCTCCGGCAGATCGAGCAGGCGCATGCGATTCGAGACCGCGGGCTTCGACCGGCCGACGCGCTCGGCGATCTCGCCCAGGCCAAGCTCGAACTCGTCCAGGAGGAGTGCATAGGCACGTGCCTCTTCGACCGGGCTGAGTTGCTCCCGCGCCACGTTCTCGACGAGACCCAGCAGCAGTGCGTCTCGATCGCCAGTTTCCCGCACGATCGCCGGAATCGTCTCCAGGCCTGCTTCCCGCGCGGCGCGCCAGCGGCGCTCGCCGGCGATCAGCTCGTAGCCGCCTGCGGCGCGCGAACGGACGACGACGGGCTGGACAAGTCCCTGCGCCCGGACCGACTCGGCCAGCGCCGCCGTCGTCTCGTGGTCGAAGCGCCGCCGAGGCTGGCGCGGGTTCGGATGGATGTGATCGAGCGGCAGCTGCGCGAGCTCGGTTGTCGGCGTGCCGCCGATCAACACCTCGAGCCCACGCCCGAGGGCGCGGCGCGCCGGGACGGGGTTAGTTGCGCTCGACAAGCTCCATCGCCACCTTCCAGTACGCGTCGGCGCCCGGCGAGCGCCGGTCGTAGGCAATCACCGGCAGGCCGTGGCTCGGGGCTTCGGCAATACGAACGGACCGCGGCACACGGGTCTTGAACAGCAGCGGCCCGAAGTGGCGCTCCAGCTCGTCCGAGACATCGGCGGCGAGGCGCGTGCGGCCGTCGACCATCGTCAGCAGCAGCCCCGCGAGCGTGAGTCGCGGGTTGAGTCGGGCCCGGACCGCTTCGATCGAGCCGAGGATCTGCGCGACACCT
>DASQTZ010000076.1:0-25802 GCA_035641605.1 Gaiellaceae bacterium | reverse complement strand
TTCACGTCGTTGAAGCCTTCGAGGAGGATTCCGCACTCGAAGCCCTCTTCGACCTCGCGGACGTCGTCCTTGAAGCGCTTGAGCTGGGCGATCGAGGTCTCGTAGATGACGGTTCCGTCACGCACCACGCGCACCTGCGCGTTGCGGCGCACCGTCCCGCTGGTGACGTAGGAGCCGGCGATTGTTCCGAGCCGCGAGACACGGAAGATCTGGCGCACCTCGGCCTCGCCGAGCGTCTCCTCGGTCGTCACCGGCGCGAGCATGCCGACCAGCGCCTGCTCGATGTCCTCCGTCAGGCGGTAGATCACGCGGTAGGTGCGGATCTCGACGCCTTCGCGCTCGGCGAGGGCGCGCGCCTCCGCGTTCGGCCGCACGTTGAAGCCGACCACGAGGGCGTTCGAGGCTGCTGCCAGGTTGACGTCCCCTTCGGTGATGCCGCCCACACCTTGATGGATGACACGGACGCCGACCTCGGGATGCTGAATCTTCCGGAGCTCGGAGACCGCGGCCTCGACGGAGCCGTCAACGTCGCCCTTGAGGACGAGATTGAGGTCCTGGACGCCACCCGCCTGCATCTGAGCGAAGAGCTTCTCGAGTGAGACGCCGGCGCCCGCGGCCGCCGCGAGCTGTTCCCGACGGAGGCGCTCACCGCGGTTCTGCGCCAGGTGGCGAGCGTGGCGCTCGTCCTCGACGACCCGAGCCATCTCGCCGGCGGGCGGCGGATGGTCGAAGCCGAGGATCTCGACCGGGTCGCCCGGCCGGGCTTCCTGCAGCTTCTCGCCGCGGAAGTCGTACAGCGCGCGGACCCGGCCCCAGGCGTCGCCGGCAACGATCGCGTCCCCGACCTTGAGGGTTCCGCGCTGGACGAGCATCGTCGCCGCCGGCCCGCGCCCGACGTCGAGCCGGGACTCGATGATCGGCCCCGAGGCTTCTGCGTCGGGATTCGCGGTCAGCACGAGCTCGGCGTCCGCGACGAGGAGCACCTTCTCGAGCAGATCGTCGAGGTTCTGCTTCTGCTTCGCGGAGACGTCCGAGAACTGCGTCGTGCCGCCCCACTCCTCGGGCTGAAGTCCCTCGCCCGCAAGATCACCGCGCACCCGGTTGGGATCGGCGTCCGGGACGTCGATCTTGTTGACGGCGACGACGATCGGGACCTCGGCCGCCCTGGCGTGCGAGATCGATTCCTTCGTCTGCGGCATCACACCGTCGTCGGCGGCCACGACCAGGACGGCAATGTCCGTCACCTTGGCGCCGCGGGCCCGCATGGCGGTGAACGCCTCGTGGCCGGGCGTGTCGAGGAAGGTGATCTTCCGCCCGTCATGCGCGGCCTGGTAGGCGCCGATGTGCTGCGTGATCCCGCCCGCCTCGGTCTCGACGACGGCGGCCTCGCGGATCGCATCGAGCAGCGTCGTCTTCCCGTGGTCGACGTGGCCCATGATCGTGACGACCGGCGGACGGGGCTTTAACGCCTCCTGCGGGTCCTCGTACGACTCAGGCTCCTCGTCTTCCTCGGCCGCATGCTTGATGGTCACCTCGCGCTTGAACTCGGTGGCGATCAGCTGCACGGCTTCGTCCGAGAGCGACTGGGTGATCGTGACCATCTCCCCCAGTCCCATCATGATCTTGATGATCTCGGCGACCGGCTTCCCGAGCGCCTGCGAGAGCTCCTTGACGGTGACACCGGACTGAACCGTGACGGGACCGGTCGGCTGGACGATCTCACGCGGCTGCTTGGGCCTCGTGTCCACACGATCGCGGGCCTGCCGCGAGTCGGGGCGCGGCCGATTGGCCTGCGAGTCGATGACCACGCGGCGCTTCCGGCGCCCGGTGGGCGCCTGGCGCGGGCGAATCGGTCGCTTTTTCCCTTGATCAGCCATGTTGTTCAGTGGTCAGTGTAGAGACGTACGAGCTCCGGATGGACCCGGATCGTCTCTCTGAGAGTCCGGTTGAAGGCATTTTTCGAGGCCGCCCGCTCGAAACAGGCCAGTCGCCGACAGGTGTAGGCGCCGCGACCGGGATCCGTGGGCCCGAGTACGAGGACGCCTTCGCGAGCGACGAAGCGCAGGAGCTCGTCCTTCGCTGCCTTCCGCCCGCAGCCGACGCACGTTCGGACGGCGCGGTCCTCGTCACGCAGAGCTTTGGTCGCCCCTCTCCTCGGCGCCGCTATGAGCGGCGACCTGCTCCTCGTCCTCTGCCGACGGCACCGGCGGCGGCTCGGTCGGCTCGGGCGAGGGAACCTCCGGTCCGGCGGGCTCGGGCTCCGGGATCGGCACCGTTGGAGGTGGCTCGGGCATCGCCGGGCTCGGCTCCGGGGCCGGTACCTGGATCGGTTCCGACTCCGGCGGTGCCTCGACCGCGACCTCCTCGAGCTCCGGCTCGGAGCCCGCGATCGGAACGGCCTCTTGGACCGTCTCGCCCCGGGCCTCGCGCTCGGCGAGCGCAGTGTGGGCAGGGATCCCGCAGAAGCGCGTCCCGGGTAGCGCCGCGTTCGGACAGCGCTTGCCGTTGGAGAGGATCGCCGCACAGCGGCCCGAGAAGTCCTCGCCCTGCTCGCCGCCCGCGAACGCCGCCTCGGCCTCGGCCTGCGCGAACTCGGCTTCGGACTGGATGTCGACCTTCCAGCCGGTCAGGCGCGCGGCCAGGCGGGCGTTCAGGCCCTCCTTGCCGATCGCCAGCGCCAGCTGGTCCTCGGGGACGATGACCGTCGCCTCCTTGGTCTCGTCGTCGATGTAGACCTCGCGCACGCGCGCCGGAGAGAGCGCCTTCGCGAGGAAGCGGGCCGGCTCCGTGTTCCACGGGATGATGTCGATCTTCTCGCCGCGAAGCTCGGAGACGACCATCCGCACGCGGGAACCCCGCGGGCCGACGCAGGCCCCGACCGGGTCGACGCCCTGGGCGTGCGACACGACCGCGATCTTGGAGCGATAGCCGGGCTCGCGGGCGACGCCGCGGATCTCGACCAGCCCGTCGGCGATCTCGGGCACCTCGAGCTCGAACAGCGTCTTGATCAGCTCGGGATCCCGCCGCGAGAGGATCACCTGCGGGCCCTTCGTGCCGGCGCGGACCTCGGTGATCACGGCCTTGATGCGGCTGCCCTGCTCGTAGCGCTCGCCGTCGACCTGCTCCGAGCGGGGGAGGAGCGCCTCGACTCTGCCCAGGTCGACGAGGATGTTGTTCCTGTCGCCGGCCTGCTGGACGATGCCCGTCACGACCTCGGTGACGCGGTCCACGTACTCCTCGTACATGATCTGGCGCTCCGCCTCGCGGATCCGCTGCTGGATCACCTGCTTCGCGGTCTGCGCGGCGATGCGGCCGAAGTTCTCTGGCGTCACGTCCTCGCGGCGCATCTGGTCCGCGGGCACCTGCGACCAGTCGATCTCCAGGTCGTCGTCGGTGATCAGTGTGTGCTGCTTCTCGCCGGTTTCCTCCTCGATGCGCTCGAGCTCGTTGAGAGTGCGCTCGCGCGCCTCCTCGAGCAGGCGCTCCTCGATGTCGGCCGGCATGTGAATCGCAAAGACGCGGAAGTCGCCCGCGTCGTCGATCTCGACCGTCGCATGTCGGTATGCGCCCGGCGTCTTCTTGTAGGCGGCGAGTAACCCGTCGCGCAGCGCGTCGACAAGGATTCCGCTTTCCAGATTCTTCTCGCGCTCCAGTTCGCGGACCGCCTCGATGATCTCGCGGCTCATCTCACACTCTCCTCGATCAGATTGCCCCGCACGATCGCCTCGTACGGGATCTCGTACTCGTCGCCGTCGGTCGAGACCCGGATCCCAGCCGGGCTGGTCTCGACGATCTCGCCCTTGAAGCGTTTGCGCCCCTCGATGTCCTGTGACGTGCGGAGCGCGACCTGTCGCCCGACCGCCCGCTCGAAGTGGGCCGGCGTCCGCAGCGGGCGATCTACGCCCGGAGAGGAGACGTCGACCGTGTACTCGCGCAGGTACGGGCGCAGCACGTCCGTGACGCGCGCGCAGAGCTCGTGGTCCACGCGCTGCGGATGGTCGATATACACGGTGAAGCGCTCGGGCCCGGAGAGCTCGAGTGCAAGAACTTCGACGCCGGGGATCGCGTTCTCGACCTGAGGCGCGATCTCGCGGAAGAGCGTCTTCTCCTTGTCATAGACGTTGGTCATCGTGTACCTCACAAAAAATGGGCGCCGCGCGCCCATTTCAAAAGTGCCTGAAATGTGGTGAGTGCAGGATAGCAAGGCTTACTTGGTGCTCGATCGCAAACAGCTTCTCGTCCGGACCGGTGCGGCTCTTGCCGCGGGCGGTCTCGGTGTGGCTTTCTCCGACCTCGACGAGGTCATGGCGGCGCCGGACGCCGACGCCGCACTGGACTGGGCCGCCGTGCGCCGCCAGTTCCGGCTGGCCCCCGGCTGGACCCACATGGGTGGGCTGCTTCTCGCGTCGCACCCGGCGCCGGTCCGGCGGGCGATCGAGCGCCACCGGCGCGGTCTCGACGCCAATCCCGTCCACTACCTGCACGAGCGCGGCCCTGCTCTCGAGGCGGCTGTTCTCCGGGCGGCCGGTGCATACCTTCGGGCACGCCCGACGGACATCGCTCTCACCGACTCGACCACGATGGGCCTCGGCTTGCTCTACAACGGGCTCGAGCTACGTGCATCCGACGAAGTGCTGACGACGACGCACGACTTCTTCGCCACCCACGAGTCGCTCCGGCTGAAGGCAGCGCGGAGCGGCGCTTCCGTTCGGCAGGTGCGGCTCTATCGGGAGGCTCGCCGGGCGACGCAGGACGAGGTCGTCTCGTCGCTCGTCGGCGCTTTGGGTCCGCGTACTCGGGTGATCGCATTGACGTGGGTCCACTCGAGCACGGGTGTCAAGCTGCCGCTCCAGCGGATCGCGAGGGCGCTTGGAAAACGCCGCGACGACGTCCTCATCTGCGTCGACGGCGTTCACGGCGTCGGCGTCGAGAACGAGACGGTGGGGTCGCTCGCCTGTGACTTCCTCGTCTCCGGCTGCCACAAGTGGCTCTTCGGCCCGCGCGGGACGGGATTCGTCTGGGGCCGCACGACCGCCTGGCAAGCCGTCCGCGCCACCATTCCGTCCTTCTCCGGCACCGCCACGGCGGGGGCCGAGATGACGCCGGGAGGGTTCCATTCGTTCGAGCACCGGTGGGCGCTCTCCGAGGCCTTCCGCCTGCACCTCCGCATCGGCAAGGCACGGGTCGAGCGCCGCATCCACGCGTTGAACGCGCGCTTGAAGGCGGGCCTCGCGTCGATGTCGCACGTGACGCTGGTGACGCCGCGCTCGGCGGCCCTCTCGGCCGGCCTCGTCTGCTTCTCGGTCGACCGGTTGAGCCCGGGCGCGGTGGTCGAGGCGCTGCGGCGGCGGCGGATCATCGCCACGGTGACGCCGTACGATCCGCCCTACGCGCGGCTCGCGCCAGGCTTGCTCAACACGCCGGCCGACGTGGATCGGGTGCTGCGCGCGATCCGCTCGCTTCGCTAGCCGTCTAGCCGAGCACGATCGTGACCGGGCCGTGGTTGACGAGTTCCACCGCCATCCGGGCACCGAACCGGCCCGTCGCGACGCCGACGCCAAGCTCTCGCAGCGCCGCGCAGAACGCCTCGTACAGACGCTCGGCCTGCTCCGGCGGCGCCGCATCCGTGAAGCTCGGGCGGTTGCCCTTTGCGGTGTCCGCGATCAGCGTGAATTGGCTCACAACGAGCGCCGCGCCGGCGACGTCGAGCAGCGAGCGGTCGAACCGCCCTTCCTCGTTCTCGAAGATCCGCAGCCGCGCAATCCGGCCGGCGAGCCTCTCCGCCTCCTCTTTCCCATCCGTCCGAGAAACGCCGAGCAGCACGCACAGCCCGGCAGCGATGTCTCCCACCACGTCGCCGTCGACGACCACGCGCGCCGAGGAGACGCGCTGGACGACCGCTCGCACCTAGCTCAGGTCTTTGATCCGGGACGCGTACTGCTCGCTGCCGGGCCGGAGCGAGCTCGCGAGCTTGTAGTGGCCGTTCGCCTCGGTCTCCTTGCCGAGCTTCTCGAGGCAGCGCCCAAGCGCGTAGTGGGCATAGTCGTCCGCAGGCGAGATCTCCAGCATCGCCCGGAACTCCCGCTCGGCCTCAGCCCAGCGGTGGATGCGGAAGTAGGCGATCCCGAGCGCCTCGCGGATCGATGCCTTCTCCGGCTCGCGCCGCTTCGCCTTCTCGAGGGCGACCGTCGCCTGGGCGGCCCTCCCTTTTCGAAGGTGTGCCCAGCCCTGTTGAAAGAGGTCGTACGTCTCACTCATCGCGTTGCTAATCAAGGTAGACGAAGTTGTGCTTCACAAGATCGGCCGGCTCGGTCAGCGCACGGATGGGGCCGAGCTCGACGGATGCGAGTTCGAGGCCCGCATTACGGGCGCGCTCGAAAGCCGTCAGGAGCTCGAACGGCGGCCCGGGAAGCTCGTCGAGGTACTGCAGGAGCTCCGACCCAATGCCCCAGAGCGGCGGGGCTAGGGCGCCGGCGGCTCCCGACTGTTCCCACGCCTCCACGACGCGGCGCGGATCGCCCGGCTCGTACACGGTGTCGGCGACGGTCACGAGAAAAGGCGCGCCGGCGCCCGCTTCGACCGCCCGACGCACCGCATCGGCCGACCCGAGCGGCTCCGGTTGCTCAGCGAAGCGAACATCCAGTCCGGCGAGCAAGCCGCGAACCTGGTCGCCGAGGTGCCCGACGACGACCGTCACGGCGCTCACGCCAGCAGCCTCGAGCTCGCGGAGCAGCGTTGCGATCACCGGCTTCCCGTCGATCGGGAGGATCGGCTTGGGCCACCGCTCGCTCAGCGGGCGGAGGCGCAGGCCCTCGCCGGCGGCGATGACGACGGCCTCGACGCTCAGCTCGAACCGAGGCCCAGCGACCGAAGGGAGAGCAGCCCGCGGACCCTGTCCCCGAGACCGAGCCGACCACGAATCCTGCGGCGGACGGCGCGAAGCTCTCGTCTGGCGTGGGCCACCGCCGCCTCGGCTCCGCCTTCAGGGCCGTAGCGCGCTTCGGCCAGCGCCTGGGCGAGACGTTCCCCGTGGACCCCGACCGACCGCTCGAGTTCGTCGCCGACCTCATGTGGCGTCGCGCTTGCGGAGATGGGAAGGCGCTGGTCGACGAGAAAATCGACGAGGTCGAGCCGGACTGCGCGCGCCAGACGGCGCGGGTCGCGGGTGAGGTAGCGCGCGCGGCGACGCAGCAGCTTGAGCGCCCAGAGTGCAGCTGTCAGGCCTGTGGCGAGCAGCAGGAGGAGGCCGATCAAGCTGCCCGTGACGCCGCCGTCACCCGACGAGCCGTCGCGGTTCCCAGCGGGACGGGCAGCCGGATCGAGACCCCGGACACGGTCATCCGGGCTGCCGCCGCCCTGGTCGTTAAGACCTTGGATTCCAAGCACAGTCGGGTTAACCCCCGCAAGCGCGTCCCTCGCGCCCCCGACATCGAAGAAGAGCGAGGACGCCGTATACGAACTCAGGAGTCGGCCCCGACCAGGTGTCGGATCGAACGGCAGCCAGCCGTAGCCTGCGAACCACGCTTCGACCCAGGTGTGCGCGTTGGTGTCTGAGACGGTCCACTCGCCGCGCTCGGCGTTGTAGCGGCCCGTGGTAAAGCCGGCGCCGACGCGGGCCGGGATCCCGAGATAGCGCAGCATGAGCGCCATCGCACCCGCGAAGTGCTGGCAGTAGCCGCGCCGGTGGTCGGTGACGAACGCGATCAGCGGCGGGACGTTTCGCGGCACGGGCGGCGACTCGTCGTAGGCGAATCTGCCGGAGCGGAACCAGGCCTCGAGCGCGACGACCGCCGCATACGGGTTCCTCGCCCCCCGAACCACGTCCAGGGCGACGTCGTAGAGCTCGTTGTAGCGCGAGTCTGCGAACGGCTGGCGCGCCAGCCCGCGCACGACCTCATCTCGCTCCCGGGTCCCGAAGGGAGGCACGTTCCCGACCGGCGTGATCAGGAATTCTCCGTCGCGGGCGATCAGGTCTGGATAGTCCGCCGGCGAGTCGGCGAGCTCCCGCGGGCGTGGCTGCTGCACCCAGCTCCAGATCTCGTACTCCTGGTTGCGCCGGAGCTGCCCGACATGGGCCACTCCAGGTGAGTACTCCAGCGCCGCTCCGCGCTCGAAGGCGATCGGCACAGTCGCTCCAACGAGATGGCGATCGCGAAGTGCGCGCACCGTCACCTCTTGCCGCATCCAGTTCTCGGGGTCTTGTGCACGGGGTGGGAGCAGCGGATCCGCGAGCAGCGCGTCGCGGTCGTCGACCGAGATCGGCGGGATCGTGACCGACCGCTCGATCCAGTGGTCGTCGATGAAGGAGTCGAGCGTCGTCGCGCGCCAGTAGGAGGCGGCGCGCGGTGCTTTGATTGTCAGGACCGTCGTCGACCGTTCGGGGAAGCGAATGCCGTCGTAGTTCGAATCCCAGACGTAGGACACGTCAACACGCTTCACGGGCCTCGTAAACGGCTCCCATTGCTCCCAGTTCAGGAAGCCGCCCTTCGCGACCGCGGGGGTGCTGACGGCGATCAGCGCGGCGAGGACGACGCCCGCCCCGACGAGAAGGGCCTGGCCGGCGCCTCGCCGAGGTTCCGGCCCGCGCAGCGCGGCGAGGAGAATCAGCGCCGCGAGCAGCAGCAGTACACCGCGCGCGGTCGACGGAGCATCGCGAATCAGCGTCACGGGCCATGCCGCGCCCGCGAAGGTGACTCCGGCCGCCAGGACCGCGCGGCGCCGGGCGATTGCGAGCGAGGCGACGAGCGTGAAGGCGAAGACCGCAAGCAGGAGCACGCCGTGCATCCGCGGGTGGTCGCCGGGATGGAACGGGATCGTGATCTCGTAGAAGTCGACGACGCCGTTGGCGAACTCCGAGAAGATGCCCCGCACCGGTCTGAGACCGAACGCGAGGTGGACGGTGACGAGGCAGGCGCCGACCCCGCCCACGATCTGTAAAGAGCGACGCGGGAGCAGCGCGACGCCGACGGCGAGGAGCGCGACGAGGCCGAGCTCCCGACCCTCGGGTGGCAGCTCGAGCTGACGCCAGCCCGTCGCGATCAACGCAGCTGGCAGAACGGCCAGGAGCGCCGTCCTAGCCAAGCGCAGCACCCTCTGTGGTCGCGGCGAGAACGGCGCCGAGGTCGTCGCCGCAGCGTACGAACGCGACCGGGACCCCTGCCGCTCCGAGCCGAAGCGCGGCGGCGTCGACGCCGACCACGCGGCGCTCACGACCGCCGAAGCTGGGCAGGTCGACATAGACGACCGAGACGTGCTGGCGGCTGACCGCGCGTGCGACCAGCGCCTCGACGAGAGCGGGCCGCAGCGCGGGCGTGATGACGACGATATCGCTGGCGCGGTCGGCGACTCCCGCCGGGTCGCTCAGCCACGCCTCCAGGGGCCTTCGGCCGTCCTGCTCGGCCGCGGCGAGTGTCTCCATCGCGCGGGGCCAATCGCGCTCGTACGCACGCAAGGAGACCGTCTCCGCCGCCGCACTCGTCACGAGGAGGCGCGCATGGCGCCCGCGTCGCGCATGCGTCCAGAGGATCGATCCCGAAGCTCGAACCTGGACGTCGAAGCTCGATTCGGGCCGAGCTCCGGCGGCGAAGCCGGACTGAGCGTCGAGCAAGACCGCGACCTCGTCTCGCGGAGCGTCCTCGAGCTCCTTGACCATCAGCTGCCGACGCCGGGCGGTCGAGGGCCAATGCACACGGCGCAGTGACTCACCGTCCTGATATGCGCGGACGCTGTGGAGCTCGAACCCCGCCGGCCGGCGCAGGAGCATGCGGCCGCCCCCGTGCGACCGGAGCCCTCGCTCCGAGAAGAGCGCCGCGAGCTTCGTCAGCCGCGGGTAGACCACGATCGTGCCCGTGTCCGGCAAACGCTGCTGCTGCCGGGAGAGCCCGAATGGATCCTCGATCGAGACCTCCGCGCCGGTGAACCGGTATCTGCCGCGCGGCGCTTGCTGGATCCGATAGGAGGTCCGCAGCCGGCTGCCGTCCCGCGGGACGGTCACGTCCCGGGCGCCGAGGCCGCCCGCGGGATCGTGGAGGACGACGCTGCCCGAAAGGACGCCCCCGCCGTCTGGTTTCAGCTCGACGCGGACGACGATGTCGTCTCCTTCGACCGGCTCGTCGCGATCGACCGAACGGTGAAGGCGGAGCGGTCTGGACAGCAAACGTGTCCAGACGAGCCCGGCTCCGACCACGAGCACGAGGCCGACGGCCGGCGTGTAGAGCGCCTGCGCTCCGAAGGCCCAGGCCGCGAAGTAGGTCCCGAGCCCGAGCGCGAGGGTCACGCGCCCCCGAGGGGTCATACGGGGACGGGCGTGTGCTCGACCGCCTCGGCGACGAGATCGGCCGCGGACAGACCGGCCGCACGAGCTTCCGGCCCGAGGATCAGCCGGTGGGCGAGCACGGGCACCGCGACGGCCTTGACGTCGTCGGGCAGGACGTACTCGCGCCCGTCTGCAAGCGCCCGCGCCTTCGCCACCCGCAGGAGCGCAATGCCGGCACGAGGACTCGCACCGAGGTACAGCCGCTCGTCGCCGCGCGTGTGCCGGAGCAGCGCGACCACGTAGCGGTGGACACTTTCCTCCACGAACACGCGCTTCGCGTCGTCGATCACCGCGGTGATCTCGGCCGCGCTCGCCACCGGCTCGAGGGTCTCGAGCGGCGGGTCACTCGTCTGCTCGCTCAGCATTCGGGCCTCTTGGGCGAGCTGCGGGTAGCCGATTGCAAGCCGCATCGTGAACCGATCGAGCTGTGCCTCGGGCAGCGGATACGTGCCCTCGTACTCGATCGGGTTCTGGGTCGCGAGCACCATGAACGGCCCCCCGAGCGGGTACGTGACGCCGTCGACCGTCACCTGGTTCTCCTGCATGCACTCGAGGAGCGCCGCCTGGGTCTTCGGAGAAGCCCGGTTGATCTCGTCGACGAGCAGGATGTTCGCGAAGACCGGGCCGGGCCGGAACTCGAACTCGTTCGACCGTTGGTCGAACACGTTCACCCCCGTGACGTCCGAGGGCAGCAGGTCGGGCGTGAACTGGATCCGCGAGAACGAGCAGTCGATCGACCGGGCAAGCGCCTTGGCGAGCATCGTCTTCCCCACGCCGGGGAAGTCCTCGATGATCAGATGGCCCTCACTGATCAGGCAGATGACGCTCAGGCGGAGCGTCTTCTCCGGTGCATGCACTACGCGCGCGACGTTCTCGGTCACGCGGCTCAGCGCATCGCTGGACGTCGAGACCGAGACCGGGCGCTCCTCAGCCTGCCGCTCGCTCACCGTTCCTCCCCAAGAGCCGTTCGACTTCGTCGAGAATCTCCGCCGCAACGCGTTCCTTCGGCGCCCGCGCGACGTGCCGTTCGCCCTCCTCCGAGATGATCACGACCTCGTTCTCGGCTGCATCGAACCCTACGCCCGAGGCACTTACGTCGTTGTAGACGAGGAGATCCGCCTTCTTCCGCGCCTGCTTCTCGCGGGCACGCGCGAGCCCGTCTTCGCCCGCCTCCGCGGCGAAGCCGACGACGACGCCGCCGTTTGCCCGCTGCTCGGCCAGGGCGCGCAGGACGTCGGCGGTCGGTTCGAGCTCGAGCCGCCAAGGCTGGTCGTCCTTGGGCCGCTTGGCCTCGATCGGTTCCGCTGGCCGGTAGTCGGCGACCGCCGCGGCCATAACGATCACGTCCGCGTCCGCACGCGCCAGCGTCTCCCGCGCCACGTCGGCGGCGGTCGGCGTCTCGACGACGTCGACGCCTTCCGGCTCGTCGACGGCGAGGTTGGCGGCGATCAACGTGACCGCGGCGCCTCGGCGCCGCGCTTCGGCCGCGATCGCCACGCCCATTCGCCCGGAAGAGCGGTTGCCGATGAAGCGGACGGCGTCGATCGGCTCGCGGGTGCCGCCGGCGGTGACGACGACCGTCTTTCCAGTCAGCCGCGTCACGCGCTCAAGAGCTCCTCGCAGCGGGCGAAGATCGCCTCTGGAGACGACATCCGTCCCATTCCGTGCTCGCCTTCGGCGAGCTCGCCCTCGTCGGGACCGATCAGCTCGACGCCTCGGTTGCGGAGGACGTCGACATTCGCCTGGGTCGCCGGATGACGCCACATGCGCGTGTTCATCGCGGGAGCGAGCAGCACGGGGCCCTCGTGAGCGAGCGCCGCCTCCGTCACGAGATTGTCAGCCAGGCCGATTGCCAGCTTGGCGAGGGTGCTGGCGGTGAGTGGAGCAACGACGAGGAGGTCCGCATTCTCGAGATGAGGGTACGGGTCGGCGCTCGGTGAGCGTCGCGCCAGCGCGTGAAAGGTCTCGGCACGGACGAAGCGCTCCGCACCGGGCGTCACGAGCGGGATGACCTCATGGCCGCCGCGGATCAGCCGACGCACGAGCTCGCACGCCTTGTAGGCGGCGATCCCGCCGGTGACCCCGACAAGGACCCGCGCCATGGGCGCGACTTACCTCTTGTAGTCGTGCTTGATCTTGCCCTCGGCGACTTCCTCGAGGGCGATCGTCAGGTAGTTCTTCGAGCGGGACTCGACGAGCGGCGGCGGAAAGTCCTCGAACGTCCCTTCACCGAGCTGGTGGTGGTAATTGTTGATCTGGCGGGCGCGCTTGGCCGCTACGATCACAAGGCCGTAGCGCTCGGGGACGCTCGCGAGCAGCTTGTCGATTCTCGGGTAGATCACGAGCTCAATGGTAGCTGGTGCCCGCGCCGATCTCGGCGCGGACGATGGCTTCGGCCTCGGCGGCGGCGCGGTCGAGGTCGTCATTGACGATCACGTGGTCGAATTCCTCCGCCAGCTCGCGCTGCTCGCGCGCGAGCGCCAATCGCTGGCCGATCTCACCCGCGCTCTCGGTTGCCCTCGCTCGCAGACGGCGCTCGAGCTCCTCGAAGTTCGGCGCCGTCACGAAGATCGTCACCGCGCCGGGGACCTTCCTCTGGACGTAGAGCGCTCCGTCGGTCTCGAGGTCGAGGAGCGGCACGCGTCCCGCCGCTCGAATGCGATCGATCTCCGAGAGGAGCGTCCCGGAGCGCTGGCCCCAGGGAAAGGTCACGTACTCGAGGAACCCTTTCTCGGCCAGGCGCCGGTCGAACTCCTCGTCGGACAGAAACCAATAGTCCTTGCCGTGGACCTCGTTCGGCCGCTGGTCGCGCGTCGTCGCCGAAACCGCCAGCTCCAGCTCGGGATGGCGCTCGAGGAGAATCCGTTCGATCGTGCCCTTCCCGGCACCCGACGTTCCGGTGACGACGATGACCGGCCCCGGGGGGCCGTTCAACTCGCTACCGCTGAAAGAGGCCAATGAGCTCGGCTCGTTGGCGGTCCGAGAGACCTCCTACGGTCTTCGACTGGCTGATCCTCGCTTGCGTCAGGAACCGTCCGGCCTTGACTCGGCCGAATTTGGGGACGGCCATGAGGATGTCGAAGACCTTCGCAGTCGCCACGTATTCCGGGGGCTTGTGCAGGATCTCCTCGATCCTGGCGTGGCCGTCCTTTAGGTCTCGCTTCAGCTGTGCCCTCTTGACCCGGATGTCGTTGGCGCGCTTGAGCGCCTCCATCCGTTGGTCGCGAGACCGGGCCGGCGCCTGGGCCTGAGTCTTCACGGACGCCACGGCGCGTGATACTAACAGCTTGTCCAGGGCGGTCAATTCGGCAGAAATGCAGGCATTTTTTCTGTTGTCACGCCTGGCAGCACGGAGTCGTGTGAAATCCCAACCGCTATCCACGGATCGGTCAGGCCGGCAGCTTCGGCCGCGGACAGGAGTTCCTGCCGCACTCGAACCGGGGCCGACGGGTCGCTGAAGAGCACGGTGCCGAGCGCCACGGAGGTCGCGCCGGCCGCGATCAACTCCATCGCGTCGCGTCCGTCCCAGACCCCGCCCATGCCCACGATTGGCAGGCTCGTGGCGCGACGGCACACATAGACGGCGGCCAGGGCGATTGGCTTGAGCGCCGGGCCGGAATAGCCTCCCGTGTCTCGTCCGAGACGCGGCCGCAGCGTCCGCTCGTCGAGGGCGAGGCCACGCAGAGTGTTGACCAGCGAGAGCCCGTCGGCGCCCGCGGCCTCGACGGCGCGTGCGGCTTCGGCGATGTCGGCGAGCTGCGGAGACAGCTTTGCGTAGAGAGGGAGCGCGGTCACGGCGCGGCAGGCGGAAACGATCTCGGCGGCCGATTCCGGGGCCTCGTCCACGTTCGGGCACGACAGATTCATTTCAATGGCCACGACTTCGTCGTGGCCATTGAGGGCCTCGCTACAAAGGGCGTAGTCGGCGGCACTGAATCCTCCGATCGAAACCCAGATCGGGATGCCGAGTTCCTTCAACTGCGGCAGAACGTCCCTGAGAAACCCGGCGATGCCAGGGTTCTGCAAGCCGATCGAATTGAGCATCCCGTGATCCGTCTCGGCGATTCGCGGGGGCTCGTTTCCCTCGCGCGGCTCCGGTGTCACCGTCTTGGTCACGAAGGCGTCGAACGACCGGGCGACGTCGGGAGCCGTCAGCGCGTCGAGGCAGCCCGAGGCGTTAAGCAGCAAGGACGGGTCCTTCCACGCAGAGGCGCTTGTAGCCGCCGCCGACCTCGACGACGCAGCCGTAGCACGCCCCGTAGCCACAGGCCATGGGCGCCTCCCAGGCGAGCTGGGCGGCGGGCGCCATCGCGGCGACCGCCTCGAGCATCGGCTCCGGCCCACAGGCGAGGACGTCGTACCCCGGCGCAAGCACGTCCGTGACGAGCGTGGGATCGATGACAACCTCGGCCTGTGGCAACAGCGATGCAGCTTCGGCGTACTCCGACGACCGAAAACCCACCACCGCGGGCGGGGCCTTCAGTGCCTCGGAGAGATACGGAAGGGGCGCGATGCCGATGCCGCCGCCGACGAGGAGCGGCCGTTCGACGTCGAGACAGAAGCCGTTGCCGAGCGGTCCCAGGATGCAGAGCTCGTCGCCGGACTCCAACTCGCCGAGTGCCCTCGTTCCCGGCCCGATCGACTCGAAGAGGAAGGCCAGCTCGCCGGTCGGCGCCAGGCACAGGCTCATCGGACGGGGCAGCATGCGGCCCGGTGCCTCGAGCATGAAGAACTGGCCGGGGTGACCGGGATCGAGATCCCCTCGATCGACCCGCAGGAGCGTGTACGGGCCGAGACGTTCTGAGCCGACGGCCCTACGCCGTTCGCGGTTGAGCATCAATGCGTTCCTGGAGGGAGATCACGTCCTCGCCCCGCGCGTCGGCGATCGCCAGCACGGCGGCGGCGGCGCCGCTCAGGGTCGTGATGCAGGGAATGCGCGCAGTGAGCGCAGCCTCGCGAATCCGGTAGCCGTCGGTGCGCGCGCCCGAGCCCTGTGGAGTGTTGACGACGAGATCGCAGCGGCCGCGGCGGAGGAGGTCGACCACCGTCGCCCCCTCCCCCCTCTCGGTCACCTTGCGAACGTGCTCGACGGCTAGGCCCGAGGCGGCCAGCGTGCGGGCCGTCCCGCTCGTGGCGGCAAGCCTGAATCCGAGCTCGGTGAGCGCCTCGGCCACCGTGCCCACCGCGTCCTTGTCCGAATCGCGCACCGAGAGAAAGACGGTCCCGCCGTCCGGAAGCGGCCGGCCGGCCGCGCGCTCCGCCTTCGCCAGCGCGGTCGGGTAGTCGGCGGCGCTCGCCATGACCTCGCCGGTCGAACGCATCTCCGGCCCGAGCACGGGATCCGAGCCGGGGAAGCGTTGAAACGGAAAGACCGCAGCCTTGACGCTGATCTGCGGGACAGGTCCCGGTGCCAGGCACCGAGCCACGTCCAGATCGAAGAGTCGGGCGCCGGCGGCAAGCCGGCAGGCTGCGTCGACGAGGTTGACGCCGATCGCCTTGCTGGCGAAGGGCACCGTACGGGACGCCCGCGGATTCGCCTCGAGCACGTAGAGACGGTCGTCCTGCACCGCGAGCTGGACGTTGACGAGACCGACGACGCCGAGCGCAGGTGCGAGCCGCTCGACCGTCCGCTCGATCTCCGCGAGCAGCCCCTCGTCCATTCCCGGCGGCGGGAGCGCGCAACTCGAGTCGCCAGAGTGGACGCCGGCCTCCTCCACGTGTTGCATCACCGCCGCGACCCACGTCTCCTCCCCGTCACAGAGCGCATCGACGTCGATCTCGAGCGCTCCCTCGACGAAGCGGTCGACCAGCACCCGCGCTCCGGGCGGCACGCTGTCGGCCACGGTCTCGGCGTCGTAACAGATCGTCATGTAACGGCCGCCGAGCACGTACGACGGCCGCACGAGCACCGGATAGCCGATTGCCTCCGCGACGTCGATCGCCTCCACCGGCGACCCTGCGATTCCCCAGGGCGGAACGTCGATGCGAAGCTCGCGGCACAACGCCGCGAAGCGCTCGCGATCCTCGGCGAGATCGACTGCGTCGTAAGGGGTGCCGAGGATCCGGTAGCCCGCCTCCTCCAACCCGCGTGCAAGCTTCAGCGGCGTCTGCCCGCCGAACTGGATCACGACCCCGGCGGGCTGCTCGCGCTCGCAGACGGCGAGCACCTCCTCGAGCCCCAGCGGCTCGAAATAGAGACGATCCGACGTGTCGTAGTCGGTCGAGACCGTCTCCGGGTTGCAGTTCACCATCACCGTCTCGAACCCCAGCTCGCGGAAGCTCCGCGCCGCGTGCACGCAGCAGTAGTCGAACTCGATGCCCTGGCCGATCCGGTTCGGTCCCGACCCGAGGATGACGACCCGGGGCGTCTCGCCCGTCGGAGGGGACTCGTCGGCTTCTCCCCAGGTCGCGTAGTAGTAGGTCGACGCGGCCTCGACCTCGCCGGCGCAGGAATCGACCCGGCGATACGCGGGGCGCACACCGCACGCTCGCCGCTTTGCCCGTACGACGGCCTCCCTCGCTCCGCACTGCTCGGCGAGGTCGAGGTCGGACCAACCTGCGCGTTTGACCCGCAGCCAATCGTCCGCGACGAGCTGGTCGATCCCGGTGACGCCCGCAAGGGTCTCCCGCGCGCGCTCGAGCTCGGTCTCGAACCACGGATGCAGGTCGCGCGGCTCCCATGCGTCGTCGACCTCCCGCGCTCGTTTCGCCTTCAGGAAGGCTTCTGTGAACGAGCGCCCGATCCCCATCGCCTCGCCGACGGACTTCATCTGCGTGCCGAGCGTCCGATCGGCGCCGGGGAACTTCTCGAACGCGAACCGCGGGAACTTGACGACGACGTAGTCGAGCGTCGGCTCGAAGCTCGCGGGCGTCGTCCCCGTCAGGTCGTTCGGGATCTCGTCGAGCGTGTAGCCGACGGCAAGCTTCGCGGCGACCTTGGCGATCGGATAGCCGGTTGCCTTCGACGCGAGCGCCGAGCTGCGCGAGACACGCGGATTCAGTTCGATCACCCGCAGCTCGCCGCTCTCGCGCTCGCGGGCGAACTGGATGTTGGCGCCGCCGGTCTCGACCCCGACCTCACGGATCACCGCCGCCCCCGCGTCGCGCAGCTCCTGGTACGCCTCGTCGGAGAGCGTCATCTGCGGCGCGACCGTGACCGAGTCGCCCGTGTGCACGCCCATTGGGTCGAGGTTCTCGATCGAGCAGACGACGACGACGTTGTCGCTGCGGTCGCGCATCAGCTCGAGCTCCACCTCGTCCCAGCCGATCAGCGACTCCTCGACCAGCACTTGCCCGACCGGGCTCTCGGTGAGCGCCCGGTCGAGGAGCTCCTCGAACTCCCGTGTGCTGCGGGCGGTCCCGCCGCCGTGCCCGCCGAGGGTGAACGCAGGACGGAGGACGACCGGAAAGGTGAGCTCGGGCGGCACGTCGTCCCAGCTCGAGACCACGGTCGATTCCGGCACTCTGTACCCCGCCAAACGCACCGTCTCTCGGAACCGTTCGCGGTCTTCGGCGCGGGCGATCACGTCGACTCCCGCGCCGATCAGCTCGATTCCGAGGTCGGCGAGCACGCCCTGCTGCGCGAGCTCCATCGCGAGGTTGAGTGCGGTCTGGCCGCCGAGCGTCGGCAGCAGCGCGTCGGGCTGCTCCCTCTCCAGTACGCCGGCGACTGTCTCGATATCGAGTGGCTCGATGTACGTCCGGTCCGCGAATCCGGGGTCGGTCATGATCGTCGCCGGGTTCGAGTTGACGACGATTGTCCGGAAGCCCTCGTCCCGCAACACCTTCAACGCCTGACAGCCGGCGTAGTCGAACTCGCAGGCCTGCCCGATCACGATCGGCCCCGACCCGATCACGCAGATCGACCGGAGGTCAGGCCGCCTTGACGAGGCCGCTCACCTCCTCCACCCAGCCGTCGAGGAGGTCCCAAGCGTCGTGCGGCCCCGGACCGGCCTCGGGATGGAATTGCACCGAACGCGCGCGGAGCTCGGGGAACTCGAGCCCCTCGACGGTGCCGTCGTAGAGCGAGACGTGACTCGCCTCGCGCCCTGCGGTCGGCTTGACCGCGAATCCGTGGTTCTGGGACGTCACGAGCACGCGGTCGGTCCGCCGATCCAGGACGGGATGGTTGGCGCCGCGGTGGCCGAACGGCAGCTTGAAGGTCTGGTGGCCCGTCGCCAGCGCGAGCAGCTGGTGCCCGAGGCAGATGCCCAGCGTCGGGACCCGCCCGAGCAAGGCCCGGACGGCCTCGATTTCGTCTGCGAGCGGCTCCGGGTCGCCGGGTCCATTCGAGAGGACGACGCCGTCGAAGCGGTCGAGCTCGTCTGGGTCGGCATCGTGCGGGAAGACCGTCACCGCCGCCCCGGCCTTCGCCAGGCGGCGGAGGATCGATCGCTTGCAGCCGTAGTCGATCACTGCGATGCGCACCCGGCCCCGGTCGGAGTACGCGTACGACCCGGGGGTCGAAACCGACGGCGCGAGCGCCCGGCCCGCCATCGGCAGCTGCTCACGCACCGCGCGCAGCGCTTCGTCGACCGAAGCGTCGCCGGCGACCACGGCCGCCCGCATCGCACCCGCCTCGCGCAGCTTGACGACCAGCGTTCGGGTATCGACCCCAGAGAGCGCCGGTAGGCCGCGCTCGGTGAGCCAGTCGGTCCACGCCGGCCCGCGTGCCTCACGCATCAGCACGCCGCGCGCATGCGGCCGCGCCGACTCCGAACGTTGGCGCGCGACGCCGTAGTTTCCGATCATCGGCGCAGTGAAGGCGACGAGCTGCTCGGCGTAGCTCGGGTCGGTGACGACCTCCTGGTAACCGGTCATCGCAGTCGTGAAGACGGCCTCTCCGAATGCGAACCCCGGTGCGCCTACCGACTCGCCGCGGAAGACCGAGCCGTCTTCGAGCACGAGGAACCCGCTCATCGCGGAACCTCCCTTCTTCCGGCGCATCGATCGGTCATTTCAGACGGCCGCACGGGCAAAGGAGACGGGCACGCTGGCAAAGCCAGCATGCCCTCTAAACGGCATCGCAAGCGATGCCTCAGCCGCACGGCCTGAAGTCGACATCGCAAGCGACGTCTCATGACTCGTGCACGACCCTGCCGGCGGCAACGGTCATTCGCACCTTGCCCGTGACGCGGTCACCGAGGAGCCACGAGTTCGCCGAGCGAGAACGGAAGTCACCCGCCTCGACACGGCGGCTCGCGGCGAGGTCGAGCAGCACGAGATTGGCGGGGTCGCCGACGGCGATTCGCGGCGCCGGAAGCCCATAGATCCGCGCCGCGCCAGAGGACATGCGCTCGAGCAGAGTCTCGAGCGGGACGAGCCCTGGCTCGACGAGGTGCGTGTACAGCGTCGCGAACGCCGTCTCCAGTCCTGTCACTCCGAAAGGCGCGGCCTCGAACGGAACCTCCTTCTCGTGCTGCGCATGGGGAGCGTGATCGGTGGCGACGGCCCCAATCGTCCCGTCTCGCAGAGCCGCGATGAGCGCGGAGCGGTCGTCGCTGCTGCGAAGCGGCGGGTTCATCTTGAGATTCGGGTCGAGCGAGCGCACGGCCTCGTCCGTGAGACAAAGGTGATGGGGAGTCACTTCGGCCGTCGCGTTCAGGCCGGAGGCCTGCGCGCGAGACAGCGCTTCGACGGACTCCCGCGCCGAGACGTGGAGGACGTGCACCGGCCGCCCCTCGTACGCGGCGAGCGAGAGATCGCGCTCGACCATCACGCTTTCGGCAACGGATGGATAGCCGGTGAAGCCGAGTTCCGCCGAGACGGCGCCTTCGTGCATCTGGCCGTCTCGCGAGAGCGTCGGCTCCTCGCAGTGAAGAGCCAGGGGCCGGCCGGTGACCGCGCCGTACTGCAGTGCACGCCGCATCAGCCCGGGAGCTGCGACCGGCCTGCCGTCGTCGCTGAAGCCAACTGCGCCCGCGTCCGCGAGCGCGGCCATCTCCGTCAGCTCGGCGCCCTGCTGGCCTTTCGTAATCGCAGCCAGAAAGCCGACTGGAATCTCCGCCTCGACGCGTGCCGCCTCCACCAGAGAGCCGAATACGGCGCTGGAATCGACGACCGGATCGGTGTTGGGCATGGCGAGAATCGCGCAGTAGCCGCCGGCGGCGGCCGCCTGGGTGCCGGAGGCGAGGGTCTCCTCGTCTTCCCGCCCTGGCGTCCGTAGGTGGGAGTGCGGGTCGACGAACGCGGGTGCGAGTAGCAGCCCCTCGCCGTCGACCACGCGGTGCGCATTGGTGTCGAGCCGCGCCCCCAGCTCGGCAATCGTCCCGTCGTCGACGCGGACGTCCAAGACGGCGTCGACGGCTCCAACGGGATCGAGGACGCGGGCGCCGCGGATGATCAGGTTCTCGCCGGGGGCTGTCTTCGAGTACAGCATCACGCGACCTCGTGCAGCTCTGCGACCTTGACCCCCACCGGGCCGGTCGTCAGCAGGTCGTAGAGGACGGCCATTCGGGTGACGAGGCCGGCGCGAACCTGCGCCTCGATCAGGGCGTCGGCGGCGTCGGCGACGCGCGGGTCGATCTCGACGCCGCGGTTCATCGGTCCGGGATGCATGATCTTCTGCCCGGGCCGGAGTCGCCCCGGCGTGACGCCCCACCGCGCGGTGTACTCGCGGAGACTCGGCACGTAGTTCGCGCCCTCTTCCATCCGCTCCCGCTGCATACGGAGGACATAGACGACGTCCGCGGCGGCGATCGAGCCGATGTCGGTCGAGGTCTCGCAGCCGATTGACTCGATCTGCCGAGGCAGGAGCGGCGGCGGGCCGACGAGCGTCACCCGGGCATCGACGAGCGCGAGCGCCTGCACGAGCGACCGCGCGACGCGTGAATGCAGGACGTCGCCGACGATCGCCACGTGCAGTCCCTCGAGCCGCCCGAATTCCTCCTGCAGCGTGTAGAGGTCGAGAAGGGCCTGAGTCGGATGCTGGTGCTTGCCGTCGCCAGCATTGACCACGCGGGCTTTCGTGACCCGTGCGACGAAGTGCGCGGCCCCGATCTGCGGGTGGCGGATGACGATGACGTCAGGGTCGTAGGCGCCGAGCGTCAGCGCCGTGTCCTTCAGGGACTCGCCCTTGTCGACTGCGGAGCCGGACGCCTTGATCGACATCGTGTCCGCCGACAACCGCTTCGCCGCGAGCTCGAAGCTCGAAGACGTGCGGGTCGAGGACTCGTAGAACACGTTGACGACCGTGCGTCCACGGAGCGTCGGGAGCTTCTTCATCTCCCGTTCGAGCGAGCGGGCGAAGCTGCGGGCGGTGCCGAGCAGCCGCTCGACGTCGCCGCGCGAGAGATCCGCGATCGACAGGAGATGCCGCCGCTCGTTCGGCGGAGGCGGCATCAGGTCGTCGCGCATCACGCGGATGTCAGCCATGGGCTTCCTCCTCAGGGGTCGAAACGAGCAGGACTTGGTCGACCTCGTCCACCTCGACGAGCTGGACCTGGATGCGCTCGTTCCGCGAGGTCGGCAGGTTCCTGCCGACGTAGTCGGGACGGATCGGAAGCTCTCGGTGCCCACGGTCGGCGAGGCAGGCGAGCTGGACCCGCGCCGGACGTCCATAGTCGAAGAGGGCCTCGATCGCGGCGCGGATCGTCCGGCCCGTGTAGAGCACGTCGTCGACGAGCACCACGGTGCGACCCTCGAGCGGGAACTCCAGTCTCGTGGCGCGCACGAGCGGCTGCGGATGGCGCGGCGCCTCGCCGGCGCGGACCTGGACGTCGTCCCGGTAGAAGGTGATGTCGATCGAGCCCAGCTCGACCTCCTCACCTGTGAACTCGTGGATCAGCCGCCGGAGCCGGTGCGCGAGTGGGACGCCGCGCGTGTGGATGCCGACGAGCGCGACCCGGTCGAGATCCGGGTTTCCCTCGACGATCTCGTGCCCAATCCGGCCGAGGCTCTTCGCAATCGCCTGCTCGTCGAGCAGCGTCTTCGGGCTGGTTTGCGCAGGCAGCGGCAACCGCTCTCCTTTCCGGCCTCACCGGACCGAGTTAAAGGACGTGGAGCGTGCGGGACTCTAACGGGCCCGCCGGACGGAGCCAAGAAGTGAAGACGCAGGCGGTTTCATGAGGCCGATCCGGGCTTGTGCTGCTGCTAGCGTTCGCCGGCGTCGTCGCCGGCACCGCGGGCGTCGCCCCGCCCCACGGTCTCGATCGCGTTCGGTTCGCCCTGCTAAGCGTCGGAGACGAGCTCGTCGGGCTCGGTGAGCGACTCGATAGCGTCCAGCGCCGCCTCGAGCGATCCCTCCGGAACCAGCACCTTCTGGGGCGCATCCTCGATCTCGGCCGGGTGGTGGTCGACGGCAGGCTCCAGTTGCGTATCGATTCCGGCAGCCTGAAGGATGGACTCGAGCTCCTCGGCCTCGGTGACGTCGCCGGCGACGGCGACCTGAACCATGCGAGTCATCGGATTCCCTCCTCGACGGTCGCGGCGACAGCGTCGCCTCTGAGCGGCGACGGGCCGTGCTTGTGGGCGGCTCCACCTTTCACGAGCTCCGGCGATCCCCGCTCCTGGAACGGGACGACGATGATATCCAGATCCCGCGGCACGACTGTATTGGGAAAGATCGCCTGCGCCTCCCGCTCGATCTCACCGCCGAAATAGCGGTTGGACAGGTGCGTCAGCGCGAGGAGCCCGACCTCCGCCTCACGCGCGACGTCCGCCGCCTCCGACGCGGTGGAGTGAAGCGTTTCGAGGGCACGCTCGCGCTCCTCCTCGGCGAACGTCGCCTCGTGGATGAGGACGTCGGCGGCCCGTGCAGCCTCGACCACGGTCGGCGAGGACGCCGTGTCGGCGGAGATGACGACCTTCCGTCCCGGGCGGATCTCGCCGAGGACGCTCTCTGGACCGATTACGCGCCCATCCGGAAGCGTGACCGTCTCGCCCCGCTGCAGGGCTCCCCGCTGCGGACCTGCGGGGATGCCGAGCGCATCAGCTGCCTCGACGTCGAAGCGTCCCGGACGAGGGTCCTCGACCAGCGCATAGCCCACCGCCGACACTCCGTGGCTGACCGCGAACGTCGCCAGACGGTAGTCACCGCGCTCCAGGACGTCGCCAGGCTCGAGCTCGATCAGCTCGTAGGGATACGTGAGCTTCCCGAAGATCCGGCGGAGTGCGGCAAACAGCTCAGAGAGCCCGCGCGGCCCGTAGATCCTGATCGGCGTCTCCCGCCCGCGCAGCGCGAAAGTCTTCAGCATCCCCGGGAGTCCGAGGTAGTGGTCTGCGTGGTAGTGCGTGAGGAAGACCTCGCGCAGCTCGATCAGGCCGACGTTCGAGCGCAGCAGCTGCCGCTGCGTTCCCTCGGCGCAGTCGAAGAGCAGCCGCTCGCCGCCGCGGCGGAGGAGAATGGCGGTGGGCGCGCGCTGCGCGGTCGGCATCGAGCCGGATGTGCCGAGGAAGACCAGGTCGAGATCCACACGGCGATTCTAGGTTTTGGCTTTTCCAGTACCTGTGCGGCCTCCTCAGGGGATGACGATGACCTGACCCGGCTGGAGCGCGGCTCCGCCCAGCCCGTTCTCGCGCTGTAGCTGCCAAACCCCCTGTCTCGGATCGCCGCGGTAATGAGTCGCGGCGATCGACCAGAGCGTGTCACCCGCACGCACGCGGTACGGAGTTCCGGCCCCGGCGCCCTCGGAGCCTCGCGCCAGCACGCTCCAGGCGAGAACCGTGACGAGAACGGTGACGAGCAGAACACGGACGAACATGTGTTCGTATGCTAGCGAACGCGTGTTCGGTCTGTCAAGACGAAAAGGTGACGAGTTCGGGACGGATGTGTCCCGAATCCACCTCCAACACGAGCATCGAGTGAGCGTGGGCTCCACGCCGCTCGGTCGGGCTCCCTGGGTTGAGGACCCAGACGTCGCCGACCCGGGAGCGCTCGGGCAGATGCGTATGCCCGTAGACGACCGCGTCGCATCCCGGAAACGCCGAGATCAGACGCTTGCCTCTCCCCGCCGCGGGCCCCGGGACATGGACGATTCCGATTCGAACCTCGTCGACCTCGACGACGCGGCGCTCCGGCAAGAGCTCCCGAAGACCCGGCTGGTCCATGTTCCCGACCACGCCCTCCACCGGCGCCAACACCTGGAGCCCTTCGAGCACGGCGACGGTGACGAAATCGCCGGCGTGCAGGATCACATCGGCCTCCTCGAGCCGCCTGAGGCACTCTGCCGGGAGCCGCCGCGTCCCCCGCGGCATGTGCGTGTCCGCGATGACCGCGACGAGGGTCAGCCGGCGGCGCCGTTCATAAACGCGCCGTTGCGGTAGACGAGCTCCCCGTCGGCATAGACCTCGCCACCCCGGCGCAGGTCGCAGACCATGTCCCAGTGCAGCGCGGATTCGTTCTCACCGCCTGTTCCCGGCACCGATCGGCCCAGAGCCAAATGCACGGTTCCTCCTATCTTCTCGTCGAGCAGGAGGCTGCCGGTGTACTCGGTGACCGCCTCGTTCAGGCCGAAGGCGAACTCGCCCACGCGACGAGCGCCGTCGTCCATGCCGATCATCTCGCGCAGGAACTCCTCGCCCCGCGAGGCCGTGGCCTCGACCACTTCACCGCCCTCGAAACGCAGGCAAACGTCGTCGGCCTGCCGACCCCGGATCGTCGCCGGGAACGAGAATCGAATCGTCCCTTCGGCGCTCGTCTCGACCGGCCCAGTGAAGACCTCCCCGTCGGGCAGGTTGGACTTGCCGTTGGAGCGCAGCCAGGTCCGCCCGCCCACGCTCAACGTCAAGTCCGTGTCCTCGCCGACAACGCGCAGCTCCCTCTTAGACTGGAGAAGGTCGCCGACGCGGTCGAGCCGCTTTCCGAACGAGCGCCAGGCCGCGACGGGATCGTCTGTGTCGAGGAAGGCCGCGGCGTAGACAAGCTCCTCGAACTCCGACAGTGACATCCCGGCGGCCTGCGCCGCCGCCTCCGTTGGATAGCCGCAGAGCGTCCATCGAAACTCCCCGCGGCTGAAGCGCTCGAGATAGCGCGCCTGGTAGGGCTCCCGCGCCTTCACGCGCCGTGCCATCCTCGCCGGGTCGACGCCGCTCAGGTGCTTCGTGTTCTCGGGACCGTCGAGGGCGATCCAGACGTCCCCATGCTCGAGGTTCCAGCGAACGTCGAGCGGCACCCACTCGAGTTGCTCGTCCGTTCCCGCCTCGAGTAGCGCCTCGACCGCTTCGTCGACGACGAGGACAGCCGACGGATGGGCACCGGCCCGGACCGACGCGCGGTAGATCTCCCGGATCAGCGGGGTCGTCGGCGGATTGCCCTCGATCCGCACGACGTCTTCGGGGCGTACGGCCGTCGAGTAGCCGACGAGGACCTCCGCCAGTTTCTCGAGCCGCGTGTCAGACACGCGCGATAGCCGGCTCGGCGAGGAAGTTTCCGGCCCGCCAGATGAGCTCGCCGTCGGCGTAGACCTCGCCCTGCTCGCGGAGGTCGCAGATCAAGTCCCAGTGCAGATCGGACGAATTCTCCGTGCCGGCCTCGTCGAACCCGCCGCCA
>DASQTZ010000075.1:0-4695 GCA_035641605.1 Gaiellaceae bacterium | reverse complement strand
GAACGCCACCTCCTCAAATGGTGCGCCAAGCTGAGGCGTCGGGACGAATGTGCGGCCCGAATGGGTGACGATGTACGACTCGGCCAGCGGGTACATCACGAACGGAAGCGTCACGAGGAACACCAAGCCGAGCGCCACCCGTCGGCCGTAACGGCGGACGATGCTCCCGCCCTTGCGCGAGCGCCAGAGCGTGACAAGGCCGACTCCGGCGAGAAGCACGCCTGCCGGGATCATCAGGAGCCCGGTGAAGTCGTCGCCGGACGGACCGTCTTCGCGGGTGTAGTAGCCGGCCTCTCCCGCGCCCATCACGACCATGAAGATCCCGACGTAGACCGCCAGAATCCCGCGAAGGCCGGGGCGAAGCCGCGGATAGGCCCAGGCGAGACCGACGAACAGCGCGACCTGCACGAGACCGCCCCACAGGTGATCCCGAGCCGATACGCCCGGCTCGGGCTGTAGGAAGTTGTCGTCCACTACATGAAGCGCGCCGATTCCCAGCGCGACCCGCGCGAGCCCCGTCTCCGTCCGGAGGGCCGCCGCGACCCGCATCGCCGTGTTTTTTCGGGATTCCGAAGCCGGATGGGCGACCGTGCTCATCAGTCGCGAAGAGCCTGGTCGAAGAACGCGATCACGCGCCGCTCGTACTCCTCAGGCTGCGTGGTGATCCCGCCGACGTGCTGCGCGCCTGGAACCTCCCAGAGCTCCTTCGGCTCTCCTGCCGCAGCGTAGAAGCCGCGGTTCGGGACCTTCTCCGTACCGCCCTGACCGTGCTCGCCGTAGATGAAGAACGCCGCGCGCGGCGCGATCTTCGGCGCGAGGTCTTTCATAGCCTCAGGCGGCAGGTTGTTGGTGAAGACCGCAGTCGCCGCCGTCTGCACCGACGAGAGCACGAACGCGGGCAGATTGCTCACGGCCCAGCCGTGGTTGGCAACGTCGTCTCGGACGGACCGCGAGGTGCCGCCCTCGCTCACGATCGCCTTGAGGTCGTCCGACTCCGCTGCTGCTCCGATCAGCATCTCGCCGCCGACTGAGCGCCCGATGCCACCGATCCGCTCTGGATCGACGTCGGCCCGGCCCTGGAGGAATGCGACCGCGGCATGCAGGTCGCGTTCGCCCTGCCAGCCGAAGACGTTCCAGTCGCCCTCGCTCTCACCCTCGCCGCGGCGATCGAAGAGCAGGACGCCGTACCCGTGGCGTGCAAGCATCCGCGCCTGCAGGCGAGTCCCCGAGCGCCCAGGGAACGAGATCACGGCGGCCCTGTTTCTCGACGGGACGTACCAGCCCTTGAGGAGGTAGCCGTCGCTCGTTGTGAACTGCACGTCTTCGTACGGGGCACCCAGGTTCGCGGTCGGCACCTCCGCCGGCGCGACATGCGTAACGGCGTACGAGAGCGAGATCGGCCACAGGACGAGGCCGGCGAAGAGCAGGGCCGCGAGCACGTACAGCGCCCGCCGCGTATACCGCCAGGCGAGATTGCCGGTCCGTCGGCGCGAGCGCCAGAGGGTGATTGCGCCGATGCCCAGGAGCAGGAAGCCGGCGCCGATCGACAGGAGTCCCGTGTAGTCGTCACCCGAGAGCCCGACGTCCTGGGCGTAGTACGCGGCTTCGGTGCCGCCGACCACACCCAGGACACCGAAGACGAGTGCGAGGACGCCGCGAAGCCCCGCACGCAGCCGCGGGTAGATCGCTCCCGCGCCTATCAACAGGACGAGTGGCACGAGGCCGCTGACGATGTGATCCGAGGCCGATACGCCCGGCTCGGGCTGGAGGAAGTTGTCGTCCACCACGTGGAGCGCGCCGACGCCGAGCGCGACCCGGGCAAGCCCGGTCTCGGTGCGGAGGGCCGCCGCGATACGGCTCGCGGCGGCCCTGGGCTCGACGGATTGGTGTGCGACGGTCGACACCTACGCGCTCGGCGTCGGCATCGCCGGCGACTCAACCGGTTCGAGCTTCTCGCCGTGCTCGAAGTGCGGCAGCCACTCGAGCCACTTCGGCAGGTACCAGTTCCAGTCACCGAGGAGCTTCATCGACGCCGGAAGCAGAATCGCGCGGACGATGGTGGCGTCGATCAGGATCGCCGAGGCGAGCCCGACGCCGAACTGCTTGAACAGCATCGCCTGGAGCGTGCCGAAGATGGCGAACACGCCGACCATCACGATCGCCGCGCTCGTCACGACGCCGGCCGTCGTCTTGATCCCGTGCGTCACAGCCGCCTCGGTGCTCATCCCGGTGTCGTAGCCCTCCCGGATCCGGCTGAGGATGAAGACGTGGTAGTCCATCGACAGGCCGAAGAGGATCACGAAGAGCAGAATCGGAAGGAATGGATCGATCCCGCCGGTGAACTCGAAGCCGAGGATCCCCTTCCCCCAGCCGTGCTGGAAGACGAGGACGAGGATCCCGTATGCCGCACCCACCGAGAGTAGGTTCAGGAGGACCGACTTGGCCGCGATCACGATCGACCGGAACGACACGAGCATCAGCAGGAAGGCGAAGAGCAACACGAAGCCGAAGACGAGCGGCGCGTTCCTCTTCAACTGGTCGCTGTAGTCCTTCGATTGCGCGGTGAGCCCCGTGACGCCGACTTCCGAGTCCTGGAGCGTGCCGAGCGTCGGCGGAACGATCTCCTCACGGAGGGCCGTGAGCGCCTGGTTCGAGGTCGAGTCGATGCCGTCGCCCTCGATCGGGATCGAGATGTGCGCGACCGTCTTTGCGGCATTGACGTCGACGTCGATGGGCTCGTTCATGACGCCGCTGTCGATCGCGCGCCACTTGAGCTGGCCGATCGCTTCCTGCACCTCGGGCGCCTCGACGTTCGGTGCCTTGACGACGACGCTCGCACCGATCTCAGTGCCGGGGAACTCTTCCTTGAGGCGGTTGTAGGTCGTCAGAAGGTTCTGGGGATAGGTGTCGATGGTGGGCGTTGCCGGCTTGAGCTGGTAGGCGGGAATCGCGAGCGCAATCAGGAGCCCGCCGGCCAGGAGCACGGAGAGGGCGGGCCTCCGGAGGACCCGGTTGATGATTGCTCCCCAGATCCGGCCCTCGCCGTCATCGCGCCGAAGGCGGTGGACGAACGGGACGCGTCCGCGGTCGACTTTGTCGCCCAGCTTCGAGAGCAGTGCGGGCAGCACGGTGAGCGACCCGAGCATCGCGACTGCAACGACAGTCATGGTTGCGACGGCGAAGGAGGCGAACGTCGCATCGCCGGTAAGGAACATCCCGGACATCGCGACCAGGACGGTCAGCCCCGAGATGAGCACCGACCGGCCCGACGTCGCTGCGGCCGCCTCGAGCGCAGCTTCCTCGCTGCGACCCGCGGCACGCTCCTCGCGCTCCCGCTTCAAGTAGAACATCGAGTAGTCGACGCCGACGGCGAGCCCGATCAGGAGAACGAGCGCGGCGACGCCGTCTGCCATCGGCAGGAACTGGCTCCACACGGTTATGAGACCCATCGTCGCGAGCACCGCCGTCAGCCCCAATAGGAGCGGGATGCCCGCCGCCACGAGCGCGCCGAAGGCGACGATGAGAATGATCAGCGTAAGCGGCACGGACAGCAGCCCGGCCTTCGCCAGATCTTCGAAGAACGCCTCCTGGACGTCCTTGCCGGTGCTCGTGCCGACACCTCCGATGTAGAAGTCCGGGTGGGCACTCTGCGCTTCTTTCACGCGGTCGACGACTGGGTCGATCTTGTCGGTCGCCTTGTCCGACTCTCCAGCGATCTCC
Source organism: Gaiellaceae bacterium (assembly GCA_035641605.1). Classification (GTDB taxonomy): domain Bacteria; phylum Actinomycetota; class Thermoleophilia; order Gaiellales; family Gaiellaceae; genus JACDAN01. Next base: position 975 of record DASQTZ010000075.1, on the reverse strand, counting down.
AGTTCGATGAGCACCGAATGCTGGTCGTCGGAGACCTGACCGGTGTTTTCCGCGTCGAACGGCGACTCGACCTTGGCGATCGCGTCGACGGCTCCCACCCGGGTGATGACGTCCTGCACCGCTGCCTTGAACTCCGGATTCGTCGCCAGCAGCGTCGGGTGCTGAACGAGGACGCTCTCGCCCGCCGGCTGCTTGAAGTCCTCGTAGAGGATCGTGTCGGCCCGACCCGATTCGCCGGGCCCAGACGTCTCGAAGACGATCATCTGCTGGGTGAGGACGAAAGTGCCGAGCGCGAACGCGACGATCACGAACGCCAGCCAGCCGAAGATCGCCTTCTTCCGGTGACGCGCGCTCCAATGGCCCATCCGGGCCGCGAGATGGTGCTTCCTCGGAGTACTCATCGCTGCGTTCTCCTCTCGGGTCATGGGGCCAGGACGGGCGGGGCCTCGGGCGCCCTTGCGGCCTCGCGCCTGACCTCGAGCCAGGCAATTCCCAGGCCGAAGAGCGTGATGCCGATCGGCCCGGGCGGGAAGGGGTGGGCAATGGCGAAGATCGCCGCGCCGATCGCCATCAGCAGCGTCGGGCCTCGCCCGCCGATCGGCTTGACGGCAATGGCAGCGGCAAGGGCCATGACGAACCAGGACAGGTCCGACGCCACAAAGAGGACCATGCCGACGTAGTCCGTGCCGGTATCCATCAGTCGCTGCACGACCGCGCCGTCCGCCGCACTCGCGTCGTTCGCCTGGCGGACGATCCCTCCCAGCGCAACGCCGGCGATCGCGTCGAACATCGAGTACGCGATCGCGTACGGGACGATCGCGACGCGGGCCACCTGCGCGGCTCGCCCCGGAAGGTCCTTGACGAGCAGCCACGTGCCCCATGCGAGCAGCAGGATGAATACAGGCTGAACGAGGTGGAGCCCGATGTAGAGGGTCGTTGCGTCACCGACCTCGATCTCGGCCGGATGGATGAGGC
>DASQTZ010000074.1:0-16321 GCA_035641605.1 Gaiellaceae bacterium | reverse complement strand
CAGATTGAAGAAGTGGCGGATCCACGCCCCGATCAGCGTCAGCGCGACCAGCACGAGCCACGCGTGCTCGTGCTCGTACGTGAACGCGAAGTGGTTCGAGATCATCGTGAAGACGACCGGCAGCGTCAGGTAGTTGTTGTGCACCGAACGGCGCTTGGCCTCGATCCCGGGGGCGGCGTCGGGCGCACGTCCGGCCTCCTTCGCCCGGATCAGCTCCCAGTGCGCCGGGATGATGTTGAAGAGGACGTTGGCGGCCATGATCGTCCCGAGCATCGAGCCGACTTGGAGGTAGGCCGCCCGTCCCGAGAAGACCTGGCCGGCGCCGTACGCCGACCCGACCACCAGCGCCAGCAGCAACAGCCCGACGACGGCATCGCTCCTGAAGAGCATGCACGCGAGGTCGTAGACGACCCACGCTGCCGCCAGGCCGATCAGGCTGATCGCGATCGCCGCCGCCACTGGGATGTCCGCAACGGACTTGTCGATGAGATAGGTCTCGGCGTTCGCGTAATAGAGAACGACCAGCAGCGCGAAGCCTGAGAGCCAGGTGGCGTAGGCCTCCCACTTGAACCAGTGCAGTGGCTCCGGCAGCTCGGCCGGCGCGACTCGGTACTTCGAGATCCGGTAGAAGCCGCCGCCGTGGATCTCCCATGATTCGCCGGCGACGTCCTCTTCCGCGACGCGCGGGCGCCCGAGGTGGTTGTCGAGCGCCACGAAATAGAACGACGTACCGATCCAGACGATCCCGGCGACGACGTGCAGCCAGCGGAACCCGAGCTCGAGCCAGTCTTCCCAGTAGGCGTCGATCAGCGTCGCTGCCAACGGTCCTGCGCGATCGCGACCAGCTCGGCGATACCGGTCTCGAGCTCCTCCTCCCGCGTCCGGGCGAGCCGGTCGCGCAGGACCTCGAGCAGCTCGCTGTGCGGCCGGCCGGCGACATGGACGACGAAGCGGAAGCCGAACTTCTCTTCGTAGACCTGGTTCAAGTACGCAAGCTCGGTCAGCACTGCCGGGTTCTCACCGTGCTGCTCGGGCGACGGCTCGCCGATCCGAGGATGGGCCGCAAGCGCCTCGGCCTTGTCCGCGTCGGACAAGCTGTCCGCAATCTCCTCGGCCCGGCCAAGGGGATCGTCGACCTCGGCGAGCAGGTCGACGAGCATGCCGGGCCCGTTGAAGAGCTCCGCGAGCTCCCGCTTCGTCAGCTGCCGCGGTAGCTCGCGCATCCGAACGGAGAGACGAGAAGCGGTACGTGGTAATGACCGTCGTCGAGCGATACCTGGAGCTCGACGCGCCGGAAGAAGGGCGAGGGTGGGTGGAAGACGAGCCGATAGTCGCCGGGTGCGAGCTCGCCCGCGAGCTCAGGAATCCGGCCGTCGTCGTTCGTCTCGGCGGAGCCGACGACCTCCTCGCCGCGGAAAAGCTCCACGCGTACGCCGCGGGCGGGTTCGCCCCTGCCGGTGTCGAGCACGTGGGTGGACAGCGAGACGCTCACGCGGCGAATCTTCTCGCCTGCGCGCGCTGCTCGCGCGCGATCTCGTCCTCGTCGGCTCGGACGAGGCGGCCGTCCCGCACAACTTCTTCGCCGCCGACGTACAGGCGGTCGACACGGTGGGGCGCGGAGAACACCAATCCAGCGAGCTGATCGGCGGCGCCCGCGAGCTGGAGGGCGTCCGTCCGCCACACCGCGATGTCCGCGCGCTTGCCCGGCTCGAGTGAGCCGATGTCGTCTCGCTGCAGGACGTCCGCACCCCCGCGCGTCGCCAGGCGAAGCGCATCACGCACTGTCATGGCGCCGGGCCCGCCGCGTCCCCGCGCGACGAGCAGCGCCTGCTTGACCTCGAGGAAGAGGTCGCTGCGCTCGTTCGAGGCTGGGCCGTCGACACCCAAGCCGACTCGAGCCCCCGCGTCGACGAGATCTCGAATGGGAGCGATGCCCGCGCCGAGTCGGAGGTTGGACGTCGGGCAGTGAGCGACACCGGTGCCCGTGTCCGCGAATCGCTGCACCTCCTGCTCCGAGAGGTGCACGCAGTGCGCGCACCAGACATCGTCCGCGAGCCAACCGAGCTCCTCGAGGTACTCGACGGGCGTACGGCCGTAGAGCTCCCGGCAGTACGCCTCCTCCTCCGCCGTCTCCGCAAGGTGCGTGTGGAGCGGGACGCCGAGGCGGCGGGCGAGCTCAGCAGATTCGCGCATCAGTTCCTTCGTCACCGAGAACGGGGAGCACGGTGCGACGGCCACGTCGACCCCGTCCCGAGCGAGCTTCTCGGTCTGCTCGAGAATCGTGTCGATGTCCTCGACGAGTGAGTCGGGGGGAAGGCCGCCGTCGGACTCGCCGAGGTCCATCGAGCCGCGCCCGAAGACGAGGTTGACGCCGATCTCCGCCGCTGCGCGCAGCAGTGCCTCGGCCAGGCCCGATTGGTCTCGCGGAAAGACGTAGTGGTGGTCGAACGCGGTCGTGCAGCCGGACAGTGCGAGCTCGGCGAGGCCGGTGCGGGCAGCGGCGTACTCGGACTCGGCGTCGATCCCCGCCCACACCGGATACAGCGTCTTCAGCCATGTGAAGAGGTCGGCCTCCTGCGCCTGGGCTCGCGTGAGCGTCTGGTAGAGGTGGTGATGGGTGTTGACGAGCCCGGGCGTAACCACTGCGCCACCCAAGTCGACGCGCTCGTCCGCCTCAGGTGGCTCGCCCCCGCCTACGGCCTCGACCAAGCCGTCCCGAACCAGCACCCAACCGTCCTGATGCTCGGCGCCCGCGTCGTCCATCGTCACGACGTAGGCGTTGTGCAAAAGCGTCGTCATGCCTGTAGCGGCACGAGCTCGAAGCGGTCGACATCGACGAGGCCCCGGTCGGTGATCTTCAAGCTCGGGATCACGGACAGCGCAAGGAACGCCATCGACTGGAAGGGCGAGTGAAGCTCGCAGCCCAACTCACGCGCTGCCTCGACGCACGCGCGGCTCGCCGCGATCACGTCCTCGAGCCCTGCGTCGGAGAGCAACCCGGCGACCGGGAGCTTCAGCTCGGCGCGGACAATGCCGCCCTCGACTACGACCACCCCGCCGCCCGTGTCCGACAGTCGGCGGACCGCGCGCAGCATGTCGTCGTCCTTGACCCCGACGACGACGACGTTGTGCGCGTCGTGGGCAACCGTCGAGGCCATTGCGCCGCTTTTCAGGCCGAAGCCCCGCACCAGCCCAAGGCCGACGCGTCCCGTCCCAAGGTGGCGCTCGACGACGGCGATCTTCAGCAGGTCGCGGCCGGGATCGGCAAGCACCCTGCCCCGCTCCACCAGCGGCTCATCGACGAGCGAGTCGGTGACGATCTGGTCCGGGACGATCCCGATCACCCGCGCCCCGCCGTCGCCCTCCCAGGGGATCGCGAAGTCGTTCGTCGACAGCGGATGGAGGCGAACGGTGTGCCGGACCCAATCCGGGACCTCCGGTCGCTCGATCTCTCCGACCTCGCGCCCGGATTTCAGGATCGTCTCCGGCTCGAAGCTCTCGAGGTCGGGCAGGATGAGCACGTCGGCCTGGTAGCCGGGAGCGAGAGCGCCGAAGTCGTGCAGTCCATGCCAGGTTGCGGGATTCAGTGTTGCCATCACCAGCGCATCTTCCGGCGCCACACCGGCGCTGACGGCCTCGCGCACCATCGAGTTGACGTGCCCCTCCTCGGCGATGTGCTCGGGCTCCCGGTCGTCGGTGCAGAAGGCGAGCCGGTGCGGCCCGAACTCCTCGACCAGCGGCAGTAGTGCGTGCAGGTTGCGCGCGCCCGAGGCCTCGCGGATCAGCACCCACATGCCGGCGCGAAGCCGTTCGCGGCCCTCCTCGATCGTGCTCATCTCGTGGTCGGACCGGATTCCCGCCGCCGCGTAGGCGTTCAGCCCCTTCCCGAGCAGGGACGGCGCGTGCCCGTCGACGTGCGTCGCGCCGGGGAGCGCCAACTTCTCGAGCTCCGCCTCGCTGCCGGAGACCACGCCGGGGAAGTTCATCATCTCGGCCAGGCCGAGCACTCGTCTCCGGCGGAGCAGACCTTCGAGGTCGCCCGGGAGGAGCGGGCGGCGCGGCGACTCGAACGCCGAGGCCGGCACGCAGGAGGAGGCCATGAAGAACACGTCGAGCGGAAGGTCGTGGCAGAGGTCCGCGAGCCAGTGGACGCCGTCCGTCCCGAGGACGTTGGCGATCTCATGCGGATCAGCGACGACTGCGGTCGTCCCGAGCGGCAGCACGAGCCGCGCGAACTCGTCGACCAGCAGCTTCGACGACTCGAGATGCATGTGGGCGTCGATGAAGCCGGGGACGAGATAGCGGCCGGAGGCGTCCAGCGCCTCCTCGCCCTCGTAGTCGCCGAGTCCCGCGATATACCCGTCGGCGATCGCCAGGTCACCCTCCAGCCACTCGTGGGTGAAGACCGAGAACGTCCGGCCGCCCCGGATGACGAGGTCGGCGGGCTCGTCGCCGCGGGCGACGGCGAGGCGGCGTGCAAGGTCGGGCATTGCAGGGGGAACGTACTAGGGTTGGCCGCGTGGACGTGCTAACTCCGCGCTCGCTCGACGAGGCACTCGGCCTCAAGGCCGAGCGTCCGGACGCGGTCCCGATCGAGGGTGGGACCGACGTGATGGTGGAGCTCAACTTCGACCGCGCCCGCCCCGCCGCAATCATGAACCTCAACGAGGTCGCGGAGCTGAAGGGCTGGTCGCGCGAGAACGGGACGCTCCGCCTGGGTGCCGGGTTGACCTACACCGAGGCGAGGCAGGCGCCGCTGCGCGACGAGTTCCCGGCGCTGGCCGAGGCCTCCCGGACCGTGGGATCGCCTCAGATCCAGAACCGGGGAACGATCGGCGGCAACCTCGGCACCGCTTCGCCTGCGGGTGATGCGCTCCCGCCGCTTCTCGTCGAGGCGGCGGAAGTCGAGCTCGCCAGCGGCCGTGGTGTTCGACGGCTCGCACTCCATGAGTTCCTGGTCGGGCCGAAGCGGAACGCTCTCGAGCCGGACGAGCTCATCCTCGCCGTCCTGCTTCGGCCGAGCGGCGCCCGGCAGACCTTCATGAAGATCGGCCCGCGCAATGCGATGGTGATCGCCGTGTGTTCCCTGGCGCTGGCCGCCGACAGAGAGCGCGGCGAGCTGCGCGCCTCATTTGGCTCGGCCGGGCCGGTCCCCGGCCTGGTCGTCGCGCCGATCGGCGAGCGCGATTCGTTTCCCGACCAGGTCGTCGAGGCGGCGAGCCCGATCGATGACGTGCGCGGGACGGCCGCGTACCGGCGGCACGCACTGAGAGTCCTGACCGCGCGGGCCCTCGACCGCTGCCTGGCATGAAGATCGTACTTAGGGTCAACGGCGAGCGGCGCGAGGCTGAGATCTGGCCGGGCGAGAGCCTGCTCTACGCGCTGCGCGAGCGGATGGGGCTGCCGGGATCGAAGAACGCGTGTGAGCAGGGGGAGTGCGGGTCGTGTTCCGTTCTCATGGACGGGACGCTCGTCTGTGCGTGCCTCGTCCTCGCCGCCCAGGCAGACGGTCACGAGCTCGTCACGGTCGAGGGCGTCTCCGAAGAGGGGCGGCTGCACGGCGTCCAGGAGGCGTTCGCGGAAACCGGTGCCGTCCAATGCGGCTTCTGCACGCCCGGCCTGATCGTCGCGACGATCGACCTTTTGGCGCGTAAGAGCGACCCGAGCGACGACGAAATTCGGGAGGCGCTTTCGGGCAACCTCTGCCGGTGCACGGGCTACGCGAAGATCTTCGACGCGGTGCGGCTGGCCGCTGCGCGCACATGAGCACGCAGCCGACGCGAAAGCTCGAGCTCGGGAAGGTCGGGGAAAGCGTCAAACGCGTCGACGCGATCCCCAAGGCGACCGGCGAGTTCGCGTATTCGAGCGACCTCGTCGATGCCGGAATGCTCTGGGGGCACACCTTGCGCAGCCCGCACGCCCATGCGCTGATCCATTCGATCGACATCTCGCAGGCGCTGACCATGCCGGGCGTGCATGCGGTGATGACCCACGAGGACGTCCCGGGCGACAAGCGTTACGGGCTCGAGTTCGCCGACCAGCCGGTGCTCGCCTTCGACCGGGTTCGGTACTTCGGCGAGCCGGTCGCGCTCGTCGCGGCCGAACACCCGGAGCAGGCGCGCCGGGCGGCGGCGAAGCTCGTCGTCGAGTACGAGCCACTCGAGCCGGTGATCGACATGGAGCGCGCGGCCGACCAGGAGCCGATCCACCCGCAGCACTGGACGCTCGGCCACGGCTTCCGCGACGATCCCCGGCCGAACGTCGTCCGTGACATGCGAATCCTCCGCGGCGATCCCGATGTGGCCGGCGAGGTCGCGGTGGAGGGCTACTACGAGCTCGGAATCCAGGACCAGGCGTTCCTTGGACCCGAGTCGGGCCTGGCCGTCCCTGACGGCGAGGGTGGGATCGACATCTACGTCGCCACGCAGTGGCTGCACGTCGATCGCGATCAGGTGGCACCTTGTCTGGGCATTCCGAAGGAGCAGGTCCGGATCCACCTGGCCGGCGTCGGCGGCGCCTTCGGCGGCCGCGAGGACCTCTCGATGCAGCTGCACGGCGCGATGCTCGCGCTGCACACCAGCCGGCCGGTGAAATTCGTCTACACGCGCGAAGAGTCGTTCTTCGGCCACGTCCACCGCCATCCGGCGCGGATCTGGGCCGAGCACCGCGCCAATCGCGACGGGAAGCTCGTCTGCGTCCGGGTGCGGATCCTGCTCGACGGCGGTGCCTATGCGTCGAGCTCGACCGCCGTCACCTCGAACGCAGCCTCGTTCGCCTGCGGGCCGTACGCGGTCGAGAACGCTCTGATCGAGTCGACCTGCGTCTACACCAACAACCCGCCCTGCGGCGCGATGCGCGGCTTCGGCGCCGTGCAGAGCTGCTTCGCCGCCGAAGCGCAGATGGACAAGCTGGCGGCCGCGCTGGAGCTGGATCCGGTCGAGCTACGGCTCAGGAACGCGCTCGCTCCCGGAGACTCGCTGCCGACAGGCCAGAAGATCACGGGCTCGCTGCCGGTCGCCGAGGTGATCGAGCGCGCCGCCGCGATCCCCGTGCCGGAACCGGAGGAGATGTTGCGCGACCCGATCCGGCTCCCGGGCGGAGCCGGGAACACGACCCGGGGCGAGGGTGTCCGGCGTGGCGTCGGGTTTGCGGTCGGGTTCAAGAACATCGGCTACTCCGAGGGCTTCGACGACTACACCGCCGCCCGGGTGCGCCTCTTCGCCGACGCCGAGGCCGAGTTGACGGCGGAGGTGCATTGCGCAGCGGCGGAAGTGGGCCAGGGCGTGACCAACGTGATCGTCCAGACGGCGCGGACGGAGCTCGAGACCGAAAACGTCGTGCTCGCGCCGCACACGACCGCGTCGGTGGACTCGGCCGGCTCCGCGTCGGCGTCACGGATGACGTGGATGGCGTCGGGCGCTGTTCAGGCTGCCTGCCGGGCGGTCAAGGACGAGCTCGAGCGGCGCGGCGGCCGACTCGAGCCGGGGGAGGAGATCGACCTCGAACGCATCTACCGGCACCCGCGCACGGCGCCACTCGATCCGGAGACCGGACAGGTCACGGACGAGCGGTCCCACGTCGCGTATGCCGTGGCGGCCATGCGCGCCGTCGTCGAGGTCGATGTCGAGCTCGGTCTCACCCGTGTGGTCTGGATCGGTACCGCGCAGGACGTCGGCAAGGCGGTGAACCCGCAGGCGGTCTACGGGCAGATCGAGGGCGGGACCGCACAGGGTCTCGGCCTGGCCCTGATGGAGGAGATCCAGACCCGCAACGGCCTGATCACGAACGCCAGCTTCACCGACTACCTGATCCCGACGACGCTCGACATGCCGCCCGTCGTTGCCGAGCTGGTCGAGGAGCCGGAGCCCGATGCACCGTACGGGGTGAAGGGCGTGGGTGAGCCGCCGACGGTTGTTTCGACCCCGGCGATCCTGTCGGCGCTGCGGGATGCGACAGGCCGGGAGCTGAACCGCGTCCCCGTTCGGCCCGACGACATCTGCCTCTAGGTACGCGACAGCGAGAGCGCGGCGCCGGCGGCGAGCAGTAGCAGGCCGAGTAGCCGCCAGCGGTCGATCGGGATCACATCCTGGCCGAAGAGGCCGTAGCGGTCGATGAGCGCAGCGCTGACGAGGTTGCCCGCGATCACGACCCCGATCGTCGCCGCGACGCCGATCCGCGGCGGCGCGACGGTGACGGCGAGCACGATGAAGACGCTCATCACTCCGCCGATCCAGAGCCAGGCCGGCTCCTGGGCGGCGGCGCGGATGCCGGCGAAGCTCCGTTCCCAGACGAGCAGCGCCGCGAGCCCGGCGAGGAGGGCGACGACGACCGAGAACGCGACCGCGGGAACGATCCCCACGCGCTCTCCGAGCTCCCCCATCACCGCGGCCTGAACGGCCCCCGCAAGCCCCGCCGTCGCCGTCAGCGCCACCGCCACAGCCGTTCCGCTCGACATGGGGCGAAGCTATACGCTCACGCGCGTCGCCGACGAAGGAGGAAAAGATGGTGCGCATGTTCGTCCTCTACGAAGCCGAGCCGCCGCCGGAGCGCGCCGAGCACCACGCCGAGCTGTGCCGCAAGGTCGAGGGCGGCACCTACCGCGCCGGCCGTGTCTTCGGAGCGCCTTTCGGCGAGCCGAAGTACAAGTTCTTCGGCGAGATCGACTTCCCCGACATGGAGACCTTCAAGGCCGCGAGCCGGACGCCGGAGTTCCTGGAGACGGGCAAGGACGCGATGGACATGGGCATCCCGTTCCATGTGCACTTCGCCGAGGTCGAGTGACCGAAGCGAACTATCCCCGTCCGGTCTCGCCGGACGAGCTGGGGTTCGAGCGGATCGTCTACGAGAAGGCGCCCCCGCGGGCGACGATCACGCTCAACCGGCCGGAAATCCTGAACGCCTTCGACTTCCAGCTTCTGCGCGAACTCGCGCGCGCCTGCGAGGACGCCTCGTGGGATGACGAGATCCGCGTCGTAGTGCTGACCGGCGCGGGTCGGGCATTTTGCGTCGGCGCCGACCTCGGGTCTTGGGCGGAGAACTATCTAGGCAACCCGACCGAGTACTGGAAGTGGTTCGGCGCCTTCAAGGACGCGCACGACCGGCTGCGTGAGATCGGAAAGCCGACACTCGCGCGCATCAACGGGATTGCCGTCGGCGGCGGCAACGAGCTGCAGATGGCCTGCGACCTCGCGGTGATGGTCGACGACGCATACATCCGCCACGTCGGCCCGGAGCACGGATCAGTGCCTGCCGGCGGCGCAACGCAGTGGCTCACGATCATGGTCGGCGACCGCCGCGCGCGGGAGATCGTCCTGATGTGCGAGGAGATCCCGGCGAAGCAGGCGGAGGAGTGGGGGCTCGTCAACTGGACGGTCCCCGCCGCCGAGCTCGACGCCAAGACAGACGCGGTCGTCGAGAACCTGGCGCGCAAGCTGCCCCAGACGACTCGGTACGCAAAGCAGCATCTGAACTTCTGGCGTGACTTCGCCTGGCACGAGACGATCAACCACGCACGCGACTGGCTCGCCCTCTCGATGGCGACGGACGAGCCGAAGGCGGCGATCGAGAAGTTCCTCAAGAAGAAATGAGCGATCTCGTGCGCGTCGAGCGCGAGCAGCCGATCGCGGTCGTCCTCCTCAACCGGCCGGATGCGCTCAATGCGCTCTCGGACGAGTTGATGGGGGCGCTCGTCGAGGCTCTGCGGGAGCTGGACGCCGACGAGGCGGTCGGCTGCATCGTCCTCGGCGGTTCGGAGCGGGCATTCGCAGCCGGCGCCGACATCGGTCAACTCGCGCAGGCCTCGCCCGTCGAGATGTACTACCAGCGGCGCGTCGACCGCTGGGACGAGATCAGAGCGCTCTGGACGCCGCTCGTCGCCGCGGTCTCCGGCTTCTGTCTCGGCGGCGGCTGCGAGCTTGCGATGGCATGCGACCTGATCGTCGCCTCCGAGACGGCGAAGTTCGGCCAGCCGGAGAGCGGCCTCGGGCTGATCCCCGGCGCCGGAGGAACGCAGCGGCTCACACGCGCCGTCGGGAAGTCGGTGGCGATGGACGTGATCCTCAGCGGGCGATTTCTCTCGGCCGACGAGGCGCTGCGCGCCGGGTTGGTGGCGCGCGTCGTCGCGAAGGAGGCGTGGCTGGCCGAGGCGAAGCGGGTAGCGCGAGACATCGCCGCGAAGGGTCCTGTGGCGACGCGCCTTGCGAAGGAGGCGGTCGACCGGGCTTTCGAGGGGCCGCTCACCCTCGGCGTCGAGTACGAGCGGCGGCTGCTCTACCTGGCGCTAGCCTCGGACGACGCCAAGGAGGGGCTGACCGCGTTCCTCGAGAAGCGGCGCCCGGAGTTCAAGGGGAGGTAGCGATGCCGAACATCGACGAACTGCTCAAAGGCGCCCGAGAGGCGATCACCGTGAAGCGTGTCTACGGCGATCCGATCGAAGGCGAGGGAGTCACGATCGTGCCGGCCGCCGCTGTGCGCGGTGGAGGCGGTGGGGGCGGCGACGACGAGGGCAACGGTGGGGGCGGTTTCGGTCTCGGTGCCAGACCGGTCGGCGCCTGGGTGCTTCGCGACGGGGAAGCGACCTGGAGGCCGGCGGTCGACCTCAATCGCCTCGCCCTCTGCGCCTTCCTGCTGGGCCTCGCCTTCGCGCTGCGACGCTAGCCTTCCTAGACCTCGAGTTCGACGGGGCGGAGCGGGAGCCGGAGCTCCTCGCCGTGCCGAATCACGGTTGCTGTCGCAGTCGCACCAATCAGGTCGTCGACCATCAGGCGCTGCAGGTCGTCGACGCCTTCCACGGTCACGCCGTCGAGCGCGACGATCAGATCCTCCGGCCGAAGACCCGCCTGGGCCGCCGGGCTGCCCTCGGCGACCTCCACGATCTCGACGGCGGTCTCGCGGTGCAGCTGGGCAGCGAGCCGCGGCGGCAGCGGACGGGAGCCGCCCGCGATCCCGATGTACGCCCGCCGGAACCGGCCCTCGCTCATCAGCGCGCCGATGATCTTCCGGGTAGTGGTGTCGATCGGAACCGCGAGCCCGAGGCCGATGCCGGCTACCGCGGTGTTGATCCCGACTACCCGACCCTGGCCGTCGGCGAGCGCGCCGCCGGAGTTGCCAGGATTCAGGGCGGCGTCGGTCTGAACCACGTTCTCGACCAGGCGGAACTGCCGCCGCGTGCGCACGGGGAGCGAGCGGCCCAGCGCCGAGACGACGCCGGCGGTGACCGAACCCGCGAAGCCTTGTGGATTGCCAATCGCGACGACCAGCTGGCCGACGCGAAGGTGCTCGGCGTCGCCGAGCTCCGCCGGCTCGACGTCACGGGCGTCGAGCCTGAGCACGGCGAGGTCGGAGAGTGGATCCGAGCCGACGATCTCGAAGGCGAGCTCGCGGCCGTCCACGAACGAGGCCCGGCCGGAGCCGTCCGTGCGCTCGACGACGTGGGCCGAGGTGAGCATGAACCCGTCGGGCGTGATCACGACGCCGCTGCCGGCGCCCTCGAGGCGACGGCCCCCGCGTACGCGGCGCGCAACGCGGAGGTTGCCGACCGACGGCGAGAGTCGCTCCGCGACGGACGTGACGACGCGGGAGTAGGCATCGAGCGCCTCGGCTTCGGTCGGGATCGGTGTCGGAGCGGGAGGCTGGTTCTCGGCGTGCTGTTCGGCGCGGACGAGCTTCAGGGAGGCCACGCAGTCACGGTAGCGCCGCGGCCGAAGGCTGCGTCGAGCCGGGCGCGAGCATGCCCCCACCCACCCCGGGGGACCGAACCCACGTTTGAGGCTAGTGGTCGAGCACGCACGGCCCCGCGCCGAGAATGCGCCAAGATTGCGCCATGGCCGAGATCGAGACCAGCCGAGATGGTGCCGTCCTGACGATCACCCTCAACCGGCCCGACGTGCTCAACGCGCTCAACCGAGCCATGCACGACGGGCTTGCCGCGGCGCTCAAGGATGCACGGGATCCCGAGGTCAGAGCCGTCGTCGTGACCGGTGCGGGGCGGGGTTTCTGCGTCGGCCAGGACCTGAAGGAGTTCAGCGAGGCGTCCGGCGAGATCGCCGACCGGCTCCGCGGCAGCTATCACCCCAACATCCGTGCGCTGCGCGCGCTCGAGAAGCCGGTCATCGCTTCCGTCAATGGGCCCGCAGCGGGCGCAGGACTCTCGCTCGCGGCCGCCTGCGACCTCCGAATCGCCTCTGACTCAGCCACGTTCGTCCCCGCGTTCATCAGCATCGGCCTCGTTCCCGATTCGGGCGGCACGTTCTTCATCGCTCGGCTCCTCGGCTCGGCTCGTGCCTTCGAGTGGATGACCTCCGGTCGCCGACTGGCGGCCGCCGAGGCTCACGGCTGGGGCCTTGTCTCCGAGGTGGTCGAGGCTGACAGCCTGGCCGAGCGCACGGCGGAACTGGCCGCGTCGCTGGCGGTGATGCCCACGCGCGCGATCGGGATGACCAAGCGCCTCTTCGCCGCCGCTCCGACCAACACTCTCGAGGAGCAGCTCGAGCTGGAGGCTCAGCTCCAGTTGGCCGCGACCCAGAGCGAGGACTTCCGGGAAGGCGTCGCCGCGTTCCTCGAGAAGCGCGAGCCCGACTTCAAGGGTCGCTAGGAGGTAAGTGCGGTGAGAATCTCGCCGTGCTCCGGGAAGCGCCCGGTTACCTGCTTGGAGAAGACGAGCTCGCCGTCGCGCAGCACGTCGAACTGCCCTTTCGCGCCGGCGATGTCCTCCGCCGGAATTCCGTTCGCCTTCAACTCGGCCGCGAGACTCGCGGCCCGATCGTCATAGCCCGCTCAGGTCGGGCAGTAGTAGATCTCGACCGGCACGTGGCTGAGCCTACCGGCGCGAAACCCGCCTAGATCGTCTTGAACTGCTCGAACGGCTGGCGGCAGCTGCGGCAGTAGCGAAGCGAGCGGCACGGCGTGGGGCCGAAGATGTTCTCGAGCTCGGTCTCGGTCGAGCCGCAGTACGGACAGCGGAACGGCCCGCGTTGGAGCTGGACCAGCTGCGGCACGGCCGCTTGCCTCGGCGCCGGCGGCGCGAACCCGGCCTTCCGCAGCTTCTCTCGCCCCTCGGGCGTGATCCGATCGGTCGACCACGAGTCGTCGGCAATCACTCGGATCTCGGGCTCGGCGCCGAGCTCGCGTACCTTCGCCGCCATCTGATCGCGCATCACCTCGAGCGCCGGGCAGCCGAGGAATGTCGGCGTGAACTCGACGCGCACCCGCCCGTCCTCCACCTCGACGTCCCGCACGACTCCGAGCTCGACCAGCGAGATCACGGGAATCTCCGGATCGGCGATCTCGGCGAGCGCGTCCCAGACAGTCCGCTCGCTGAGGGCACCGCTTGCGGTGCCCGTCTTCAGGGCATCCGGGCTCTGCCCGGGTGTCCGTCTGAAATGACCGGTCGACCCACGGGCGGAGCTCGTCATGGCGTTACCACCGCGCCCCCACGACAGACCGGCGCACCATCGTCATCTCTTCCCAGAGCTCCGCGAACTCGGGCCGGTGCTCGCCGCGCTGGTCGACCAGCGGCTCCAGCTCCTCTAACGCCGCAGTAAACCGCGGTTCGTCCTTGAGGCGCTCGTACCACATCTCGGCGTGCATCCGGTGGTAGACCTCCTCGCGGTCGATCTTCGCCGCGAGGCCCGCGACCTCCGGATCTCCCGACGCCTTCAGCGCCTCGAGGCGCTTCGCGTCGGCCGTCTCATACAGGTAGTGGCGCGCGATCGTTCTCGCCCAGTCGGGCACCAGTCGGAGCTCGACGAAGTGCGAGCACCGGTACTCCTCCGGCTTACGGTCGAAGGCGAGCTCGTCTGCGGTCGTACCGAGGTCACGCGCAGCGAGCTCGTACAACGCGCGGGCGTGGCCGATCTCGTTCTGGGCGATCGAGGAGAACGCGACGTCCTCCTCGAGGAACGGCGCGATCCCCGTCCACTCCGAGTTGCGCCAGCCGAGGACGAGCTCGTCGTCAGCGATCTCCAGCAGCTGCTGTGCCCGCTCGCTCACGCGCCTGAGCACGGGGGAGCCAATCGGTGGCTCCCGCCGCGCGAAGCCCGGATCCGCCGGCGGATCGCAGCCGTCCTAGCTCGTCGGAGTTGCATTCGTTCCTGCTCGTTCGCGGGCTTGCCTCAGCTTCTCCTTCAGCGGATAGCCGTCGACGCGGTGGTAGTTGCGCTGAAGCTCGTCGGCGAAGTCTCTGATCTCGACGATCTCGTGGCGCGGAACGACCCACAGCGAGACCGACTCCCCGCGCCGGCCGTACTGCTCGCGCGCGTACCACTCGGCAAAGGCCTGCTCGGGCGCCTCGACGGAGCCGGCATGCGCGAACGCCTGCCCTTTGCGCTCCTGTCGAAAAACCTCGTAGATCATGCGGCTTCCGCGAGCACGACGCGGCGCACCCAGGCCGTCTCCTCACGCGTGGTCTGCCGGAGTTCGAGCCGCTCTTGCGTCTTCGGGCCATGGCCGGTGACGACGTGCTTGAGCTCGTCCCAGTCCGGCTCGGTGAACTCCCAGACGCCGTCGTCGCGCTTGCGCAGCTTTGGGTCGGGCACGGTCAGGCCGAGCTCCCAGATCTGCGGCACGTAGCCGTCGAGGAACTGCTGGCGCGCCTCCTCGTTGCCCTGGCTCTTGATCCGCCAGACGTACATCGGATCGTCGTCCTTGGCGATCGGGTTCCCGTGGAACTGCATTAGCGGCCCCCACCAGCGGTTGACCGCCTCCTGAACGAGCTCGCGCTGCTCGTCGGTGCCGTTCATCATCGTCAGGACGACGTCGCGCCCGTGGAGGATGTGGAACGACTCCTCCCAGCAGATCTTCTTCATGATCCGCGCGTAGGGGGCGTACGAGCACTTGAGCAGTGCCTTCTGGCTGATGATCGCTGCGGCGTCGACGAGCCACGCGATCACACCGACGTCGCCCCAGGTCTTCGTCGGGTAGTGGAAGACGTTGTGGAACTTGGTCTTGCCCGAGACCAGATCTTCGAGGCACTGCTCCCGCGGCTTGCCGAGGTCCTCGACGACGCGGTAGATCAGCTGCGAGTGGCCGACCTCGTCCTGCACCTTCGCCGTCAGTGCGAGCTTCCGTTGCAGCGTCGGCGCGCGCAGGATCCACTCGCGCTCGGGCAGCACACCCATCAGCTCCGAGTTGCCGTGCATCTCGATGAACTTGATCAGCTTCGCGCGATACTGATCGGGCATCGGGTCGTTCGTCTCGACCTGGCCGCCGCCCTGCACGTATTCGAGGAATTCCTGGTCGGTCATCCGGCGCTCCTTACGAACGATCGTTAGGGTCCAATCGTACTATGGCCACTCGCCGAGCGGAGCTAACCCGTGCCGCCGCCCGCCTCTTTGCCGAGCGCGGTTACCACGGAACCTCGATCGGCGATCTGGCCAAGGCGCTGGGCGTCCAGAAGGGCTCGCTCTATGCGCACATCGAGTCGAAGCAGGACCTGCTCTACGAGGCGATGCGCGAAGGCGCTGAGGCGTTCCATGCCGCACTCGACGAGATTCCCGAGGACCTCAGGGTGACGGAACGCATTCGGCTCGCGCTTCGTGCTCACCTCCGCGTCGTCGCGGAGCAGCTCGACGTCGCGACCGTCTTCGTGCGCGAGTGGCGATACCTCGAGGGCGCGCGGGCTGAGGAGTTTCTCTCCGAACGGCGCCGCTACGAGGAGCGCTTCCGCGCCCTGTTCCGCGAAGGCCGCGAGCGCGGCGAGCTGCGGACGGACCTCGACGACCACGCTACGGTCTTGCTCGTCCTCTCGGCGGCGAACTGGGCATACACGTGGCTACCTCCCGGCGCCGACACCGACGACCTGGCCGATCGCTTCTTCGCAACTCTGCTGGACGGCGTGCGCGGTTACTCGACACCTACGTAGACGATCGCCTCGAGCTGACGGCCGTCCGGGTCCTGGAAGAAGACGCCGATCGCGATCTCGTGATCGCGTTCCTCCCAGGAGATTCCTTCGTGGTCGAGCCGGCGCTTGAGCGCCTGCTGTTCCTCGGCTGACATCCGGACGCCGGTGTGTTCGCCGGGCCCGCCAACCTCGTGGAAGGCAAAGCCGGTGTTCCCGAGGTAGGCCATGACTGGGTGGCCCTCGCGCTTGACGATTCGCGCGCCAAGCAGCCGTTCGTAGAACGCGGCGGTCGCGTCCGGATCGTCCGTCTCAACTGCGACGTGGTCGATCCGTGGCATGGTGGGGGCACGATGCCCCAGGCGCTGCTGATCGTCAATCCTCAGGCGACCGCAGTGACCGCTAACCGAGCTGCGGCTGTGGCCGGGATCCTCGGCACCGACGTCGTCGAGACCGAACGGGCGGGACACGCGACTGAGCTGGCCG
>DASQTZ010000073.1:0-14790 GCA_035641605.1 Gaiellaceae bacterium | reverse complement strand
GCGATGAAGATCGTCGAGAAGGCGCTGATGCCGATTCCGATCAGGATCGCAAAGGCGAAGTCCTTCAGTACCGCGCCGCCGAACAGGAACAGGGCGCCGACGGGCAAGAGCGTGATGATCGTCGTCGCCAGCGATCGCCGGACGGTCTCCCAAAGCGAGGTGTTGATGATCTCCTTGATCGTCGAGCGCCGCATCAGCGGCAGGTTCTCGCGGACGCGGTCGAAGATGATGATCGTGTCGTAGATCGAGTAACCGATGATCGTCAGGAAGGCGGCGACCGTCGCAGCGCTCACCTCGCGGCCCGACAGCGAGTAGATCCCGAGCGCGATCAGGCCGTCATTTGCGATCGTCCGGAGGATCGGCACCGCGAAGCGCCACTGGAAGCGGAGCGTGATGTAGATCGTGATCAGGAGGAACGAGATCAGGATCGCGTAGATCGCGCCGCGAAGGATCTGTCGCGAGAAGCTGGCCGAGACGTTGCGGACGCCCTGCACCTGGCCCGACAGATCGCTCTCGAGCGTGGCGGTCAGCCGGGTCTGCTCGGCGGCGTTCAGCGGCTCCGTCTTGATCTGGAACTCGCGGAAGCCGCCGGAGACCTCGTTGCCGAGGCCCTGGACGACCGTAGTACCCACCCCGAGGCGGTCGGCCTCGGTGCGAACGTCGGCGACATTCGTCGGCCGCTGCGTCTCAAGCGTGATCTGCGTGCCGCCGCGGAAGTCGATCCCGAGGTTGAGTCCCTTGAAGATCAGCGAACCGATCGAGATCGCGATCAGGACGCCGGCGATCGCAAACCAGATCCGGCGCTTGCCGACGGCGTCGAACATCTGCCATCCCGCCATCTTCTGGGCGCTGGCGCCCATGAACTGCGGGTTGTCGAACCAGCGGAAGCCCGCGAGCAGACCGAGCAGCGCCCGCGTCGCGAAGACGGCCGTGAAGATCGAGATCACCGTGCCGAGCAGAAGCAGGAACGCAAAGCCGCGGACGCCGCCCGTCGCGACCGTGAACAAGATCATGGCCGTGATCGCGGTGACGACGTTCGCGTCGACGATCGTCGCGAAGCCCTTGCGGTAGCCTGCGGAGATCGCGGCCCGGACCGATTTCCGTTCTGCCGCCTCCTCCTTGATGCGTTCGAAGATGACGATGTTCGCGTCGGCGGCGACCCCGATCGCGAGGATCATTCCCGCGAAGCCCGGCAGCGTCAGCGTCACGTTGAAGAGCAGGATGACCGCGTAGAGGAAGGCGAAGTTGAGCGCGAGTCCCATGATCGCGACGACGCCGAGGAAGCGGTAGACCAGCAGCAGGAAGAGAGCGACGACGGCGATGCCAACGAGCGACGCGGTGATCGCCTCGCGCAACGAGTCCTTTCCGAGCGTCGCCGAGACTTCGGTCAGGTCGATCTGCTCGAACTCGACCGGCAGCGCGCCGGTCTGGAGGACCAGGGCCAGGTCCTTCGCCTCCGACACGTTGCCGATCCCGGTGATCTCGGCGCTGCCCCCCGCGATTCCGTCCGGGTTGTCGTTCCAGTCGATCGTCGGCGCCGACTTGATCTCCCGGTCGAGGACGATCGCGAAGCTCTGAAGCGCCTGCTCCTTCGGGATGCCCTGGTTCTCGATCTGCTGCCCACGAATCGCGAGCTCTCGGGTGATCTCGTGGAACTTGTCGCCGCCTGCGTCCGTGAACTCCATCAGGACGACGGCGCCTTCGGGCTGCCGGAAATCCTGGCGCGTCCCGTCGAGCTTCAGGTCGGCGCCGGTCATTTCGGGCACCGGGTGTTCCCTGTCGTCGGGCTCGAACTTGAAGAGGTAGTAGTAGTTCCGCGTCGGATCCGGCTCGGCCGCGCCGGGGCAGTACCGCTCGCCGACACCGCAGTTGAGGATGATCTTCTTCGCCGGCACGCCGTACGACTTGAAGCGCTTGGGGAATGTCTTGCCGGCGTTCTGCTCGAGCCCGAGCCACCGCTGCCGAAGCCGTTGCGGTGTGTCCTCGGGACCGAGGATCACTTTCTTCGCCTTCGGGTCGACGAGGTAGAACTCCTCGGCTGTGTCCGGCTTTACCTGCGGCTGGATTTGCTTGAGCAGCTGGAACAGGTTCGTACTCGGCTGCGGAAAGGTCAGGAAGCCCTCGACGCCCGCCGTCGGCTCGAGAACGTTCGCCTGGAGATCGAAGAGCCAGAGCTGCGCCGTCTTGCCGATCAGCGCGGCGGCCTGCTGGGGATCGCTGATCCCGGGCAGCTGAACCGAGATCTGATCCGTGCCCTGCTTGCGGATCTCGGGCTCGCCGACGCCGAGCTTGTCGACGCGGGCCCGCATGATCTCGACGGAGCGGTCCATGTCCTCTTCCGTGAGCGTGTGGTTCTTCGGCGGCACGGCCCGGAGGACGATCTCGAGCCCACCCTGGAGGTCGAGGCCGAGCTTGGGCGCCTGGTAGATCGGCGACACCGGAAGGGCGAGCGCGAGGATGGCGAAGACGCCCGCCAGGGTCAGGCCGAGCAGCGTGAGATTGGAGCGACGGGACGTCATTTGCGCCGCACTAATTTAGCGGCGGACTGGCCGAGCCAGTCCGCCTCTTCTGGTCGGCGCCGCCAAATCGGCGCCTCAGTAGCCGCGGTTCTCGGCTTCGGAGGCCGATTCCCGGTCGCCTCGCCGCACCCCGGTGACTGCCTCCTTGGCGATGCGCACTTCGGTTCCAGGGGCGATCTCGAGCCGCACGTGGTCGTCCGCGATCGACCGGACCGTGCCGAACATCCCGCCCGCGGTCACCACCTCGTCGTCCGGGGCGAGCTCGGCGATCAGGGCGCGATGCGCAGCCTGACGCTGCCGCTGGGGGCGGATGAGCAGAAACCACATCACCGCGATGATCGCGGCGAGGAAGATCAGCGGGCCAGGGTTCATGTCACAGGTGCCAGGCGCTCGAGCGCGCGGCGCTTGAAGGATGCCATTTCGCCGGCTTCGATCGCTTCCCTCGCCTGAGCGGTGACGTCGAGGACGAAATGCAGGTTGTGCAGTGTCAGCAGGCGAAGGCCGAGCAGCTCCTCCTGGTTGATCAGATGTCGGATGTAGGCCCGAGAGAAGCGCGCGCACGCAGGGCAGCTGCAGGCCTCGTCGAGCGGATCGGGATCGCGCGCGAAGCGCGCGTTTCGCAGGTTGAGCCTGCCCTCCCAGGTCAGAGCCGACCCGGTGCGGGCGGTCCGGGTCGGAAGCACGCAGTCGAACATGTCGATCCCGCGCTCGATCACCTCGAGAATCCCTTCGGCGTCGCCGATTCCCATGAAGTAGTGCGGCCGGTCGTCGGGCAGGAGCGGCGCGGCCCAGGCCGTCGCATCCAGCGTCAGGTCCCGCGGCTCGCCGACGGACAGGCCGCCGAGCGCATAGCCGTCGAACTCGAGCGCCGTGATCGCGTCGATCGAGCGGCGGCGGAGGTCAGGGTCCGACGCCCCTTGCGTGATCCCGAACAGGAGCTGCCCCGGAGCGCGGGCTTCCGCCCGCTGGCGCCGCGCCCAGTGCGTCGTGCGGCGGACCGCCTCTGCGAGCTCGTCGCCTGCGACACCCGCAGGCGGACAGACGTCCAGGCACATGGCGATGTCGGAGCCGAGATTGGCCTGGATGCCTGCGACCGATTCCGGCGTGAAGCGGGCCGGCGAGCCGTCGTAGACCGAGCGGAAGGTGACGCCGTCGTCGTCGACGGCGAGGATCGTGTCGAGCAGCGAGAAGACCTGGAAGCCGCCCGAATCCGTGAGGATCGGACCGTCCCAGCCCATGAACGCGTGCAGGCCGCCGAGCTCGGCGATCAGCTCGTCTCCGGGACGGAAGTGGAGGTGGTACGTGTTGCCGAGCAGGATGTCGGCGCCGAGCGCGCGCACCTCGTCCGGGTGGAGTGTCTTGACGGACGCCTTCGTCCCGACCGGCATGAACGCCGGCGTCAGCACCTCGCCGTGCGCGGTCTGCAGCACGCCGGCGCGCGCCGCCCCGTCGGTGGCCGTGACCCGGAAGCTCACCGGATGAGCATGGCATCGCCGAACGAGTAGAAGCGGTAGCGCTCGGCGATCGCGAGCTCGTAGAGGCGCCGCGTCTCCTCCACTCCCGCGAAGCCCATCACGAGCGCGAGGAGCGTCGAGCGCGGCAGGTGGAAGTTCGTCAGCAACGAGTCGACCCGGCGGAACTCAAACCCCGGCGTGATCAAGAGCTCCGTCCGTCCCGTGAAACTAGGACGCGGAGCGTGCACCAGCGTCTCCAGGACCCGCACCGTCGTCGTACCCACGGCGAGCACGCGGTCGGCGTCGCGGATCCGCTCCCATTCGGACGGCGCGACCTCGTAGCGCTCGCTGTGGATCGGATGCTCGGCCAGGGTCCCGGTCTCGACCGGCCGGAACGTGTCGAGACCGACATGGAGCGTCACCCGCGCGACGTCGAGCGCGGCGAGCAGCTCCGGTGTGAAGTGGAGACCTGCCGTCGGCGCCGCCGCCGAGCCTTCTTCCCGCCCGTAGACGGTCTGGTAGCGCTCCGGATCGTCGAGCGGCTCGGTGATGTACGGCGGCAGCGGCGTCTCCCCCGCCGGCGCGCCCTCCAGCCGCAGCCGCCAGCGGCCGTCGCCGAGTGACTCGAGCAGCTCCACCGGCCCGAGCCGATCCCCGGGCCGCAGTCGCCGTGACGGCCGCGCCAGCCCCTCCCACACGCCGTTCGGATCGACGCGCTCGAGCAGCAGCACCTCAGCCTCTCCCCCGCCCGCGCGCTGCAACCGCAGCCGCGCCGGGATCACCCGTGTCTCGTTGACGACGACGAGCTCGCCCGAGAGCTCGTCCGGAAGCTCGGAGAAGCGCCGGTGCCGCACCTCGCGGGACGCCCGTTCGTAGACCAGCAACCGCGACTCGTCTCGCCGTTCCGCCGGCCGCTGGGCGATCAACTCGGGCGGCAGCTCGTACTCGAGCTCGGCCGTGTCCATCCGAGGGCAACGGTACATTTCCGCCATGGACTACAGCGCCGTCGAACGGGCTCGAGAGCGGCTGGAAGCGGCGGCGCAGAATAGGACCCAGCCCGGCGACATCGATGCCGCACTCGATCGGGCACGCCAGCAGATCGAGGAGCTCGCGGAGCTCGCGGCCCAGCTCGAAGCCTCCATCCCCGCCAGGGTCGGCGAGGCCGTTCAGGAAGGGATGCGCGCGGAGGCGTTGCCCGTCGCCCGCCAGCTCGCGGAGGTCCGCGGGCTCGCCGCTCAGACGATCCGCCGGTTGGAGCGGATCGAGGGCGACAACCTCGCCGAGCGCCATGCGCGCGTCGACGATCTCGCTCTCCTGGTCGACCTCGTCAGCTCGGGCTGGAAGGGCGTCGACGAGCGGCTCGCCCGCATCGAGCGAGGCCTCACCGAGAGCGGCGGCGCAATCGTCTACCGCATCGAAGACGCGCAAGACCGCCGTACCTCGAACGGCTAGAGACACAGCGCGATTCGCGCAAAGATCCGGGCGTGCGGGGTCTGACGCTCATGCTTGTCGTCGCGGCGCTCGCGGCGGCACCCGCCTCGGCGGAAACGCGCGAGACGAGCCCGACGCCGACAGGGAGGATCGCCTACGCCCCGAGGTTCAATCCAAAGGACAACTGGGAGATCTTCACCGTGAGCGCCGCCGGCGGCCGGTCAATGAACCTCACGCGCCACCCGTGCAGCTAGTACGCCCCTGCGTGGTCCCACGACGGCCGTTGGATCGCGTTCGTGTGCAGTGAAAGTCTCGTCGTCATGCGGTACGACACGCGTGCACGGCGGACCGTCCTACGGCTCCCGCGTCAGCGACTGGATGACCTCGCGTGGTCACCCGACGATCGGCAACTCGCGTTTGCAGGCGGTCAAGGCATCCGGGTCGTCAACTTGGATGGGAAGGGCCTGCGCCGCCTTAGTCGAGGCCGCGACTCGTCACCGACCTGGTCGCCCGACGGCAAGACGGTCGCGTTCAGCCGAGAGTTGCGCGGGGTTTCGCAGGTCCTCCAGATGCGAGCGGACGGCACCGGACATCGCCGCATCGCCACGCGCGCGGAGAGGCCGGCCTTTTCGCCCGACGGCGCAACGATCGCATTCCTCCGGAACGGCTCGATCTGGCTCATGGACGCAGAGGGCGGCCGCCAGCGACGGTCGCCCCGCGCCGGGTCTGGTCACACCGATTTGGCCTGGTCGCCCGACGGTCGCTACCTCGTATTCCAGCGTTCGCACTACGAGCTTCACGTGATTGCGCGCGACGGCACAGGCGGTCGCACCGCCGTCGTACGGCGGAGACATCACCGGCATCGCCTGGCGGCCGAACCCGCCTAGCTGAACCCGAGAATCACCGCGGACGTAAGCGCCCAGAGGGCGATCGTCGCGAGGATCGGCACGTCGCTGAGCAGCACGCTCTCGGGCTCCTCGCCGAGATCCTCCCGGTGCATGAGCATCAGGTAGCGGAAGAGACCGAAGACGACGAACGGGATCGTCGCCATCATCGCCGAGCCCTCGCGCGCTTCGAAGGTGTACAGGGAGTACGCAACGATCGTGCACGCCGCGACGATCGAGACGAGCTGGTCGAGGAGGGGGAACGAGTAGCCGTCGAGCACCGCCCGTCCGCCTCCGTTTCCGGCCCTCGAGACGAGCTCCCCCCGCCGTTTTGCGAGCGCAAGGAATAGCGCGAGCAGCGCCGTGCAGACGATCAGCCACGGTGAGATGCGGACGTCGACAGTGTCCGCCCCCGCGGCCGCCCTGATCACGAACAGCGCCGCGATTGTCATCACGTCGATCAGGACGAGGTGCTTTAGCCGGAAGCTGTAGACCGCCTGTAACGCCAGGAAACCCGTCACGTAGGCGACTGACACCCAACCGAACAACGCCATGACCGCGACGGCGAGAACTGCAAGCAGCGCCGCGGCGCCCAACGCTCGTTGCGCCGCGAGTGCACCGCTCGCCACCGGACGGTTTCGCTTCAGTGGATGGAGCCGGTCCTCCTGAGCGTCCAGGACGTCGTTGAAGAGATACGCGGCACTCGACGCCGCGCAGTACGCGACGAAGGCGGCGACCGCGGCAGCCCATTTGCCCGGCTCGTCGTACTCGGCCGCGAAGAGGATCCCGGCGAAGATGAGGAGGTTCTTCGGCCACTGGCGCGGCCGCATCGCCGCGACAAGCGCTCGTCCCTCCCGTTCCCGGGCGGGGACGGCTAGGGCGGGCTCAGCTTGCGCCATCGACCGGCGTCGCCGGCAGCACGAGCTGGAACCGAGTGCCGCGGCCGGGCTCCGAGTCGAGCAGGATGTGCCCGCCGTGCGCGGTGGCCAGCTCCCGCGCGATCGCCAGGCCGAGCCCGGTGCCGAGGCCGTCCCGGGACCAGAAGGGGCGGAAGATACGGTCCACGTCGTCCTTGGGGATTCCGGGCCCGGAGTCTTGGACTGCCACCGAAATCGTCCCGTTCTCCTGCTCCAGCGCCAGCTCGACCCGGCCGCCGTCGGGAGTCCAGCGGAAGGCGTTCGAGAGCAGGTTGGAGATGATCTGGAGCACCCTGTCGCCGTCGGCGACGATCACAGGCCGCGCCTCGATCACCTGCCGGTAGTCGATTCCGCGTCGCCGAGCCTCCTCGGCGAACGTCGAGTACGCACTCTCGAGGAGCCGGCCCATGTCGACCTCCTCGCGGCGGAGTGTGAAGCGCCGGGTATCGAGCTTCGCGAGGTCGAGGACGTCGCCGACGAGCCGCTCGAGCCTTGCCGCTTCGGCGGCAATGACGCCGAGCGACTCGTTGCGGGAGGCCTCGTCGCGGGCGACCCCCTCGCGCAATGCCTCCACGTGCCCGCGGATCGCCGTCAACGGCGTCCGCAGCTCGTGCGACACCGTCATCAGGAAGTTCCGCTCGAGCTCCTCGGCCTCCTGTAGCCGTGCGGCCATCTCACCGAAGCGGGCCGACAGGTGACCGATCTCGTCGCGGCTCGAGACGCGAGGCACCTCGATGTCGTACCGCCCGTCCGCGATCTTGTTGGCGGCATCGGCAAGCGCCTCGACCGGTTTCGTGATCCGACGGCTCAGGTACCAGGCGAGAGCCGCGGCCACCGCGATGCCGACGAGTCCCGCCAGCAGCAGCCGCTCGATCAACGTCGTCCACCGGTCTCGCAGCTCGGCTGTCGGCTTGGCGACGACGATCGCGCCGAGATACGGCTCTCGGGACGCGAGCCGGAGCGGCGATGAGACGGCCAAGAACCTCCGCTTGGCGCCCGGCGGCGTGAACTCGAAGGTCCTGATTCGCCCGTCCTTCCACCGGACCGTGTCCTCGGGAAGCCCGCGCAGCCCGGAGCCCTGACTGAAGAAGATCCGCGGGCCCACGTAATAGATCTGGCTACCGCTGGCCTGCTCGAATCGGCGCGTCGCGCGCGACAGGCGCAGGGTCGTGCCACCAGCGCCGATCGCGCGCTCGGCTTCCTCCGCATAGAGGATCGTCAGGCCGCGGGCCTCGCGACGCAGCTCGGCGCGCAGGCGGTCCTCGGTGTAGTCCTGGAAGAGGCCGATCGAGATGATCGTCGAGACGACCCCGGCCAGTGCCGCGCCTGCGAGGAAAAGGGCCGGCAGGCGGAAGCGCAGCGACCTGAACATGTCGCCTTAGGCGCTGACCGTGTCCTTCGACGCGTCCTTGGCCGGAGAGGCCTTGTAGCCGACGCCCCACACGGTGACGATCGGCGAAGCGTCCCCGAGCTTCCGCCGAAGCTGGCGGATGTGGACGTCGACGGTCCGCGTGTCGCCCGCGAACGTATAGCCCCAGACGCGCTCGAGGAGTTGGTCGCGCGTGAGCACGAGACCGTTGTGGTCGAGCAGCTCCCAGAGCAGGTCGAACTCCTTCGGCGCCAGCTGGACGTCGTCGCCGTTCACCTTCACCTCGCGACGGCCGGCGTCCACGAGCAGGTCGCCGTGGCGGATCTGCGTCGTCTTCACCTGCCGCCGCTCCGGCGCGGCACGGCGGAGAATCGACTTCACGCGCGCCACCAGCTCCCGCGGATTGAAGGGCTTGGTCAGGTAGTCGTCCGCGCCGACCTCTAGCCCGACGATCTTGTCGACGTCCTCGTCACGCGCAGTCAGCATCAGGATGGGGACATCGGAGCTCTGGCGAACCCGACGGCAGACCTCGATCCCGTCGATGTCCGGGAGCATCAGATCGAGCACGATCAGCGACGGTGACGCGGCCTCGGCCTTCGCGAGCGCATCGCGCCCGTTCGGCGCGACTTGGACGTCGTAACCCGCGTTTCGCAGGTACATCGCGACGAACGACGCAATCGACGCCTCGTCCTCGACGACCAATACGGTTTGCGCGTCGGCTCCTGCCATCGCGCCTTTCAGGATGCCAGACGCCTAGTTCGCGGGCGCGGAAAGCTCGAACCGCGTCCGCTCGTTCGGCAGGGTCGGGTAGTCCGTGCCGTTCAGCGAATAGGACCCGTCGAAGAAGACGCCGCCCTCGGGATCGCCCCAACCGTCCAGCCAGCCGTCCCCCCGGCCGACAGCGGAGAAGTTCAAGCCCTTTCCGGCCACCTTGACGGCGAAGCGCCGGTCGTCAGCGATCCGAAAGCGAATGTTCTTTCCGCTGTAGAGCGTGGTCCTGCCGCTGACGGGGACCTCGTCCTCCGCCCCGCGAACGATGATCGTCGCGCCGTCGGGAGAGTCGGTGACGGTCAGGCGACCTCTCGCGAGACGTCCGATTACGCTCCCCTTCATGCGGAGGGTCACCGTCGCACGGCCGTCACGAACCGACAGCGTGCCGTCCTCGACCGGCGGACGCACCGCGCTCGCGGTTGCGGCTGCGGCCAGCAGGCCGATGCTGAGAGCAAGCAGGATCAATGCCTTTGCGAGGCGCACGGCTTCAGTATCGCCTGACCGCGTATTGCTTGATTGAGTGATTTGTAAGGAAAGGGTTTAGGTGGACGAGCTCACCGTGTTCGGGACGATCGTGCTCGTGGTCGCGGGCGGCCTCCTGCTCGCCCTGACAGCGACCAAGCTGAGCGAGCGGTTTCCGGTGCCCGAACCGGCGCTCTTCTTGCTTCTCGCCGCGATCGCCTCGGACGTCTTCCCCGAGCTCTCCGAACGCCTCTCGATCAGGGAGGTGGAGAGGATCGGCGTCGTTGCGCTGATCGTGATCCTGTTCAACGGCGGCACCCTGGTCGGCTGGCGTCGCTTCCGCGTCGCCGCGGTGCCGATCTTCTCGCTCGGCGTCCTCGGAACGTTCGCGACCGCGGCGGTGATCGCGGTCGCGGCGCACTTCCTCTTTGACTTCTCGTGGACGATCGCCGGCATTCTCGGCGCGGCGCTCGCTCCCACCGACCCGGCGGTGATGTTTTCCGTGCTCGGGCACAAGGAGATTCGCGGCCGCGCCGGGACGATTCTCGAAGGTGAATCGGGCGTCAACGACCCCGTCGGGATCGCGCTGATGATCGGCATGATCGAGTTGGCGCAGGAAGCGGACGCGTCGTTCTGGGTTGTCGTCGAGGAGTTCTCCGTCGAGATGAGCATCGGGCTGCTCGCCGGCGTGCTCGGTGCCGTGGCGATGCGGCCGCTACTGCGCTACTCGCTCCCCACCCCCGGTCTCTATCCACTTCGTACGCTTGCAGCGGCAGGCGTGATCTACGGCGCGGCGTCGGCCGCGCACGGGTCAGGATTCCTCGCCGTCTTCGTCGCCGGCGTGGCGCTGGGCGACGCAGACGTGCCCTTACGAGAGTCGATCGAGCGCTTTCACACCTCGCTTGCGAGCCTGGCCGAGGTCGTGGTGTTCGTGGCGCTCGGACTCACAGTCGACCTGAGGGACATCCTGACCAGCACCAGGCTGCTCGAGGGCCTAGCCCTCGCCCTGATCCTCGCGCTGATCGTGCGCCCGCTGACCGTCGGCATGTTGCTGTTGCCGGTCCGGATGCGTCGTAACGAGCGCCTGTTCGTGATCTGGAGCGGCCTCCGCGGCGCGGTGCCGATTCTGCTCGCCGCCTTCGCACTGCTCGCAGCGGTCGAAGACGCGCAGCGCGTCTACGACATCGTCTTCGTCGTGGTCGCGTTCTCAGTGATCGTCCAGGGCTCGAGCATCCCGTTCGCGGCCCGACGCCTCGGGATCCCGATGCGGGCTAGTAGCTGAAGAAGCCCTCGCCGCTCTTGCGTCCGAGCTTGCCCTCGCGCTGCATCTGCACGAGGCGTTCCGGCGGCGCCATCCGTTCCTCGCCGAGCGCGGCGTGCAACGCCTCCGAGGCATGCACGTGGATGTCGATGCCGACGAGATCGACCAGCGCGCAGGGCCCCATCGGCCAGCCGGCGCCGTTCGTCATTGCCTTGTCGAGATCCTCGGGCGACACACGCGCCTCGTCGAGGACGCGGACGCAGTCGTTGAGCAGCGGAATCAGGATCCGGTTGACGATGAAGCCCGGCGTGTCGTTGCAGCGCACCGGTTGCTTGCCGGCCCGCTCGGCCCACCGGTACGCGTCGTCGACCGCCTCGTCCGAGCTCTGTTCCGCTCGCACGATCTCGACGAGGGCCAGTACGGGCGCCGGGTTGAAGAAGTGCATGCCGATCACGCGCTCTGGACGCTTCGTCGCCTCGGCGATCTTCGAGACCGAGAGCGCCGAGGTGTTCGTGGCGAGGATCGCGTCGGGACGGCAGATGCGCTCGAGCTCGGCGAACATCTCCTGCTTCGGGGCGAGTTCTTCGACGATCGCCTCGATCACGAGATCGCAGTCGGCCAGGTCGTCGAGCGAGGTCGTCAAGGATAGGCGGGCCAGCGCGGCGTCCTTGTCGGCTGCGGACATCCGCTCCTTCTCCACGGCGCGGCTCAGGTAGCGCTCGATCGTCCCGCGGGCTCTCTCGTTCACCTCGTCGGAGACGTCTCGCCCGATGGTCTCGTGCCCAGACTGGACGCTGACCTGCGCGATCCCGGCCCCCATCGTGCCCAAACCGACCACGCCGACCGTGCGAATCTCCATCGGCGCGGGAGCTTAGGGAAGAAATCGGACCTCCTGCGCGTCTAGGAGCGAATGAGGCGGAAACGGCTCATCTTGGGACTGGCGTTCACGGGACTCGTCATCCTCGCGATCGCGGGTGCGGCGGTGCAGCTCGTACGCGGCGAGCGGCCAGTCCTACTCGCCGCGTAGAAGGCCCCTGGCGCGGCCACGGGGGCTTGCGCGGGAACTGCGAGCTGAGGTTCACTTCGACAACAACGCCCTGTTCGACCTTCGCCAGGTCCGCTCTAGACGCGTCCGGGACGTGTCCGTACCGACGATCGCACGTCGCCGCGCTGCGGACGGACCGGTGCCCTCGTCCAGGTAATTCCGCCCTCGGACGGGTCTGCCCCGGCCACGGCCGGTGCCCGGCACCGGACATGGCCCGGCGGTGACGTCTCGCCAGGACGCGTCCGCACGCCTCGTCGCGGCCGCGCGGAAACGGATCATCCTGACACTGGGCCTCATGGCGCTCGTAGGTGCGGGCCTCCGGTTCATCCGCGGCGAGGGGCCGGTGCTTCTGGCGACTTAGACGTCGATTACGTCCGCCTCGACGACGAGGGCGGTCAGCCCTTGGTCGGAGCCGGACTCATGTTCCTCGCCCGCGTCCCAGAGGACGGACTGGCCCGAGGCAATGGCCTCGCGCCGGCCGTCAGCGCCCGCGGTCCATCCTGAGCCGCGGACGACCGCGAACAGCTGCTGGGCGGCAGCGGGATGCCTTCCGACCCGCCCGCCGGGCCTGATTTCGATCACGACGACGTGAGCATCCGGCGCCAGCCGCCGGACGCGCGCCGCGACGCTTTCGAATCGATCGATCTCCCGCTCGCCGGTGAGTTCGACGCGCCTCAGGCCGCAGCCTCGATCAGGTCGCGCGCTGCCGCGAACTGCTCATCTGTCAGGCGGATGTGGGAGTGCCGCCACAAGCTCTGTGGGAAGACACCGGCAGCCTCGACCGGAGGCGCATCGTGCAGGTCGCGCAGTGCGATCACCGGACGAATTGGAAAGCGCCAGGACCAGCGCGTCCGCTGCGGATCGTTCTCCGGCGGACCGACGATCTCGACAACTGCGAACAGCGCCTGCCAGACGGCGGCGTAGAGGATCGCAGGATCGCCCGGCTGGACGGAGGGGCGCTTGGACGACGAGTGCGCGCGGAGCTCATCCGGCGAGACGTGAGCGTCGAGCGGTCGCTCCCCGCGACCGCGCACGAGTAACCAGGCGCTCAGAGCCGTTCGACGACGCCGGCAATCGCCTGGCCGAAGCCGATGCACATGCACGCCACGCCGTAGCGCTCGTTCCGCCGCTCGAGCTCTCCGAGCAGGGTCGCGGTCACCCGCGCGCCCGTGGCGCCGAGCGGATGGCCGAGCGAAATGCCGCCGCCGTTCGGGTTCACGTCCTCCCGCCGATCCTCGAGCCCCGTGTCTTTCAGGAACTGGAGCACGACGGACGCGAAGGCCTCGTTGACCTCGATCACGGCGATGTCGTCCCACGCGAGCCCGGCGCGCTCGAGCGCCCTGGCGCAGGCCTCGGGATTGCCGTGCAGCATGCGGTACGGGTCTACACCCGAGAGCCCGAAGGACAGGAAGCGGGCCCGTGCTTCGAGCCCGAGGCGCGAGGCCGCGGACTCGGACGTGATCAGCACCGCGGCGGCGCCGTCGCAGATTTGGCTCGAGTTGCCCGCCGTCACCTTGCCGTCCGGGATGAACGCCGGCGAGAGCGAGGCAAGCTTCTCGACCGACGTGTCGCGCCGCGGCGTCTCGTCGACGCCGAACAGCACGCCGACATGGGGGTTCATCAGCTCGACCGGAACGATCTCGCGCTCGAAACGGCCCTCGTCGATCGCCGCGATCGCACGGCGGTGAGACTCGAGTGAGTACTCGTCCAGTTCCTCCCGCGAGAGTCCCCACTCCTCGGCGATCACCTCGGCCGAGATGCCTTGCGGGACGATCTGCCAGCGGTCGGTCAGCTTGTCCGACAGATCGCCGCCGTTCGACCCCATCGGCACGCGGGACATCATCTCGACCCCGGCCGAGACGACCACGTCGAGCTGTCCCGACCAGATCGCAGCGGCCGCGTTGAAGTTCGTCTGCATCGACGAGCCGCACTGACGGTCGACGGTCGTCCCGCAGACAGTCTCGGGCCACCCGGCGACGAGGGGCGCCATCCGGCCGATGTTCCAGCCCTGCTCTCCGACCTGCGTGACGCAGCCCATCTGGACGTCCTCGACCTGGGCCGGGTCGAGGTCGTTCCGCTCGACGAGGCCGTTCAGGATCTGGCCCGCGAGCTCGTCGCCGCGGATCTTCGAGAGCGCGCCGTCGCGCTTGCCGATCGGGCTGCGAACGGCGTCGATGATCAGCGCGTCAGGCATCGACTACAGAGTAAACCCGCCACGACGCTCGCCGATCACCTCGCGCCAGCGCCTGTCGCCGAGCTCCGCCGCGCGCGCTGTGGAATCGACGACGTCGGTGACGAGCACCGTGGAGAGCACGCGATTCGCCTCGGGACCGTGCCCGAGACGAGCACCTCCCCCCCGCCCAGCCAATGCCCCGATGCGTGCGCCGGTGGGGACGGTGATTCCGCCGAGCTTCCCCTCGAGGCGCTCGCACTCGCCGTGAATCCCGACCCGCACCTCGACCGACCCGCGCCTCGAGCCCGAGGCCGCGCACGCCCTCCACGATCGCCTGCGCGCACCGAATCGCCCGCGCGTGCCGTGGCCGCCGCCGTCGGAGAGGCCAGTTCCGCGCTTGTCGAACAGGATCAGGCGGAAGGAGCGCGCGAGGCGTTCGTAGAACCCGCGCCAGTACGACGACTCCCAGGCGTAAACGAGATTGGAGACGAAGTCCGGGACGTA
>DASQTZ010000072.1:0-21122 GCA_035641605.1 Gaiellaceae bacterium | reverse complement strand
ACGCCCGCCGCGATCGCCGGCGCTGTGATCACCGTTGTCTTCGGAGCGCTCTGGGCCCGTGACGCAATGGGGCCGTCCGGGGCGGTCCCGGCCGGCGGTCCGCCACCGAGCACCGAGGCGGCTCCGATCCCGGCTGACGAGGGTCCGGCGGCGATGCCGGAACCGGAGCCTGAAGAGCTCGAAACCCGATACCCGCGCAACAAATTCCTCGAGCTGACGACGCTCGGCCTCGGCGGGGTGATCACCGGCATCGTCTCGCTGCCGATCATCGGCTTCGCCGTGCTGCCGGCCTTCACCGGCCAGGAGCTTGAGGGCATCGACCTCGGGCCGACCGACAACTTCCCTGAGAACGACTGGATCGAGGCGACGTTCCTGCTCGATCCGGCGCAAGGCGAGGTGTCCCGCCGGACGGCGTTCGTTCGCTACAACGGTCTCTTCGAGGACCAGCCCAGCTACACGATCATCTCCAACCGCTGCGTCCACCTCGGCTGCCCGGTCCAGGCCAGCGGCCCGAGGAACGAGGACGAAAAGGAGACGATCAAGAGCGAGCAAGCCGAGCTCGCGTTGACGCCCGTCCTCCCGGCGAACTTCAGCTGCCCCTGCCACGGCGGCGCCTACGACCTCGAGGGCAACCGGATCTCCGGCCCGCCTGTGCGGGCAATGGATCGCTACAAGTACTCGATCGAGAACGGCCGTCTCTTCTTGCTCGAGCCTTACAGCGTCGGCAAGGTGCAGGGCGAAGGGGCGCGGGCGCAGCTCAAGGCCTACGGGCTCCAGGG
This sequence comes from Gaiellaceae bacterium, assembly GCA_035641605.1. Lineage (GTDB taxonomy): Bacteria > Actinomycetota > Thermoleophilia > Gaiellales > Gaiellaceae > JACDAN01. The sequence continues at coordinate 20,343 of DASQTZ010000072.1, read as the reverse complement.
GCCGGGTGAGCATGTAGACGGGCTCTCGGGCTGGCTCTACCCCATCCAGCCGCAGGATCTCCGCTGATGCCGCTCGTCCCGCCCCCGTCACGCAAGAAGAGTCGCCTCACCGACAAGATGGTCGCGCTCGTGAACATCCCCCTCGACTGGCTCGAGGAACGCTCCGGCCTCGTCGGCGCCACCAAGTACTTCCTCTTCCGCAAGGTCCCGTCCGACTCGAACTGGTTCCACACGCTGGGCTCGGCGACGCTGACGGCATTCCTCGTCCAGGTGGGCACCGGGGTGATTCTCGCCTTTTACTACCGGCCGACTCCGGATGAGGCCTATGAGTCGATCCGCTACATCACGGACGACGTGACCCTGGGGTGGCTCGTCCGCGGGATGCACAAGTGGGGCGCGAGCGTCTTCATCATCCTGCTGTTCCTCCACATGGCGCGCGTCTTCCTCTTCGGCGCGTACAAGTACCCGCGCGAGCTGAACTGGATCGTCGGCTTTCTGCTGCTCGTGTTCGGGATGCTCGAAGGCTTCGCGGGCTACCTCTTGCCGTGGGACCAGACCGCGTACTGGGCGACCGTCGTCGGCATCAACCTGAATGGAACGGGCCCGGTGTTTGGACCGTTTCTCGGGCAGTTCTTACGCGGTGGTGACGAGATCGGCCCCAACACGCTGACGATCTTCTACGCCATCCATATGCTCCTCTTACCCCTCGCGATCGCCGGCCTGATCGTGCTACACATCTACCTCGTCATCCGCCTCGGCGTCTCCTCGCCGCCCTGGTCGCCCGAGGCCGCGGGCGCCGAGCGGCCGGAGGCGGAACCGCGCGGGCCGGGGCTCGTGCGCCCGAGGGCCCGCGGGCGGCTGGCTCGATGAGCCGCGCGCAGGACGAACGCAGAGCGGCGTTCCAGCGCTATAAGGAGGACGTCCAGCAGCGGGGGAAGCAGTTCCACCCGTACGCGCTGTTCCACGACACGGTCATGAGCCTGGTCGTGGTCTCGGTGATCGTCGGGCTCGCGTGCGTCTGGTACTTCACAGCCGAGAACGTCGGCGAAGGTGCCTCGAAGCCGGGTTGGCTCGGCGTGCTCTACGAGGACAAGGCCGACCCCGGCACCACCAGCTTCGTGCCGCGGCCGGACTGGTACTTCTACTTCCTCTTCTACCTGCTCCGGATCTTCAAGTGGCCGGACACGGTCGTGCTGGGCACCGTCGGGCTCCCGACGATCCTGCTCATCATCGGTCTGGCGCTGCCGTTTCTCGACCGTCGGATGGAACGCCGACCGCTGCGCCGGCCGGTCGCGATGATCACGCTGGTCCTCACGGCAATCGCGATGGGCGTCCTCACCTACAAGGGCGCGACCGCGGAGGAGGCGGGCGCCGGCGCGATCCGCAAGGTGCCGCTCTGGATGGAGAAGTTCAACCTCCCCCAGAATGCGCGCGCAGGCGCCGAGGTCTTCGTCCAGTCCGCGTGCCTGAACTGCCACATCTATGACGACGAGGGCTCGTCGCAGCTCGGCGCACCGGAGCTGACGGAGGAGGGAACGCGCAACCGCGGCATACCGTGGCAGATCGCCCACCTGAAGTGCCCGAGCTGCGAGACGCCGGGCTCGCCGATGCCGCCGTTCGCGAATTTCCCCGAGGACACCCTGCGGCAGTTGGCGATCTTCCTCGAAGCCTCCAAGGGCGAATCGGGCGGGGGATAGCTTGAGCGCCGGGACGCTGACGCGGACCGAAGTGCGCTCGATGTTCGACGGGATCGCAGCGGTCTACGACCCGATGAACCATGCAATGACCGCCGGGCTCGACCGGCGGTGGCGCCGGCTGGCTGCCCAGGCCGTCGTCGAGCCCGGCGCCCGCGTCCTGGATGCGTGTTGCGGGACCGGTGAGCTTGCGCTCGCGGCGCGGGCCGAGGGCGGTCGAGTCACCGGTCTCGACTTCTCGGAGCGGATGCTCGAGCGGGCGCGGCGGAAGTCCTCCGAGATCGAGTGGGTACAGGGCGATCTGCTCGACCTGCCCTTCGAAGAGGCGAGCTTCGACGCGGCGACCGTGGGGTTCGGCGTCCGCAACGTCGAGGACCTCGGGGGTGCGCTGCGCGAGCTCCGACGTGTTTTGCGGCCCGGAGGCCGACTGGCGATTCTCGAGCTCGTCCGACCCAAGGGCCCGCTTGCGCTCTTCTATCGCGTCTGGTTCGACCGGATGGTCCCGCTTGCCGGCAAGGTTCTGCCCGGCGGCGCGGCCTATGTGTATCTGCCCGCGAGCGTCAAGCGCTTTCCCGGCGCCGCTGAGCTGAGCGAGGAGGTACGCGAGGCGGGCTTCGCGCCGGTCGCGTACAGGCTGCTCGGGGGCGGGGTCGTCGTTCTGCTCGTCGGAGAAGCGGCATGAGCGCGCTCGCGACGGTGCAGGCGGCCCCGGGCCTCGACGCCTACCTCGACGAACTCGAGGATCGCCTGCGCGCCGCCGTCGCAACCCACCCGGGGACCGTGGCCGAGGCGGGGGCCGAGGCTCTTTCCGCGGGCGGCAAAAGGCTGCGCCCGCTGCTCGTCTTCCTCGCCGCGAGCGGGCCGCCGTCAGTCGCTGCAGGAGTCGCGGTCGAGCTCGTGCACATGGCGAGCCTCGTCCACGACGACCTGATCGACCGGGCGGCGCTTCGTCGGGGGCATGCAACCGCGTGGCGCACGCACGGATCGGTAGGTGCCCGGGCCACGGGCGACTACCTGTTCGCCCGTGCGTTCTCGGAGCTGGCGGCTTCGGACGACGCGGAGGGCGTTCAGATCCTGGCCGACGCGGCACTGGCGCTCGTCAGCGGCGAGGCGCTCCAGCACGCTCAGACGCACCGCCCTGAAACGACCGTGGACGAGTACCTTCACCGCTGCTCGCTGAAGACGGCTGAGCTCTTCCGTGCGGCCTGCCTGCTGGCCGGCCGCGATCCTCGCCTCGGTGAGTTCGGGCATGCCCTCGGCATGGCTTTCCAGATCACGGACGACATCCTGGACTGCACCGGCTCGACCTTCGAGACCGGCAAGGTGGCGGGGAATGATCTCCGGGAAGGGACTCCGACATTGCCGTTGCTGCTCGCGGCCCGCGAGGACGAGGTCGTCCGCGCGGCGCTGGCGGGCGGGCCGCTCGACGGCGCGCTGATCCGGGTCGCCGGCACGGGAGCATTCGACGCCGCCGGGGAGGTCGCACTGCGCTACGCCGCGGAAGCGCGCTCACACCTCGACGGCCGATACCGTCCGGAGCTGGAGGCACTCACGCACATCGTCGTCGAGCGGCGTAACTAGTGACGTTATCTTCCACCTGATGGGCCTCCTCCCCGAACCGATTGAAGCTCTGCTCGAGACCGCGCTGGTCAGCGAGCTCACCGTCGTCGATCCCTCCGGCCGGCCCGTGACGCACCCGCTAATCCCGCTGTACGACGGAGAAGTGATCTACCTCACCTCGAGCATCCTCTTCTCGAAGAAGCTCGAGCACATCAAGGCCAACCCGAAGGTCTCGATTTCGATCAGCGATCCCGTCGCCGTGACGACCGACCGCTTCGCCCGGGCGACGATCCAGGGTGACGCGACCGTCGACGACTCCGACCTCCACTCGGGGTGGGAGCGGGTGCTCCCGCTCTGGCGGAAGAAGGAGCCTGCGATCGACATGTTCCTCGGGAAGCGTGTCGCCCTTCCGCTCTTCTTCGAGCGCGCCGTCATCGAGGTGCGGCCCCGGAAAGCATTCCTGTGGGACGAGGGTCGGACTGATCGCGCCCCTCAGGTCTTCGACGTCGCGCCGGCCCTCGTATGAAGCCCGCGGCGGAGTTGATCGGTCGGCTGCAAGGGCGCTTCAGCCATGCGGTGATCGCGTTCGTGGACGCGGACGGCTACCCGATGTCGGTTGCAACGCAGTTCAGGGTCGACTCGGACCGCGGCGTGGTCGTCCTGCGTTCGGTCGGCGGCGAAGTCCAGCCACCGGTGGACGAACGCGTCAACGTCGTCTTCAGCCATATCCGCCCGCAACCGGGAATCGGTTACGACGAGCGGCGCTATGTGTCTCTCTGGGGTCCTCTTCGCTCCACTGAGAGCGGGCTCGAGTTCATCCCGGAGCGGAAGCAGCACTGGGACGAGGAGGAGATGACGTTCTTCGAGTACTCGGAGCGCAGCGTGCCGCAGGCGCACCGCTACCTCGAGCAGCTCTCGGCGGAGACCGGCCGGCGCGTGCGCCCCAAGCTCTCGTTCGGCTGGCTCTTCCTCCGCGCGACCCGGCTGCCGTTCCTCACGGCGACGTTCGTGCCCGTGCTGCTCGGCATCGCCGTCGCTGCCTGGACAAACGGCTTCAACTGGTGGCTGGCGCTGCTCACCCTGATCGGCGGTGCCTGCATCCACCTGGGTCTGAACGTTGCGAATGACGTCTTCGACACTGCGAGCGGGGCCGATCAGGCCAATGTGAACCCGACGCAGTTCAGCGGAGGCTCACGAGTCGTCCTCTATGGCCTGATGTCGCTGCGCACGATCGCGCTGCTCTCCGCTGCGTTCTACGCGGTCGGGATCGCGATCGGCATCGGTCTCGCCGCTGCGCGCGGCTGGGACCTGCTGTGGCTCGGCGTCGCCGGTGCGCTCCTGAGCGTCTTCTATACGGCGCCTCCGTTCCAGCTCGTGCATCGCGGCCTGGGCGAGATCGTCGTCTTCCTCGGCTTCGGTCCGATCATGACCCTCGGTGCGTACTTCGTGCAGGCGCAGGAGTACGACCTCGAGCCCCTCCTTGCCTCGATCCCGGTCGGGATCCTGATCGGGCTCGTCCTGTACGTGAACGAGATTCCGGACCGGCCCGCCGATGCGGCGGCGGGCAAGCGGACGCTCCCCGTGCGCCTTCCGAAGGACGTTGTCGTCAACGCCTACGCCGCCGCGGTTGCTCTGGCCTTCGGGCTGATCGTCGTCTTCGCCGTCGCGGGTTGGATCGTCCGGCCGGCGATCATCGCTCTCGCCGCCGCTCCACTCGCGCTGCCCGTGTACCGGGCGCTCAAAGAGTCCTACGAGCAGCCGTACGCCTTGATGCCGGCGATGGCGAAGAACATTCAGCTGCACCTCGCGACCGGGGTCCTACTCATCGTGGGCTACGCGATCGCGATCGTCGCCGACGCGGCGCTCAACGATCCGCCCTTCTTCCTACGCTAACGCTCCTAACGTTAGCTGCGTGAGCCCGGCGCGTTCCGCCTCTGTTGACGCTCTAACGAAACTAACGTTAGAATCGTTAAGGATGTCGATTCCAGATCTTTCGGGCCGTCCGCTCGGCGATACCAAACGAGATCGAGCGCTCTTCGTCGATCGCGCCGAGCCTCTCGAGGCTATCCGAGCGACCCTGCTCCATCGCGGGAATGTCCTCGTCCTCGGATTTCGAGGCGCAGGCAAGAGTTCCCTGCTTCGCCAGCTGCGCCATTCGCTCGAGACGACGGACAAGCGGGCGGTCGTGCTCGTCGAGGGCCGAGTCGCGCGGTCGACCGAGGAGTTCCTGAGACTCCTTCGAGATCGGATCGAGGCCTGGTCTCGAGTCCGGCTCGACGAGGAGGCTCCAACGACCGGACAGCTGGGCCTCTGGCCGCCGCACACCGAGACAAACACCCTCCTCGCCGAGGTCGCCACCCTCCGAGCCGGTCTTCCGGAGGAGGAGACGATCGTGCTCGTCGACGAGTTGCCGTCGGCCGACGTCGCGAGGACGCTCTTCGGACGCCTTCGCGACGAGCTGTGGGAGCTGCCGCTCGTCTGGTGCGTGGCCGCCGACGAGCGCGATCGGGCTGCCTACACCGCGCCCCCGGCGGATGCCTTCTGGCGCCGGATCGTCGAGTTGCAGCCGTTAACACCCGAGGAGTCGGCGCAGCTCGTGCGCCGCCGTGTCTCGCCCGAGGCGCTTGCCGACGACGCCCTCGACCAGATCGTGGCGGAGGCCGGCGGTCATCCTCGACGCCTGCTCTCGATGGCGCACGAAGTTGCCGTGGAAGGGCGCGATCCCAGCCAGGTGGCCAGGCGAAGCGAGGAACGAGAGCGGAGGGTCGCCGAGCTCAGCGAGCCCGCCCGACGTCTGTTGGCGGAACTCGAGGCAAACGGTCCGGCGAGCCCCTCCGACCAAGGACTGCTCCAGAGGCTGGGCTGGTCCAGGAGCCGCGCCTCCCAGGTATTCGGGGAGTTGACGGAGCACGACCTCGTGCGCGCGACGTCGAGCCCGTCGGCGGGAACGCGGCCCCGCCGGGTGTTCGAACCCACCCCATGATGACCGCGGGTCTCGACCTCCTCAATCTGCTCAACGCGACTCACGCGTTCGATCCAGTCGCGCTCCCCGGTTACCGGACCTTTCTCTACGTCCCGTTTGAGCGGCTCCTGGGCGGCCGGCACGAGAGCCGGTTGGCGGACGACATCGCGAACGGCCAGCGGATCGCGCTCATCGGCCCGATCGGATGCGGAAAGTCGAGCATGGTCGAGTACGTCATGGGCACGGGCGAGGGCGACTTCGCGCCGATCTGGATCTCCGCAGCGCACGAGGGGGAGCAGACGCTCAAGGATCCGCCGGAGTTCGCGCGCCACCTGATCCGCCAGCTCGTCGGGTGGGCGCGAGATGCCGGAGCGATGAGCAGCGCCGAGCGCGAGGCTTTCCTGATCGAGACGAGTCGCACTGTCCCCGGGCAAACGACGCGCTTCAAGCAGACCGTTTCCTTCAAGCTCGCCTTGAAATGGATCGAGCCGGGCTGGAGCGAGGAGGTCGAGCGGACGCTGGCCAATCCCAACGTGGCAAGGAACCGCGGTGATTTCGTCGCCAGCCTCGGGCGGCTCGTCGAGCTGATCCGTGAGGATCTCCGGCGCACGCCCGTCGTGATCATCGACGACTCGGACCGGTGGCTGCGCCTCGACCCGTCGACCCGCGAGTCCCTGATCGACTCTTTCTTCACCGATACGTGTCGCATGCTGGCCGAGCTCGACTGGGCGGTCGTGATGGCGGTTCATCCCGAGTACTGCTCGTCGTCCCCGTTTCGCTCGGCTGCGGCCAACGGCTACTTCAACGTCCAGCTGTCCGTGCCTCCGATCGACCGTCCGGAACCGCTTCGAGAGCTCCTGGATGTACGGATCAGGGCTCTTGCGACCGCCGCTGAGGAGGCGAGGCAGCTGGAAGCCGGCATCGACCCCAGCACCCTTCCGGCCGTGGCCGACGCGTCGGTCGACGAAGTCTTCGAGCCGGGTTTCGAGACGGTGCTCCTCGAGTACTACGCCGCGAACGACAACAACCTCCGGGCCGTGTTGACGGTCGCCCAGCAGGCGCTGCAGGAGACGATCGGGCTGGGCGAGGACACCGTCACGACAGCCGCCATTCGCGAGGCGGGGCTCGCGCTGGCGCCGTGAACGACCGTACGACACCCTGGAGCTGGTACCGCGACCCGACGGTGCTCGCGCGGGAGGAGGAGGCGATCTTCCGCCCTGCCTGGCACTACCTCGGGCGGCTCGGAGAACCGGGAGACGTCGTCCCGGGCTGGGCGGGACAGGTCCCCGTCGTGCTCGTCAAAGCGGAGGACGGCGCCGAGCGTGCGTTCGTCAACGTCTGCCGGCACCGCGGGTCGATCCTCGTCGAGGAGCAGGGCAGCCGGAAGACGCTCCAGTGTCCGTACCACGCGTGGACATACGACCTGGACGGATCACTTCGTGCAGCGCCGCGTTCCGAGCGGGAGGACGTCGACCTCACCGGCGTCTCGCTGGCGCCGGCGCGCCTCGAAGGCTGGGGGCCGTTCCGCTTCGTCAACCTCGACGAGGAGGCGACGCCGCTCGCCGAGGTGCTCGGCGACATTCCGCGGCGGATCGGCGACGCCCTCGACGTCGACGAGCTCGTCCTCCACCACCGCGCCGACTGGGAGGTCGCAGCGAACTGGAAGATTGCCTGCGAGAACTTCCTCGAGTGCTACCACTGCGCTGTTGCGCACCCGGGCTTCTCGGGCCTGGTCGACGTGTCGCCGGACAACTACGAGCTCGTGACCGGCGACTCGCATTGGAGCCAGTTCGGGCAGCTGCGCAGCCGCGGCGACGCCGAGCTCCCCATCGGCCAGTTCCACTTCATCTGGCCGAACACCGGGATCAACATCTTCCCCGGCCGGCCGAACCTCTCGATCGGCCCGATCCTCCCGCTTGCTCCGGACCGAACCCGGCGCATCCTCGACTACTTCTTCGCTTCCGACGCGACCGAGGAGTGGGTGGCGGAGTTCCTGGAGTTCGACGACCAGGTCGGCCGCGAGGATGCGCGGCTGGTCGAGCTCGTCCAGCGCGGCGCCGGCTCGGGCGTGATTCCCGAGGGCCGGTTGCTTCCTGAGAGCGAACGGCTCGTCGCCGGCTTCCAGGCGCGGGTGCGGGCGGCGTTAGAGCAATGATCGGTGTCTTGGCGACAGCAGTGGCAATTGGAGCGATGGCCGCGGATCACCTGATGGGCGACGATCCCGGCCTGGAGGATCCGCCTGCGTTCTTTGTCGCAGCGGGTCTTTGCGTTCTGGTCGCGATCCTGCTCTTTGGGCTCGTCCTGCCCAGAACGTCGGGAGAGCGCGCATCCCGGCGAGGATTCATCTCCAGCGTCCTTGCTGTCGTCAGCATCCCGCTGGCGTTTCTCGGGTTCTTCTTCGTGCTCGCGGCGGGTGGAATCGCGCTTGGCCGAATGGGGGAGGGCCGCCTTGCCACCGCAGCCGTCGCGATCGGAGCTGTCGTCGGGACCCTCGGCGCCGTGGCTTACGCGTACGTCGCGATCAGCAAGCTCTAACCCCCGGCGGCCTCCGCCTTCCGCAGGCCGCGAACCGCCCACAGCGAGAAAACCCCGACCAGGCCCGAACCAGCGGCAAACGCGTAGCCGACGTGAGTCGGCGTCCCGGCGATCAGGCTCCGGCCGGCCTCGAGCAGTAGCGTGACGGGGTTCAGGTGCGCGATCACCCGCAGCCAGTCGGCGAGCAGGTCGACGGGCACGAACACGGGCGCGAAGAAGAGACTGAGGAAGATCGGGAGCTGCATCAGCGGCGCGGCCTGGAGTGTCCGCAGCCGCATCGCGATTCCCGCCGACCAGAGCAAGCCACACGCGTTGACGAGCACGGCCAGCGCATAGAGCGCGAAGATGTCGACGCCGTTGCCGCCGACCTCCATGCCGGCCGCGAGGGCGACCACCGTCAAGACCGTGGCCGTCACCGCCCAGCGCCCGAGCGCGCCGAGGGCGTAGCCGAGGAGGATCCCGCGCCGGTCCGGCGCAGCGAGCAGCAACCGCCGCGCGAAGCCGGTCTCGAAATCTCGCACGATGCCGAAGCCCGTGAAGACCCCGGCGAACGCCGCGGACTGGAGCAGCACGAAGACGAATTGGAACGCCGTGTAGCCGACCGGGAACTGGAAGCCCGGCACGTCGTTCACGCGCGACAACCCCCCGGCAAACGCCACGAAGAAGAAGAGCGGGAATGCGAGCCCGGGGATCAGCAGCGACGGCGTCGTCAAGTTGTTGTGCAGCATCCGCCACCCCACCGCCGACGCGACGCTAAGTGTCCTCATGTCCTCGCCATCACTCCCCGCAATGCCAGCGACGAGAGCGTCAACCCGAGGATCGCAAGCGCGATGGTGAAGCCGAACCCGAGTGCGAGCGCCTGCCCGTCCCACCCGACGATGACTAGGCTCCGAATCGCCTCGATCAAATAGGAGACCGGGTTCAGCGACGCCGCGATCCGGAACCAGTCGGTCTCGATCAGGTTCCGCGGCAAGTTCATCGACGAGATGAACAGGAAGACGAAGAAGACCGGGAAGAGGCTGTGCACCGCCTCGGTCGAACCGGTCCGGAGCGCTGCGAGCGCGCCGAAGGATCCGAAGGCGAGCACGATCAGGACGGCAAGCACAAAGATCACGAGCGCGCCGAGAACGCCGGACTCGAGCCTGACGCCGATCGCGAGGCCGACGGCGAGGTACCAGAGGGCCTGGAGGAAGCCCATCGCGATGACGCCGCCGAGGTGGCCGACGAGCAGCGCCGCCCCTTGCATAGGCGTCAGCGAGAGCCGGTTCAGGAACCCCGTCTGGATGTCGCGTGCGAGATCGACGCCGGCATTGACCGTCGCGAAGAGCGCGCCCTGGATGAACGGGAAGGCGAGGAAGAAGGCGAGGAACGAGTCACTCGGGAAGCCGGGAAGGTTGGTCGCCGCGTCGAGCCCGCCGGTGTTCACCGCCATCAGCGCGACCGGAAAGACGAGCGGCGTGATCCAGTTGGCGGGCTGGCGCAGCGTCCGGATCACCGAGCGGCGCGCCAGGTGGAGTACCTGAGCCGCGAGGCTCATTCCGGCTGAGGTTCGGGCTCCTCGGAGCCTTCGAGCGAGCGACCGGTCTTGGCGAGGAAGACGTCGTCCAGAGTCGGTGCGTGCAGATGGAGATCGGCGACGCGCACCTCCGCCGAGTCGAGCGCGCGGACGACGTCGGCGAGGTCGCCCTGGCCGTCGAGCCGGACGGCAACGCCCGTCGTCGACGGCTGCAGCTCGCCGAAGCGACCGAGGATCCCTTCCAGGGCAGTCGTTTCGGTTCCATCCGCGGGCAGTGCCTCGACGGTCGGGCGGCCGATGTCGGCCTTGAGGCTCGCCGGCGTGCCCTCCGCGACGATCCGCCCGTGGTCGATGATCCCGACGCGATCGGCGAGCAGGTCGGCCTCCTCGAGGTACTGGGTCGTGAGGAAGACGGTGACGCCCTCGTCGCGCTTCAGCCTCACGACTTCGTCCCATAACGCGCTCCGACTCTGAGGGTCGAGACCCGTCGTCGGCTCGTCGAGGAACAGGATCCGAGGACGATGGGCGAGCGCGAGCGCCAGGTCGAGCCGTCGCTTCATGCCGCCCGAGTAGCCGCCGATCTTACGATCCGCGGCCAGGCGAAGACCCACTCGCTCGAGCAGCGCGTCGGTTCGTGCCGGACGCTCCGCGCGCGGGATGCCGTGCAGCGCGAGTTGGAGGCGCAAGTGCTCCCGGCCGGTCAGCAGCGGATCGAGCGCAGCTTCTTGCAGCGCCGCGCCGATCGTCCGCCGGACCTCGGCGCCTTGCTTGACGACGTCGAAGCCGCCGACTGTCGCGCTGCCCGCGGTCGGAGGCAGGAGCGTCGTCAGCACGTGCACGGTCGTCGACTTCCCGGCGCCGTTCGGACCGAGGAAGCCGTAAATCTCTCCGGGGGCAACCTCGAGATCGATGCCCGCCACGGCACGAATGCCGCCCTTGAACTCTCGGACGAGACCTCGAACCTGGATCGCGGGCTCCACCTCGCCAGCCTAGCGAGGAGAATTGTGTTCCCCGTCCATCGCTAGGCGGGGAACCTGTACGAATCCTGTAAGGACCCGTCCTTTTCGGTAGCCTCAATCGCGGGTCGTGGTGCGTCGGGCCGTCATTTGCTGCCTGCTTGCAGGCATTTTCGCCTCGCCCGCCGCGGGGGCGGTGGAGATCCTGATGCCCGGCGTCACCTACGAGAAGCGGCTTCAGTTCACCCGCTTCGGCCCGATGCGCCTGCACATTCTCTCCGCCCCGAAGCCCGACGGCGCGCTGTACAAGCTGCAGCCCGTCCTTTCGAACGGTGCAGTGGTCGGCCGGGAGCGCGTGACGTCGATGCAGCGACGGGCCGTGCAGAGCTCGACCACAGCCGGCGTCAACGGCGACCTCTTCACCTGGGCAGACGGCATCCCGAGCAGCGGTCTGATCCAGGACGGTGTCCTGAAGACGACGCCGCATCCGAAGCGATCGATGGTCGGGGTCGACACCGCCGGCAACCTGCGTGTGGAGAGGATCGCGATGCTCGCGACCTGGCAGGGAGCGGGCCCACGGCGGCCCGTTCACCTCCTCAATCGACCTCCGGGGCCAAATGGGACAAGCATCTACACGCCGGCATACGGCGGGACGACGCCGGCCAACAGCGGCGTCGTCGAAGCGGTGCTCTCACCGTTCCCCGCGGCGTCACCGAACGCGGATCTCGTCGGCTTCGTCCGCGAGAACCGGCCCGGCGGGACGCCGATCCCGCCCGACGGCGCGGTGCTCGCGGCCAAGGGATCGCAGGGACAGCGGCTCGCCGTCGAGGCCGCCGCCGGACAACTCGTCACCGTGCGGCTCGTCCTCCGTCCGGAGTGGCGTGACGTCCCGGAGGCGCTGGGCGGCGGACCGGTCATCGTCCGGGCCGGCAAGCCGATCTTCAACGCGCTCGAGGACTTCGGGAGCTACCACCTGAACCGCCGCCACCCCCGCACCGCGGTCGGGCAACGCGCGGACGGCCGGATCGTCATGCTCGTGGTCGACGGCCGGCGGCCGGGCTACTCGGCGGGGATGACGAACTTCGAGCTCGCCCAGGCAATGATCCGCCTCGGCGCGGTTACCGCCTCGGCACTCGACGCCGGCGGTTCCTCGACGATGGCATTCGACGGCCAGCTGCTCAGTCGGCCCTCCGACACCGGCGGCGAGCGGATGGTGGCCGAGTCGCTCGTGGTCAGCTACTTCGGCGTCTACGCGCCGCCGCCCGAGCTGTCGTTCTCGCCCAACGGAGACGGAGCCGGCGACAAGCAGACGCTGACCTACAAGGTCGTGCGCCAGTCGACGGTGACGGCGACGCTCACGGGTCCGGGCGGGGCGACGCGCTCGATCGACTTGGGAGCGCGCCGGCCGGGGGTCTATCGCTTCGACTGGACGGGGCGCTCGAACGGCGACTCCGAGCCCGAGGGTCGCTGGCGGTTCACAGTAAACGCCGTGGACTTCGAGGGCAAGAGCTCGACCGCCGAGCGGGCCTTCCACCTCAACAACACGCTCGGCTTCATCACCGTGAAACCGCTGCGCGCCATCGTCCGCCGAAAGCGCGGGGGCCGGGTCACAATCGGCTTTCAGCTCGCTCGGCCGGCCCGGGTCAGCGTCAGCATCACGTCCAAGACGGGTCAGTTGCTCCGCACGATCCGCAACGCGCGGGTCCCGGCCGGCCGGGTCGTCGCAACCTGGAACGGCAAGTACCCGAATGGGAAGACGGTCTTCTCCGGAACGTACGTCGCCAAGGTGACGGCGATCGCGGGCCCGGGGAAGGTGGAGCTCGCCCGCTCGTTCCGGGTCAGGCGCCGGTAGCGCCCCTACACTCGGCTCGTGCTCGAGGCGATCACCGACGCGCTGACGTCGCTCGTGGGCGACCACGGCCTTTACGCCGTCTTCGCACTGATGCTGATCGATGCGGTACTGCCCGCGGCGAGTGAGCTGGTGATGGTCTATGCGGGCGCCGTTGCGGCAGGGGCCTTCGCCGGCCAGGACGTGGTCCTCTTCGGAGAGAGACTCGAGTCTGAGCTCTGGGCGTTCGTCGCAATGGCGATTGCCGGCGGCGTCGGCTACGTCATCGGCTCGATCGGCGGCTGGGCGATCGGCTTCTACGGCGGTCGACCGTTCCTCGAACGCCGCGGCCGCTGGTTTCACATCACCCCCGAGCGTCTCTCGAGCGCCGAGAGCTGGTTCGACCGCTACGGCGACTGGGCCGTCGCGATCAGCCGCGTTACCCCCGTCGTCCGGTCGTTCATCGCGATCCCCGCCGGCGTCGTGCGCATGCCGCTGGGCCGCTACACGCTGCTGACGATTCCGGGCTGCTTTCTCTGGGCGTTCGGCTTCGCTGGGATCGGGTGGGCCGTTGGGTCGCGCTGGGAAGATTTCCACCATCGCTTCAGGTACGCGGAGTACGTCGTGGTTGCGGCGATCGTGCTCTTCGTCGTGGCCGCTTTCGTCCGTCATCGGCGTTCTTCTAGACTGGGCCGCCGTGCCGAAGATCCCGCTCGTTGACGTGAAGGCGCAATACGCGCCCGTGATCGAGGAGATGCGGGAGCGGTTCGAGGCGGTCCTCGACTCCTCGTCGTTCATCCGCGGCCCCAACGTAGAGGCATTCGAAGCCGAGGCGGCCGCTTACCTCGGCGTCAAGCAGTCGATCGGGGTCGCCAACGGCACCGATGCGATCGTGCTCGTCCTCGACGCGATGGGCATCGGTCCGGGCGACGAGGTCATCTGTCCCGCCTTCACCTTCTACGCGACTGCAGAGTCGATTGCCCGCCGCGGCGCGACGCCCGTCTTCGCGGAGATCGATGCGGGGACGCTAAACCTCGATCCGGAGGACGTTGCCGGCCGGATCACGAGCCGGACTCGGGCGATCATTCCGGTTCATCTGTTCGGCCGGCCGGCCGCGCTAACCGAGCTCGGCGGTCTCGGCCCACAACTGATCGAAGACGCGGCCCAGGCATTCGGTTCGCCGGGGATTGCGAGCTCCACGGTCTCGACCTTCAGCTTCTACCCGACGAAGAACCTTTTCTGCCTGGGTGACGGAGGACTCGTGGCCGCGAACGACGAAGAGCTCGCCGAGCGGATTCGCATGCTGGCCTTCCACGGCTCGCGCGACAAGACCGATTTCCAGTTCGTGGGCTACAACTCGCGCCTCGACGAGCTCCAGGCCGCATTTCTGCGCGTCTTCCTCCCTCATCTCGACGAGTGGACCCGGGGCCGCCGGGAAGCTGCCGCCCGCTACGCGGAGCTCGGCCTCGGCGAGCTTGTGCAGATCCCCGAGGACGAAACCGGGCACGTATACCACCTCTTCGTCTGCCGCTCACCGGAGCGCGATCGGATCCGGACGGCGCTGACCGACGTCGGCATCGCCTCGGCTGTCTACTACGCGACGCCGCTCCACCTCCAACCCGCGCTGCGCTTCCTCGGCTGGAAGCCGGGCTCGCTGCCCGAGACGGAGCGCGCGGGAGAGGAGAACTTCTCCGTGCCGCTCTGGCCCGGCATCCCCGTCGAGGTGCAGGAGCGCGTCGTCGAGACGGTGCGCTCCGCCGTCGGGGTGGGTGTCGGATGAGCATCCCCGTAAACCGGCACAGGCTCTGGCAGCTGGTCGCGGATGCGGGCCTCATCGCGGCCGCCTGGTTCTTCGCGTTCCAGCTTCGCTTCGACTTCAACGTGCCGCCGACGTTCGAGGAGGGCTTGGTGTTCACGACCGCCCTCGTCGTGGCGATCAAGCTCGGCGTCTTCGTCGCAGTGGGCTTCTACAACCGCTGGTGGCGCTACGTCTCGACGAAGGACATGTGGCGCGCCGCACTCGGCGTGCTCGTAGCCTCAGCGCTCGCCGCCCTCGCCGTCTACTTCGGCGATCCATTCGAGCGCCGGCTGCCCCGCGGCGTCGTGCTGATCGACTTCGTCCTGCTCCTCGGCCTCGTTGCCGGCACGCGGCTCGCTGCCCGCACGATCTTCGAGCGGCCCGCTGCGTCGAGGCTCGTCGCCCGCGGAAAAGAAGTCGTCGTCGTCGGCGCCGGCGACGCCGGTCAGCTCGTGATCCGCGAGATGCAGCGGTCGCGGCAGCTCGGCTACACCCCGATCGGGCTCGTCGACGACGACCCGCGCAAGAAGAACCTGCGCGTCCACGGGGTCCGAGTGCTCGGGACGACGGAGGAGCTGCCGCACATCCTCCGCGACAACCGTCCGGACGAGCTGCTGATCGCGATTCCGTCCGCCTCCGGTGAGCATCGTCAGAAGGTGGTCGAGGTCGCCCGTCGTGAGGGGATCCCGGTCAAGACGCTGCCGGGCCTCTACGAGCTGATCGCCGACGAGGAGAACCTTGCGGGTCGCATCCGACCGGTGCAGGTGGAGGACGTACTCGGCCGCGAGCCGGTCGAGGTCGACCTCGAGGCGATCTCGGAGTATCTGGAGGGCGAGACCGTGCTCGTCACCGGGGCCGGCGGCTCGATCGGCTCCGAGCTCTGCCGTCAGATCGCCCGCGCGCGGCCGGCACGGCTCGTGCTCGTCGACCAGGGCGAGACGGCGCTGTTCGAGATCGAGCGCGAGCTCGTCGACGAGCGCGAGTTCACCGCGAGCATCCCGGTGCTCGCCGACGTGGCGAACCGCCGGCGTATGCGGAGTATCTTCGAGCGCTACCAGCCGGCCGTCGTCTTCCATTCGGCCGCCTACAAGCACGTGCCGCTGATGGAGGCGAACCCGCTCGAGTCGGTGCGGAACAACGTCCTTGCGACGAAGGTCGTCGCCGATACGGCCGTCGAGTTCGGCGCCAAGCGCTTCGTCCTGATCTCGACCGACAAGGCGCTCAACCCGAAGGCCGTCTATGGACAGTGCAAGGCGCTCTGCGAGTGGATCGTGGAGGGCTACGGGAGCCGTGCCGAGGTGCCGACGCGCTTCGTCGCCGTGCGGTTCGGCAACGTCCTCGGCTCGGCCGGCAGCGTGATCACGATCTTCAAGCGCCAGATCGAGAAGGGCGGGCCGGTGACGATCACGCACCCGGAGATGACGCGCTACTTCATGACCATCCCCGAGGCGGCGTCGCTTGTCGTCCAGGCCGGGTCGATCGGCGGCGCCGGCGAGATCTTCGTCCTCGACATGGGCGAGCCGGTCGGGATCCTCGACCTTGCACGGGACATGATCCGCCTCTCCGGCAAGGAACCCGAGCGCGACATCCCGTTCGCGTTCATCGGGGTTCGGGCGGGCGAGAAGCTGCACGAAGAGCTCTGGGGCGTGGACGAGCAGGTCGCAGAGACCGGCCACCCGAAGATCCGCCGCGCGCGGCGGGTGCCGATCGCCGCGGACTGGCTCGAGGAAGAGCTGGCCGAGCTCGAGCGGTTGGTGCACGACGGTGAGACGCTAGAGGCCGTCTCGCGGCTCTCCATCATGATGAAGTCACCCGCGCGCCTAGGGCGCGAGCAGCAGGTCCAGGAGCTGGGCGGGATCGCGCCGGACGCGCGCCCCTTCGCCTGAGTCCCGCTTCTCGACGACAAGCGCGCGCGGGTCGGTGATCGGCACGAGCCGGCCCTGGCGGATCAGCTCTTCGTCGACACCACCCAGCCGCCCGCCGAACGTCGTGTAGACGGGGGTGCCGAGAGCGGCCGCTTCCCTGTTCATCGTCCCGCCGGCGGAGACGACCAGATCGCTGAGCGCGATCAGGCTCTGCGCGTCGACCGCGTGCTCGGGGACGACAACCGCAGGCAGGCCGAGCGAGCGGACGTACTCGCCCTGCTCCTTCGTGCGCGGGAGAACGACGACGTGGAGGTCGTCCTGCCGCCCGAGATGCTCGAGCACCTGCGGGAAGAGCGGATTGGAGCCGCGGTGGTAGAGGGAGACGTCCGGAGGTGTGCGCACCACCACGAGCGTCCGGCGTGGGTCGAGGGAGAGCGCTTCGGCCGCCGACCGGTCGGGTTGGAAGTCGGCGAGGTAGTACTCCTCCTTCAACCCCTCGTACTGCCTGAGCTTCGGGGGCCGCACGCCGTAGCGCGTGAGCCGCTCGGGCGGAATGGCCTCGGGGACGACCACGCGCGTCGCGGCGCGCAGGCCGAGTTGGTGCTGCAGCCAGGCGAACTCGTAGTCGAAGGTCGTGGCACTCGGGATCCCGAGACGGCGGGCCGTGATCGTCAGCTCATGTGAGCCGTGGGCGAGCGCGTGGTCGAACTCGCGGCCCTTTGCCCAGCGCTTGAGCGCCCCGAGCCGTGACGTGAGGGCTCGCGCCTTCCCCAGTCTCGAGCGGCCGCCGTGGCGGCCGAAGACCTCAGCCTCGATGCCGTGCAGCTCGAGGAGCTCGAGCGTTTGCGCGTAGCTCCGCGCGGTGACGTCCACCTCGGCGCCGCGTCCGCGAAGGATCCCGATCAGCGGCCGGAACACCAGCACGTGCGCCGGCGCCGTCATATCGATCCAGACTCTCAAGCTAGGGCTTGGGTGAGCCGCGGTTCCCGCAGAGCACCGGGCGTGCGCTCCACGTGGCGCTCATACCAGAGCGTGAAGGCGAGCAGACCCCACAGCTGCCGCGAGAGGTCCTCCTTGCCTGCAACGTGCCGGTCGACCAGGCGTGTGACGGGCTCCGGCCGGAAGAACGCCTGCCGTCGCAGTGTCTCGGTGGAGAGAACATCCCGTGCGAACGGCTCCAGCTCGCCTCGGAGCCACGCCGCGGCCGGAATCGAGAAGCCTCGCTTGCGCCCATAGACGATCCCGCGCGGCAGGAGCGGCGCGGCCGCTGCCCGGAGGAGCCGCTTCTTGCGCAGCCCGCTGACCTTGAGGCGGGTCGGCAGCGCCTGGGCGAGCCCGGCGACGAGCGGATCCAGATAGGGGACGCGCGCCTCGAGCGAATGGGCCATCGAGGCCCGATCGGTCTTCACGAGCAGGTCGTCGACGAGGTAGATGCCGAGATCGACGTCCTGGAGGCGCGCGAGTAGCTCCGCCCGCTCGGTCTCCGCATAGCGCGTCCGCAAGAGGTCGACGGGGTCGAAACCGGGTCGCTGGAGCGTCAGCTCGGCGCGCGCCTCCGGAGAGAAGATCTCCTTCCAGGCGTGATGGCGCTCGAGCGGCGGGAGAATGGCACCGCGGACGAAGCGCTTTGCCTTGTAGTCGAAGCTGGCTTTCCGGCTCGAGCTCGGAAGGCGCTCGACTAGTGGGCGGGCCAGTGGCGCCAGCCGTCCGAAGCGGAGCGCCAAGAGGTCGGCAGCATACGTGTAGTAGCCGCCAAAGAGCTCGTCGCCGCCTTCGCCCGAGAGCGCGACCTTTACGTGCCGGGCCGCGAGCTCGGAGACGAGGTACGTCGGAAGCGCTGATGAGTCGGCGAAGGGCTCGTCGAACGCATCCGCGAGTGCAGGCAGGAGGAGTGCGGCGTCCGGTCGGAGCACGAGCTCCTCATGACGGGTTCCGTAGAGCTGTGCAACGGCACGAGCGTCGTCGAGCTCGTCGAAGGAGCGCTCTTCGAAGCCGATCGAGAAGGTGTGCACCGGCTCGGAGCTCTCCTGTGCCGCCAGCGCGGCAAGCACGGACGAATCGACTCCGCCTGAGAGAAGCACCCCGACCGGGACGTCGGCGATCAGGTGCGCGCGGACGGAGTCGCGAAGCCGGCCACGGAGCTCCTCGGCGAGCTCGTCTTCGTCCTCGCCCCGTACCTCCGAAGCCGCCACCGGCGCCGTTCGCGCGAAGCGGGACACGCTTACTTCGCCGTCCTTCCAGACCAACAGGTGCCCAGGCGGGAGCTTCCTGACGTCTCGGAAGATCGAGTACGGCCCAGGGATCGAGTTGAAGGCGAGAAACGCCTCGAGCGCGTCGAAGTCGATCTCGCCGCGCGGCAGCGCCCGAAGCTCCGAGGCAAAGGCAAGGTCGTCCGCGCCGACGCGGTAGTAGAGCGGCTTGATCCCAAACGGATCGCGGGCGAGGACGAGCCGTCGCTGCCCGGCGTCCCAGAGGGCGACGGCGAACATGCCACGCAGGCGTTCCGCGAACCCGTCGCCGTGCTCCTCGTAGAGGTGCACCAGTACCTCGGTGTCGGAACGGGTCGCAAAGCGGTGTCCGGCGACCTCCAGCCCCGCACGAAGCTCGCGGTAGTTGTAGATCTCTCCGTTCTGGACGACGTGGATCGTGCCGTCCTCGTTCGCGATCGGCTGGTCGCCCGTCTCGAGGTCGATGATCGAGAGCCGGCGGGCTGCAAGCCCGGCGGGACCGTCGATGAGCTGACCGTCGGAGTCGGGCCCGCGCTGGACGAGCGTGGCGCTCATCGCGCGCAGGCGCTCGGGGTCGACCGCGCCGCTCGGCGACGCGAGTCCGCAAATCCCACACACCTAGTGGCTCACCCGGCGATACATGTCGGCTTGTGGCCCGCGATCACGCGGCGCCAGAGCCCACCCTTCCCTTTGCCAAGGCAGCGAGCAGCCTTGGACGCAGGCAAGTGCGACCTCTGGCTTGGTGCTCGCGACCCACAAACTCGACGGCATCACCGGGAGAGCCACCGTCCTAATCTACTTTCGTCGGTCGGAACGCTCCGCGCAGCGACTGGCCGAGCACGCGCCAGGCGGTCGCTCCCAGCGTGCGGAGGTAGAGGCCGACGGAGCGATCGGCGATCCACTCCAGGTCATGGGCGAGCTTCTCCGCCATCGACGTCTCGTAGCCGCGCCGCACCTGCGCGAAGCCGGTGAGACCGGGCCGGACGACTAGCCGCTGCCAGTAGGCCGGAAGGTCCGAGGCGAGCTGCTCGAAGAAGATCGGGCGGATCGGCCTGGGGCCGACGAGGCTCATGTCGCCGCGGAGGACGTTGAAGAGCTGGGGTAGCTCGTCGAGCTGTGTCGCGCGCAGCCAGCGCCCGACGGTCGTGCGCTCCTCGCGTGTCTTCTCGACAAGCTCCGGGCCGAGGAACGGGCCCAGGCGTTCTTCGGCGCCGGCCCGCAGCGTCCGGAACTTGAACATCGTGTAGAAGCGCCCTCCGCGCCCCACACGCCGGCCGCGGTAGAAGATCGGACGCCCGCTGGTCGCGAGGATCGCGAGGGCGAGGACGAGCATCGGAAGCGCGGCGATTGCCAGGAACAGGAGCGCCAAGGCAACGTCGAGGATCCGAAGAGCGGCATCGA
>DASQTZ010000071.1:0-10089 GCA_035641605.1 Gaiellaceae bacterium | reverse complement strand
CGGGCGCAGCGGACGAGACGCCGCGCCCGCCCGCCGGCCGCGAGCCGGGCCGCATCCGCAGATCTCATGGGGCCAGGGCGAGCTCCACGGCGTCGTCGAACGCCAGCGCGCGCCCTTCTTCCCACACGGCAGCGGCGTTCGGGCCGAGTCGCTCGCGTGCGGCGCCGAGATAGCGCTCGAGGAGCGAGTCCCAGAACGGGACCGAGATCGAGGTCCCGAGTGACTCCAAGTGCGCCTCGACCGACCCGGCCAAGAGAAGCGCGCGATGCGGGTCGCCGGCGCCGGCTGCCGCCATGGCCACGCCCTGAACCTCGAAGCTTGTCTCGAAAACGTCTCCGAGCGGCAGCGCCGCCTGCAAGCTCTCGCGGTAGCGCTTCTCGGCCTCCTCGGCATCGCCGCGAATCAGCACGCAGTCGGCGAGGAAGTGGAACGCGAAGTGCTCGGTGCGCGCGTCTCCCCGAGCAAGCTTGAGCAGCTCGCGCGACAGTGACTCCGCCGGCTCGACCTCGCCCATCGCGACGAACACCTGGGCGACGCCCACGTGGGCGCGCGTCTCGCCCGCCCGATCCCCCAGCTCGCGGCGGAGCTCGAGGCTCCGCTCGAATGCCTCGAGGGAGCTGGCGTTGTCGGCCGCGTTGTAGACGAGGAGCCAGCCGAGGGCGTCGAGCGCCGAAGCGAGCTCGTCGCGCTGGCCGAGCTCGTCCCAGAGACCGATCGCGTCCTCGAGCTGCGCTCGCCCCTGGTCGACATTGCCGCGCCGGGCCGTGAGCGACCCTAGCGCGGTGAGTGCCCGGGCCCGGCCTCGTCCGCTCGCCGTCGACCCGGCGAGCACGTTAGCCATTCGCCCGCGTCCCTCGGAAAGAAGCCCGTGGGAGAGCCAGAACCAGCCCAGGGCGCCTGCGAGCTCGAGGGCGCGGTCAGGGTCGCTCGCCGCCAGCCAATCGAGCGCAGCACGAAGGTCGTCATGATCGATCTCCAGCCGTTCGGACCATTCCGCCTCGGCGTCGAACCGGTGCCCGTACGCCTGCTCCGCGAGTTCAGCCAAGAAGCTCGCGTGCTGCCTCCGTAGTTCCTCGGCCCCCGTCGAGCCTGCGAGCCTTTCGAGCGCGTACTCGCGAATCGTCGCCAGCATCAGGAAGCGGTCGTCGCCGATTGGTTTCAGGAGGCTCGAGTCGACGAGTGCAGCGAGGCCGTCGAGGTCGGCGTCGCAAACTCTCTCGGCGGCGGCGAGCGGGAAGCTGCCGGCGAAGACCGAGATGCGTGCGAAGAGCTCCTTGCCGACCGCATCGAGGAGGTCGTAGCTCCATCCGATCGTGGAGCGCAGGGTGCGCTGGCGTTCTGGGGCGTCGTGTACGCCGCCAGTCAGGAGCGGGAGGGTCGCGTCGAGGCGCTCGAGGAGCCGCTCGGGACCGAGGAGCTTCGTCCGAGCGGCCGCGAGCTCGACCGCGAGCGGGAGACCGTCGAGGCGGCGGCAGATCGTTTCGACGATGGAATCGGGTGCGAGCTCCCGGCCGACTGCTCGGGCCCGCTCGACGAACAGAGCGGCTGCATCGCTCGCCGGGAGCGGTTCCAGGCGAAACTCCCGCTCGCCCGAAACGTGTAGTGGCGTCCGACTCGTGACCAGCACGCGGAGTCCACGCGAGCCAGCGAGGACGCTGCTAATGGCCGGGCCGGCCTCGAGGAGATGCTCGAAGTTGTCGAGGAGGATCAGGAGCTCCCTCCCGCGGAGGAAGCCGCCGAGGTCGTCCGGCGCTCCGATTGCCTGCGCAACCTCCGAGGGCACCAGCTCGGGGTCGCTGAGGCCGGCGAGCGGTACCCAGAAGACACCGTCGCGCAGCGTGCCGACGAGTTCGGCGGCGACTTGCAGCGCGAGGCGCGTCTTTCCGGTGCCTCCCGGTCCTGTGAGGGTGAGGAGACGTGTCCCGTTCGAGAGTTGCGAAACCAGCTCGTCGAGCTCGCGCTCTCTGCCGACGAGTGGGCTTGCGGCGACAGGCAGATTCGTGGCGTCGAGCGTCCGGAGCGCCGGGAACTCGCCGTCGCCGAGCTGGTATAGGCGCTCCGCTTGGGTCAAGTCCTTCAGCCGATGCTCTCCGAGGTCGCGGACGGAAGCGTCGCTGTCGAGCAGGCTCCGGGTCGTCTCGGACAGGACGACCTGCCCTCCGTGGGCAACGGCGGCGATGCGCGCCGCGCGATGAACGTCGATGCCGACGTAGCCTTCCTCCGCCACCAGCGGCTCGCCGGTATGGATTCCCATCCGAACCTGGATCGGTCCAGTTTCGAGCGCGTGTCGCGCCTTCACCGCGGCGGCAACGGCGTCCCCGGCTCGCCGAAAGGCGACGAAGAAGGCATCGCCTTGGGTGTCGACCTCGACACCGCCGTGCTGGTCGAACGCCTCGCGAAGGGAGCGCCGGTGACGCGCGAGCGCCTCCGAATAGTCCTCCGGCCCGAGCTCATCGAGGAGCCGCGTCGATCCCGCGATGTCCGTGAAGAGGAACGTGACCGTTCCCGTCAGAAGCTCTTTCACCTGGCTCAAGTCAAGCGTCGCGCGCGCCGGGTGTCCAGAGGGCGGGGAGAGCAGCCTCGACCCCGAAGCCGAGCTGGGTGGAGCTGCCGATGTTTCGGGCCGCTCGTCGGGCGCGCTTCGCAAAGCGGGGACGTTAACCTCGCCACGGTGAAGACGATCCTCGAAGCCGGGAACTGAGCGATGAACGAACGTCTGCAGGGGATCAACGAGGCAGCCCCGGTTGTGGGAGCGAGCGAGATCGAGATCGCCGCTGCTCCCGAGACGGTCTGGGACGTGCTCACGACGATCGACCGGTGGCCGACCTGGAACCCCGACATCAAGTCGATGTCCATGGAAGGGGATGTTGCGGCGGGATCTGTGTTCCGTTGGAAGGCGGGCCCTGGCACGATCACATCGACCATTCGGCGCGTCGAGCCGCCGCGGCTGATCGCCTGGACGGGCAAGACGTTCGGCATCAGGGCAATCCACTTCTACAGACTCGAGCCGCGGGACGGAAAGACCTTCGTGCGGACAGAGGAGTCGTTCGAGGGAATCATCGCCCGGCTCATGCGCCGCTCGCTCCAGAAGACGATGGACAGCGCCCTCCCCGACGGGCTGCGGTACCTAAAAGACGAGGCCGAGAAGCGGACGCCTGTGGCGGCTCCGTGATCCCGTGCTCACCCTCCACACGAAGTGGCGCATCTTGGTGCCCTGGGGACATGAATCCGCGTATGCAGAGACCGTCGCAGCCGCCGGGGCGAGCGACTTGCTCCTGCAGGCGTCGACAAATGGGCTCGGGCACTGCAACTTCTCCCCGTCTGAGATCGGTGCTTCCGTAGCGCTGTTGGAGAGTTGGGCCGAGACCGGGGTGAGGCCGAGTGCGGCTACGGTGGCCGCCTTCGG
This sequence comes from Gaiellaceae bacterium, assembly GCA_035641605.1. Classification (GTDB taxonomy): domain Bacteria; phylum Actinomycetota; class Thermoleophilia; order Gaiellales; family Gaiellaceae; genus JACDAN01. The sequence goes on along the minus strand of DASQTZ010000071.1, from coordinate 6,683 downwards.
GCTCGACGCCATCACGCCGCCGGGCGGGTGTCTAGGCCACGGCGAGAGCGCGTCGATGGTTGAAGCGCTCGACGCGATCGCCTCTCGTAGCCGCGCGCTCGCGCCCGGTGTAGGCGGGATGGCAGTTCGAGCAGATCTCCACAGAGATTGACTGCGCGGTCGAGTGAGTTCTGAACGACGTCCCGCATGCAGAGCAGCGCACGTCGACGAGATGCATGGTGGGATGTTGCGTCATCGGGTTTCCTCCCGTAGTCGAAAGACGGCTTCGGCCTACCTGGCCTTCGCCGTCATCGGTGTAAACGTCGAGAAGACCGCCGTTGTTCCAGGCCGACGGAAGCCGAGGGCGTCGTCACCGTTGCGCCCGGGCCCGTTCCTCTTCCACCGTCAACTCGGCCGTCGGAACGGCCTCGAGACGTTCGTCTGAGATCGGCCGGCCGCTTTCGGTCGAGAGGCCATACGTCCCGGCGGCAAGGCGTCGCTCCGCTCGCTCGACGGCGGCGAGCTGCTCGCGGAGGTCTTCGGCCAGACTCTCGTCGAGTGCGTCCTGATAGAGATCTGCGGCTCGATTCGCCGGGTCGTGCTCGTCGGCCGGCTCGCTGTCGTCCTGGTGGCCGAGCCGGCTGATGGCCCGCTCGATCCGCCGCCGCTCGCCCAGCAGTAGCTCACGCGCCCGATCAGCATCCATCAACTCAGCTTACGCCGCCGCGGTTGGGTCGTGCCTTAGCCTTCGACCTCGCTCATCGGCGGGGCGGCACGAGCCGGATGATGCGGTCGTCGGCGCGCGACGGGTCGCCGCGCCCGTCGCGATTCGAGGTCAGGAGGTAGAGCGCGCCGTCGGGTCCCTCGATGAAGTTGCGAATGCGGCCGAACCGGTCTTCGTACAGGCGCTGCGCGCCCAGCACGCGTGCGCCGGCGACCCTCAGGCGGACGAGCTCCTCGCCACGCAGGGTCCCGAAGACGAAGCTGCCGGTCCAGGCGGATCCGCGCCGGTGGACGAACGTCGCGCCCGAGGGGCGCGACGTTCCCTGCACGTTGCGGTTCTCGTCGTTCGTCGCCGTGCGATAGAGGTAGACGAGGCCGTTGCGCCGGAAGGCGGGGTCGAGCGCGATGCCGAGCAGGCCGCCCTCCTTACGACCGCCCGTGTCCACGTCGAGCGTTGCGATCACGCGCCGCGAGCGGAAGCCACGGGAGAACAGCACCACGGGCCCGCCCCGGCCTCTCGGTGAGGAACGCGCGCCGGTCTGGCAGGAAGACCAGCTCCCACGGCGAGTCCGGTCGCCACGACCGTCGTCCGAGGTTCCGCCGCCGCCGCGACGGCTGCAACCACGCCGGCGCCGAGGGCCGCCGCCACAAGCGCGTACCGGCCATGAGCGTCGGCATTGGTAGCGCCGGTCAGCCTGGGAGTTCCGCCAACCGCCGCTCCAGGAAGCGCCGCTCGGCGTCCGAGTGGACGAGCTCGAGCGCACGGTCGTAGGCCGCGCGGGCGTCTTCGATGCGACCGAGCCGGCGCAGCAGCTCCGCGCGCGTCGAGTGGAGATAGTGGTAGCCGTCGAGCTCGAGCCTCTCGACCAGCACGAGCGCGGCCTCGACGTCGCCCGCTTCGGCCATGGCAGCTGCACGATTGAGTTCGACGACCGACGAGCCGGTGCGGCGGGCGAGCTCGCCGTAAATGGCCGCGAGCTGCGGCCAGTCCTGGGGATCTTCGACGTGCAGGGCCGCGATCGCTGCCTGCAGCACGTAGGGATCGCGGCCGCCGAGCGCCAGCGCGCGCTCGAGCGCGGCGCGTCCCTCGGCGATCTGGTCGAAGTCCCACAGCGACCGGTCCTGATCGCCGAGGAGGACGACCATGCCGTCGGCGAATCGCGCTTCGCGCCGGGCGTCGTTCACGAGCATCAGCGCCAGCAGTCCGTGCACCTCTGGCTCGTCGGGCATCAGCTCGGCGAGCGCACGTCCGAGCCGGAGCGCCTCGGCCGCGAGGTCTCCGCGGCCGCCGTAGCCCTCGTTGAAAATCAGGTACACGACCGCGAGCACCGCGACGAGGCGGTCGGGGAGCAGGTGGGACGGCGGCACGCGAAACGGAATTCCCGCGGCCTTGATCTTGCGCTTCGCGCGGGTGAGCCGCTTGGCCATGGTCGCCTCGGGAACGAGGAAGGCGCGCGCGATCTCCTCCGTCTGGAGGCCGCCCAGCGTCCGCAGGGTCAGAGCGACCTGGGCGTCGAGCGCGAGTGCCGGGTGGCAGCACGTGAAGAGGAGCTCGAGCCGCTCGTCGGGAATCGTCGTCTCGTACACGTTCTCCTCCACGGTCTCGGGCACGTCAAGCAGCCGGGTCTTGGCCGCAAGCGTGCGATCACGGCGGATGCGGTCGATCGCGCGATTGCGCGCGGTCGTCACGAGCCAGCCGCGCGGGTTGGCGGGCGTTCCTTCGCGAGGCCAGCGCTCGGCGGCAATTGCGAACGCCTCCTGGGCGGCTTCCTCGGCGAGGTCGAAATCGCCGAGGAAGCCGATCAGGCTGGCGAGGACGCGGCCCCACTCCTCTCGGAAGACCTGCTCGAGCACTTACTCCTTGACCGGGCGCACCTCTACTGCACCGCCCAGGCGCGCCGCCGGAATGCGCGACGCGAGCTCGATCGCGGCGTCGAGGTCGTCGGCGTCGAAGAAGAGGTAGCCGCCCAGCGCCTCCTTGATGGCGACGAAGGGCCCGTCGGTGGTCAGCGTCTTGCCGTCCTGTACACGCACGGTGGTCGCCGCCTCGGGGGGCTCCAGCCAGACGTCGGAGGGCGTGACGCCTGGTGTTTCGTTGATCGCCTGGTAGTCGGCGTAGATGGCCTTCCGTTCGTCCTCCGAAAGGCGCTCCCATCCGGCTGACCCTGGGATCGGCGTATCGCCTTGGTGAATCAGCAGCATGTACTTCATCGCTTCCTCCTTCCACGGGACATGGTCGCCTCTAAGACGAACGGCCGATGAGGAAAGGGACACTCCAGGTTCATATTCCTATATAGGCATATATCATGCTGACATGGCGCGAGCAGCAACGACGACAGATGCGTTCAACGCGGTGGCCGAGGCCCGGCGGCGACAGATCCTGGACGTCCTCGCCGGCGGGGAGCGCCCCGTGAACGACCTGGTCGACGTGCTCGGGCTGGCTCAACCACAAGTGTCCAAGCACCTGCGGGTGCTGCGAGAAGTAGGAGTGGTTGACGTGCGGAACGCAGGACGACAGCGGTTGTACCGGCTGAACGCCCAGGCGCTCAAGCCCATCCATGACTGGCTGAAGACCTATGAGCGCTCGTGGTCGGAGCGGTTCGACCAGCTGGATGTCGTCCTCGACCACCTCAAGCAAAAGGAGGAAGGAGATGGCGGTGACGAGTAGCGGGACGGCGAAGGTGACGCTCCCTACCGACGAGCAGATCCTCATCACGCGGGAGTTCGACGCGCCGAAGGACCTGGTCTACAAGGCGTTCACCACGCCCGAGCTGGTCAAGCGCTGGTGGAGTGCAAACCGCGGCGAGGTGACGGTCGCCGAGATCGATCTGCGGGTCGGCGGGAAGTGGCGGTACGTCATGGTGGCCGACGGTGGTTTCGAGGTCGCCTTCCACGGCGAGTACCGCGAGATCGCCCCGAACGAGCGGATCGTCTCGACCGAGGTCTTCGAGGGCATGCCAGACGCGGAGGCGGTGAACACGCTGACGCTCACCGAAGAAGACGGGCGCACCGTCCTCACGATTCTCGTGCAACACGCGAGCAGGGAGCATCGCGACGCACACATCGAATCCGGGATGGAAGCCGGCATGCAGGACGCGATGGACCTCCTCGAGCAGGTCGCAGTCGCTCTTCGCTGAGGCCACATCTGGATCACGGACCACCGGGACCCCGCTCCCGGTGGTCCGGCGGCTGGCAGTCTCGACACGTAAGTGACTCTGCTCGCCGACATCGTCACCGCCTCCAGGAACGTGGCCGACACGCGCTCTCGGTCGCAAAAGGTGGCGCTCCTCGCCGAGCTGCTGAGGGCGCTCGACCTCGACGAGGTGCCGCTCGCGGTCGGCTTCCTCGCCGGCGCGCCTCGGCAAGGGCGAGTCGGTATCGGTTACTCGACGATCTACGGCGTCGAGCACGCGCTCGCCCAGGAGGCCTCGCTCACAATCGGCGAGCTCGACCGGGCGATCGCCGAGATCCAGGCGCTGACCGGAAGTGGTTCGGCAGCCAGCCGCAAGCAGGTCCTCGGCGAGCTCCTCGGCCGGGCCACCGAGAGTGAGGCGGGCTTCGTCAAGCGCCTGTTCACGGGTGAGCTCAGACAGGGCGCGCTCGCGGGTCTGATGATCGACGCGATCGCCAAGGCCGCCGGCGTGTCGGGAGAGATCGCACGCCGCGCGCTGATGCTCTCAGGTGATCTCACGCGCACGGCCGAGATCGCGATGGTTGAAGGCGAGAAAGGCCTCCGCGAGGTGGGCTTCGAGCTCTTTCGGCCGATTCTTCCGATGCTCGCGTCCACCGCTGACAACGTGGGTGAGGCGGTCACGAGCTTCGAGCGCGCGTCGGTGGAGTGGAAGCTCGACGGGATCCGTATCCAGATCCATCGCCGCGGCGACGAGGTTCGGATTTACACCCGCAACCTGAACGACATCACCGCCGCCCTGCCGGGAATCGCGGAAGCGGTGCGTGGCCTCCCCGTGAGGCAGGCGGTGTTCGACGGCGAGGCGCTGTGGATGGGCGACAACGGTCCGGCTGCGTTTCAGGACACCGTCTCGCGAATCGATCGCGAGTCCCCGCCGGAGGGCATCGTCACGTTCCTGTTCGACCTGCTGCACGTCGACGGTGAAGATCTTCTGGACACGCCGCTCGAGCGGCGCGCCGAAAAGCTCGAGACGATCGGCTCGCACCTCAAGATCCCGGCACTGCTCACCTCGGATCCCACAGAGGGAGAACGCGTGCTGGTCGAGGCCCTGAGCGCCGGGCACGAAGGCGTCGTCGTGAAGGATGCCGCGTCGCTCTACGCCGCCGGTCGTCGCGGCAAGGCGTGGCGGAAGGTGAAGCCGGTGCGGACGTATGACCTCGTCGTTCTCGGCGCCGAATGGGGGCACGGACGCCGGCAGGGCTGGCTCTCGAACCTGCACCTCGGGGCGCGCGACCCGAGGACCGGCGGCTTCGTCATGGTCGGGAAGTGCTTCAAGGGCCTGACGGACGAGCTCCTCGAGTGGCAGACCAAAGAGCTCCTCGAGCGCGAGACCGGGCGGGAGGGGATCGCTGTGTTCGTGCGCCCCGAGCTCGTGATCGAGATTGCGCTCGACGGCGTCCAGTCCTCGACGCGGTACGCGGGCGGCGTCGCATTGCGTTTCGCGCGCGTGAAGCGTTACCGGCCGGACAAGAGCGCCGACGAAGCCGACACGATCGACGACCTTCGCGCGCTACTCCCCGCTAGGTCGTGAGACGACCGCAGGCGCCTCTGGCGGTGCAATCAGGACGGCGTCACTATTCCGGCAGTGGATCTCGCCGGTTGACCTGCGACAGCTGCGCTCCGACGATCACGTGTTCCGTCTTGGGCGGGCAGTGTATGAAGTCCCACGGTCGCAGCGGCCGTTCCTCGCCCGCGACGATCAGGAGCGCCTCGCCGGAGAGCACGAGGAACGCCTCTGTCTCCGTTTCCCAGTGGTACATCGAATTGGGCTCGCTCGGGTCGAGGACAGCCAGGTTGACCCCGAGCATCGGGAAGTACGTGTCGGCCTCCCAGTCCGTCGAGCCGGTGAACGTCAGGCTCTGACGGCCCGGGCGCGAGTTCCAGCGCGCCTCACGTGCGTTCAGGACGAACCATCCCGCGCCGGCAGCGACGAGCCCCATCTCGGTCTTCTCGATCGTGGCCTCGGGGACCATCGGCCGATGATCGAGAGAGCGCCTGGCGTACTTCGCGGACGTCAGATGTGAGCGAGTAGGCGGTCGAGCGGCGGAGGCACTTCGGCGAGATCCACCGCGTTGACGAGCAGGCGCGCGTAGCGGATCTTCCGACGGCCGCCGCTGCCCATGAACCGCCGGAGCTGCTCCTCCCTGGTCCGTCCTCGCCACGCGGGCTGCTTCTGGAGGGTGCGGAAGGAGCGAAGGTCTCCCTGAGAGTCGACGACCCGCTCCACGGCGTCGGCACCGACAGCTCGAATCAATTCCTCCTCCAGGTCTGCGACGCAGACGTAGAAACCCAACGCCTCCATCTCGGCGCGAGTGAGGTTGGAGCCGAGGCCGGCCCGCTCGAGCGCGCGGCGGAAGTCGCGCTCCTCGCCGACATCACACAGGCCCGCCAGCTTGACGTCGGATCCCTGAGGGCCGAACTGCTCGAGGACGCCTCCGATCGCCTGCGCGCCCCCGATCGGCATGATCGAGACCCCCTCGGCGTCGAGATTCCGACCACGGCGCTGAGCCAGGGCCTCGAGCGCGTGCTGATCGCTGATCCCTTCGACGATCACGACCGTTCGTGCCACCGTCCGAGGGTAACTGGGCCATCCTCGTCCGCGATTTCAGTGTCTTTTAAGGGCGCCGCGCCACTCGGGCGCCCTTCGGCCTAGCGGACCGCATAGGCTCGCGCCATGCCGAAGGTCTTCAACCTGTACGGCGACGAGTGGGACCGCACCGAGGACCGGCCGGGCTGGAGGAGCAAGGATGCCTGGGTCGGTGGGCGTATCGGTGCGGAGCTGATCGGCGGG
>DASQTZ010000070.1:0-7745 GCA_035641605.1 Gaiellaceae bacterium | reverse complement strand
TCGGCTTCATCTTCGTCCTTGTGTTCGTGATCGCCGCGATCTTTGCCCCGCTGATCGCCACCCACGACCCGGTTGAGCAGAATCTGCTGCTGATCGCCAACGGCTGCTGCCCCGGGCCGTCTGCCGATCACTTGTTCGGCGTCGACCTTCTCGGGCGGGACCTCTTCTCGCGGATCGTCTACGGCGCGCGTGTGTCGCTGCTGATCGGCGTTGTCTCGGTCGCGATCGGGTTCTCGATCGGTCTCGTCCTCGGTGCAATCGCCGGTTACGTGGGCGGCGTCGTCGACTCCGTGATCATGCGTTTGATGGACGTCATGCTGGCGATCCCAGGCCTGCTGCTGGCGATCGGGATCGTCGCGGCGCTGGGTCCGGGGCTCAAGGAGGTGATGATCGCCGTCGGACTCGCGAACGTCCCGATCTTCGCCCGGCTGCTGCGAGGCTCTGTGCTTGCCCAGCGCGAGGCCGACTTCGTCCTTGCCGCCAGGGCGGTGGGCATTAGGCGCCCAACGATCCTCTTCGCGCACATCCTTCCGAACTCGATCTCGCCGGTGATCGTCCAGGGGACGCTCGCGATGGCGACGGCGATCATCGACGTGGCCGGGCTCGGTTTCCTCGGAATCGGGCTTCAGGATCCCGACGAGACGCCGGAGTGGGGGAGCATGCTCACCGAGGTCAACGAGTACCTGCAAACCGCGCCCTTCCTGGCCCTGATCCCCGGAACGGCAATCGTCATCTCGGTCCTCGGGTTCAACCTGATCGGCGACGGGCTGCGCGAAGCTCTCGACCCCAAATTGCGCGGCCGATGACTAGCGCCCCTGGCCGGCAGTGGCTCCCGCCGGGCGAAGCCCGGCTCCGCCACAGCCTGCCCCCGCTGGCGGCACGGCGCTCTCCGGGTCTGTGCAGAGCACTATCCCCTCCGGCGCCGCACCACCAGCGGCGACCCAGGAGCGCTGGTCATTGAGCGCCCGAGAGGTGCTGCTCGCGGTCGAGGATCTCCGCGTCCAGTTCTGGACCCGCCGCGGGACGATCCATGCGGTCAACGGTGTCTCGTTCGACATCGCGCCCGGAGAGACCCTTGGGATCGTCGGCGAGTCGGGCTGCGGCAAGAGCGTCACCTCACTTGCGCTGCTCGGCATCCTGCCCCGGGCCGGCAAGGTCACCTCCGGGCGCGCGATCTTCGACGGGCGCGACCTGCTCCACCTCTCCGACCGGCAGCTGCGCGGGGTGCGCGGCAAGGAGATCGCGATGATCTTCCAGGACCCGATGACGAGCCTCAACCCGGTCTTGACGATCGGTCGTCAGATTCAGGAAGCGCTCGAGACGCACTTCGGGATGAAAAGGAAGGCGGCCCAGCGGCGTGCGGCAGAGCTGCTCGACCGGGTTGGCATCCCGGCCGCGAACAAACGGGTCCGCGACTACCCGCACCAGTTCTCCGGCGGGATGCGCCAGCGGGCGATGATCGCGATGGCGCTCGCCTGCCGGCCCAAGCTCATGATCGCCGACGAGCCGACCACGGCCCTCGACGTGACGATCCAGGCGCAGATCCTCGACCTCTTGCGTGAGCTCGTCGCCGAGCAGAACGCCGCGCTGATCCTGATCACCCACGACCTCGGCGTCGTCGCCGGGATGTGCGAGCGCGTCAACGTGATGTACGCCGGGTTGTTCATGGAGACGGGCTCGGCAGCGCAGCTCTTCACACAGCCGCGGCACCCCTACACCGTCGGGCTGCTCCAGAGCATTCCTCGCCTCGACGCCGCCCGAGGCGAGCGCCTTCACCCGATCGAGGGCATTCCCCGCGACATGTTGTCGCCGCCGCAGGCGTGTCCGTTTCAGCCGCGCTGCCGCTACGAAGTTGAGCTGTCGCGGAAGGAGGTTCCGCCGCTCGCAGAGCTCGGGACTGGACACAAGGTCGCCTGCTTCAACCCGGTGCCGGTCGAAGAGTGGGAGCGGATGAAGACGGCGGTGGTCTCCTGAGGCGTCGCTTGCGATGCCGACTTCAGGACGCACGGGCTTTGCCCGTGCGGCCGTCTGCAATGACCGGTCGACACGCTGGACGTTGGGACCTATGGCCTTGACGCAGAACGGCAATCTCGTCGAGCTCGAGAACGTGAAGGTCTACTTCCCGATCAAGAGCGGGATCGTCCTGGATCGCCATGTCGGCGACATCAAGGCCGTCGACGACGTCAGCTTCGAGATCCGGCGCGGCGAGACGCTGGGGCTGGTGGGCGAGTCGGGATGCGGAAAGTCGACCGTCGGCCGCGCGATCCTGCGCCTGTACAAGCTGACGGCCGGGCGCATCCGGTTCGACGGCGAGGACATCACCGACCGGAGTGAGGGCGAGCTTCGGCCGCTGCGACGGCGGATGCAGCTCATCTTCCAGGACCCCTTCTCGTCGCTGAATCCGCGCCACAGCGTCGGGCGGATCGTCGGCGAGCCCCTGCGGGCCCATGGTCTGGTGAATCGGAGAGGCCTCGCCGGCCGGGTTCGGGAGCTGCTCCAGACCGTCGGGCTTCCCACCGACGCGGGTTCCCGCTTCCCGCACGAGTTCTCGGGCGGCCAGCGCCAGCGGATCGGGATCGCGCGCGCCCTGGCCGTGAACCCGGACTTCGTCGTCGCCGACGAACCGGTCTCCGCGCTCGACGTCTCGATCCAGGCACAGATCATCAATCTGCTCGAGCAGCTGCAGACGGAGTTCGCGCTGACGTACCTCTTCATCGCCCACGACCTCGCCGTCGTACGGCACATCTCCGATCGGATCGCGGTCATGTACCTCGGCGCGATCGTCGAGATCTCGCCGGCGCAGGAGTTGTACGAGAACCCGCTGCACCCGTACACGATCGCGCTTCTCTCCGCCGTCCCGATCCCGGATCCGGAGGTGGAGGCGAAGCGCGAGACGATCCTGTTGCCCGGCGATCTCCCGAGCCCGGCCAACCCGCCAGACGCCTGCCGGTTCCACACCCGGTGTCCGTATATCCAGCCGACTCGGTGCACGACGGAGGTGCCGCCGCTGCGCAAGCTCGCGGACGGTCATGTGGTCGCCTGTCACTGGGCCGAGGAGATCAAGGCGGGCCGGATCCAGCCCAAGGAGCGGGAAGCTGTCTTCGAGGCCGGCACCCAAGAAGCGGTGCCCGAACCGCCGCCCGTTTAGGCTCTCCGCCGATGCTGGGGCGGCTGGGACAGTGATACCCATCACGACCGAGTAGTCGCCGGTCTAAGGCACCCGCGGCCGGCGCTGCAGGCAGAGCTCCGCGACCTCCTCGCCGAGGTGGCGCAGCCGGGCGGCGGCGCGTTCGTCCACGAGCTTGCCGTCACCGTCGAACGCGGAGCCGCCGGCGATCGGAACGACCAGCGGAACGGCAAAGGCGCGCAGCGAGCGCACGGCGTACTCCAGCGTGTTCACGGCTTGAAGGCCCTGAGCGCCGCCGGCTGAGCCGATCAACCCCACCACCTTGTCGCTGAGATACGGCGGATCTCGCTTGGCCAGAAGTTCGAGCCAATCGAGGGCGTTCTTGAATGCACCGCTGATCGTGCCGTGGTACATCGGGCTGCTCCAGATGAGGCCGTCCGCCTCGAAGACCGCGTCGGCGTACTCCTGCGCCGCCGGCACTGGGGCCGCACCCCGGTGCATAGAGGGGCAGGTCGAGCGCCCGCAGGTCGAAGAGCCGAACCTTGGCGCCCGCGGCCGCGGCTGCCTGCAGGGCGACTTCGAGCGCAGTCAGACTCCGCGACGGCCTGCTGCCGAGCGAGCCGCCCAAGCCGAGGACGAACGCATGCCGTTCGTGCGACATCGGCGCATTCTCCTCCTTCGCTCGCCCGAACCGGCGCCTGTCTAGACTCGTATCAAAGGCGAAGGCGCGGAAACTAAAAGGAGGCTGACGGTGGGTCGGAGTCTGAGGATTCTGCTTTTGCTCGGAGCGGCGCTGCTCGTGCTTGCAGCGGGCGGCTGTGGCGGCGACGACGACGGTGGCGGCGGTGAAGGCGCGACAATCATTCACGGCACGACCGACCAGCCCGTCTCGTACGATCCCGCGGGCTCGTATGACCTTCCGTCTTGGAACGTCATCTACAACGCCATCTGGGGTCTCCTCTCGCTACCCCCCGGCGGCAACCAGCCCGAGCCGGCGCTGGCTGAGTCGTGCAACTTCGACAACCCGAGTACATACACGTGCAAGCTCCGCGAGGGCCTCAAGTTCTCGGACGGCACCGACCTGACGGCCGAGGACGTCAAGCACTCCTTCGACCGCAACAACCGGATCAACGACCCGAAAGGGGCGGCTCCGCTCCTCGGCTCCCTCTACAAGGAGACCGGCAAGGTCACGGGCGACGAGGTCGAGGTCGTCGACGACCTGACCGTCACCTTCCACCTGAACAGGCCCGATGCAACCTGGCCGTTCATCATGACCACGGGCGCCGGCGGCATCGTTCCGTCCGAGTATCCGGCCGACAAGATCCAGCCCGACGCACAGGCGGTCGGCCACGGCCCGTACAAGATCGCGGAGTACCGGCCGGGCGAGCAGACCGTGCTGGAACGGAACGACGACTTCTACGGCGAGGCGCCGAAGAACGAGCGCGTGATCATCCAGTACTTCGACAAGTCGTCGGCGCTGAAGCTCGCCGTCGAGAACGGCGAGGTCGACCTCGGCTACCGCAACCTGACGCCGACGGAGGTCGAGGACCTTCGCGGCGCCGACGGGGTCGAGGTCGTCGAGGGCAACGGAACCGAGATCCGCTACATGGTGTTCAACACCAAGCTCGAGCCGGGCAACAACGAGGCCGTCCGCAAGGCGATGGCCTACGTGATCGACCGGCAGGCGATCGTCGACAACGTTTACAACGGCACGGTCGAGCCCCTCTACTCGATGGTTCCGCGGGGCCTCGCCGGGCACACCGACAACTTCAAGACCGTCTACGGCGAGACGCCGGACAAGGCCAAGGCGGAGCAGGTGCTCGAGCAGGCCGGCGTCCAGACGCCGGTCAAGGCCGAGATCTGGTGGACGCCGAGCCACTACGGCGACCTGTCCGCCGACGAGTACGCCGAGATCAAGCGTGCGCTCGACGGGAGCGGTCTCTTCGATGTGCAGCTCAAGTCGACGGAGTGGGACGAGTACAGCGAGGCGAGCAGCAAGGACCAGTACCCGGTCTTCCAGCTCGGCTGGTTCCCGGACTACCCGGATCCCGACAACTACCTGACACCCTTCTACCGCTCTGACAGCTTCCTCAACAACCACTACAAGAACGAGCAAGTGGACAAGCTGCTGGCCGATCAGCAGGCGTCGACCGACCAGACCGAGCGGGAAGAGTTCTTCAAGCAGATCCAGGAGATCGCCGCCGAGGAGGTGCCGATCATCCCGATCTGGCAGGGCAAGCAGGTCGCGGCCGTGCGTGAGGGCATCACCGGTGTCGCCGACACGTTCGACCCGTCCTTCCAGTTCCGCTACTGGCTCGTCGCCAAGGAGTAGTCGAGTAACAGGGCGCCGTAGAGGTGGGGCGCGCGGAGCGCCCCGCCTCTAGGCTGCTGACGGCATGGCGGGGACGCCGCACACCACGTCGCTCCGCACGTACGCGCTGACGCGGCTGGCTTTGGCCCTGCCGATGGTGTGGATCCTGCTCACGATGGTCTTCCTGCTGATGCGGGTGGCCCCCGGTGACCCGATCAGCGCTGCCCTGGGCGGGCGGGTTCCGGCCGAGCAGCTGCAGGAGCGCCGCGAAGCGGCCGGCTACGACCGTCCCTTGATCGTCCAGTACTTCGAGTACCTGGGTGAGATCGCCCGGCTCGACTTCGGCGAGACGATCGTCGACAGGCGCCCGGTCACCAAAGTGATCCTCCAGAACGGGGCTGCGACGCTCGAACTGACGCTCGTCGCACTGATCGTCGCCCTCGGCGTCGGGATCTCGGTCGGTCTGATCTCGGGCCGCTACCGCGACACGCCCCTCGACATTGCGGGGCGGCTGTTCGGCATCTTGATCTACGCGGCCCCGGTCTTCTTCCTCGGCTTTCTCGCCCAGATCGTCTTCAGCCAGTGGCTCGGCTGGTTCCCGAGCTCCGGCCGCGCCTCGCCAGTAACGAGCTTCGACCTCGACACGCCGACGAACCTCTTCCTGATCGATGCGCTGATCGCCCTCGACTTCGATGCCTTCATCGACGTCCTGAAGCACATCGTGCTGCCGGCGACGACGCTCGGGCTCGTGATCGGCGGCGTCTTCATCAGGCTGGTCCGCGTCAACGTGCTCCAGACGCTCCAGGGCGACTACATCGAGGCGGCCCGCGCGCGCGGGCTCAGCGAGCGCACCGTCGTCTGGCACCACGCCTTCAAGAACGCGCTGGTGCCCGTGATCACGATCATCGGGCTTCAGATCGCCCTGCTCCTCGGCGGCGCCGTCCTCACCGAGCAAACCTTCAACTGGCCTGGCATCGGCTCGGAGCTGATCCGCTACCTGAACAACCGCGACTACATCGCGATCCAAGGGATCATCACGTTCTTCGCGCTTCTGGTCGTCGCGATCAGCCTGGTGATCGACCTCGTGAACGCCTGGGTCGACCCGAGGGTGAGGTACTGATGCTCGGTGGCCGCTTCCTCGCTCCGATCCGGGAGGCGCGCGGCGTGCCGCTCTGGGTGCTCTGGGCGGGGATCGTGATCACGCTCGTCTTCATCGTCCTCGCCCTCTTCGCGCCGATGATCTCTCCCTACGACTTCGACGAGTACCGCACGGGCACCGGCGAGCGGTTCGGCAAGCAGCAGCACCCCTCGGCCGACCACCCGTTCGGCACGAACGTGCTCGGCACGGACGTGCTCGCGCGCGTGATCTTCGGGGCGCGGACGGCGCTCGAGGTGGTGATCCTCGCCGTCTTCTTCTCGCTCGCCGTCGGCCTGCCGCTCGGCCTCGTCTCGGGCTACTACGGCGGGCGCCTCGACCGGCTCTTAGTCCTGATCATGGACTCGCTGTTCGCCTTCCCCTATCTGCTCCTCGCGATCGTCGTCGCCTTCTTGCTCTCGGACAAGATCGGCCGCGGCGTCTTCACGGCAGCCGTGGCGATCTCGGTCGTGTACATCCCGCAGTACTTCCGCGTCGTGCGCAACCACGTGATCAGCGTGCGGGAGGAGTCGTATGTCGAGGCTGCGCGGGCGCTCGGGGCGAAACCGCGGACGGTGATCGGCCGCTACGTGCTCCAAAACGTGATCCAGAACGTCCCGGTGATCGCGACCCTCAACGCGGCCGATGCGATCCTCACGCTCGCCGCGCTCGGCTTCCTCGGCTACGGCATCCAGCCGACCGACGCGGCCGAGTGGGGCTACGACCTTCAGCGCGCGATCTCCGACGCCGGCGCCGGGATCTGGTGGACGGGCCTCTTCCCGGGGATGGCGATCGTCACGCTCGTCACCGGCCTGACGCTGCTCGGCGAAGGCCTGAACGACGTCCTCAACCCGGTGCTGCGGCGGCGGCCGATCCAGGCCGTGATCCTGCCCGAGCGGCAGTCACGGCTGCCCGCAGACCAGGTGGGTGTGTGAGACGTCGCTTGCGATGTCTCTTTCACGCCGTGCGGGCTTTGCCCGTGCGGCCGTCTGCAATGACCAGTCGACAGGTCGGAGATTGGACGGTTCGGCTGTGAGCGGCCCGGTTCTCTCCGTCGACGATCTGCGGGTCTGGTACGGGACCAATCGCGGCCCGGTCAAGGCGGTCGACGGCGTCTCGTTCGAGATCAGGGCGGGGGAGACGCTTGGCCTCGTCGGCGAATCGGGCTGCGG
>DASQTZ010000069.1:0-6142 GCA_035641605.1 Gaiellaceae bacterium | reverse complement strand
CTTCACCAGGCGGGCACCCCCAGGCGACAAGCCAAGGGCAAAGATCTAGCGCAATGGCGAAAGTCCTGATCGTCGAGGACGACGAGATCATCGCCAAGGGCATGGCGAGCCACCTCACGGCGGCCGGCTTCGAGCCCTACCTGGTCGCAAACGGTCACACCGGACTGGCCCGCCTTCGCTTCGAGCGGCCCGATGTCTGCGTCGTCGACCTCATGCTCCCAGCACTGGACGGTTGGAAGCTGATCGAGATGGCCCGGGCGGAGGGAATCGGAACTCCGATGGTGGTGGTCAGCGCACGCGGAAGCGAGGAAGACCGGGTGCACACACTCGACCTCGGCGCCGACGACTACCTGGTCAAGCCGTTCTCGATGCGTGAGCTCGTCGCGCGGGTCCGCGCGGCAGCGCGACGCGGTGTCCGCGACCAGCAGGCCGACCGCGGCGAGCTGATCGAGCTCGAAGAGCTGCGAATCGACCCCGTCAGCATGCAGGCCTATCTCGACGGTGAGAGCGCGGAGCTGACCCCGACGGAGTTCCGCCTCCTGCACGCGCTCGCCGCCCAGAGTCCGCGCGTTGTGACCCGCGACGAGCTGCTGCAGCGGATCTGGGGCCGGAGACTGACGAGGCGAGATCGAACGGTGGATGTCTTCGTGAGGAAGCTGCGCGAGAAGATCGATGCCCGCTCGCCGCGGCACGTCTTCCTGCACACGCGCTACGGCGTCGGCTACAAGCTCGAAGCCCAGCCGAAATAGTGCCGTCGGTCGCCACGCATGCCCGGGAGGCGGACCGGCTGCTGAACCGGGAGCTTTCGTGGCTCGATTTCAACTCCCGCGTCCTCGAGCTCGCCGAGGATCGCAGCGTACCGCTGCTCGAGCGGGTGAAGTTCTGCGCGATCTTCTCGGCGAACCTCGACGAGTTCTTCATGGTCCGGGTCGCCGGCCTGCTCGGGCAGGTCGCGTCGGGGGTAAGCGTCCGCTCGGGGGACGGGAGAACGCCGACGGAAGCGCTCGTCGAGATTCGGCGACGGGTCATGGAGCTGTCCGCGCGCCAGGCCAAGCTTTGGCGCCGCGAACTGCTCCCATTGCTGGCCGACCAGGACATCGACGTCGGCAACGTCGGCGACCTTCGTCCACGCGAGCTCGCCGAGCTAACCGAGCGTTTCGAGCACGAGCTGTTCCCAATCCTCACGCCCCTCGCCGTCGGGCCGGGTCAGCCGTTTCCCTACATCTCAGGTCTCTCCCTCTCGCTCGGGCTCTTCGTTCGCGACCCGGAGACGGCGGAACAGCGGTTTGCCCGCGTCAAGGTCCCCGAGCTCTTACCGCGGTTCCTGCCGATTGGCGACCGCGGCCTCTATCTCCCGCTCGAGGACGTCATCGCCCATTTCCTCCCCTGGCTGTTCCCCGAGATGGAGATCAGCGAGTGCGCAGCCTTCAGGGTCACGCGCGATGCCGACTTCGAGGTCTCCGACGAGGCAGACGACCTGCTCGAGGCGGTCGAGCTTGAACTCCGACGGCGGCGCTTCGGCGATGCGGTCCGGGTCCAGGTCTCGGATTCGATGTCGGAGGAGATGCGCGCTCGGCTACTCGACGGCCTCGACGCAGAGGAGGACCAGCTGTACCCGATTGCGGGTCTGCTCGACCTTGCCGACGTCATGCAGCTCGCACGCCTTGCGCGCCCCGACCTGACGGACGATCCCTGGCTGGCGGTCACCCAGCCGCGCATCGCCGACCTGAGCTCGGCGGCCGAGTTCTTCGAGGAGATCAGGCGCGGCGACATCCTCGTCCACCATCCGTACGAATCGTTCGCAACCAGCTTCGAGGCGTTCGTCCGCGGGTCCGGTAAGGACCGGAACGTCCTCGGGCTGAAGACGACCGTGTACCGCACGAGCGACGAGACGCCGCTCGTGCCCGCGTTGATCGACGCGGCTGAAGAGGGAAAGCAGACCGTCTGTCTCGTCGAGCTCAAAGCGCGTTTCGACGAGCACAGAAACATCGAGTGGTCCCGGGCGCTCGAGCGCGCGGGCGTTCACGTCGTCTACGGGTTTCCCAACCTCAAGATCCACGCGAAGGCGACGCTCATCGTGCGGCGCGAGGGGAACGATTTGCGACGCTATGTCCACATCGGCACCGGCAACTACCACGCGATCAACGCCCGCGCGTACGAAGACTTCGGGCTCTTCACCGCCGATCCGGAGATCGGCGCCGACGTCGCCGACCTCTTCAACTACCTGACCGGGTTCGGGCGCCCGCAGCGATTCCGCAAGCTGCTCGTCGCGCCGTTCGCGCTCCGCGCCAGGCTGATCGAGGAGATCCGCGCCGTGGCGCAGTCCGCCGAGGCCGGAAAGAAGGCCGTGATCCGGATCAAGGTCAACGCCCTGACCGACCAGGCCGTAATCGAAGAGCTGTACGAGGCGTCCCAGGCGGGCGCCGAGATCGACATCGTCGCCCGCGGGGTTTGTGCGCTCAGACCTGGAGTTCCGGGGATGAGCGAGAACATCAGGGTCCGGAGCATCGTCGGGCGCTTCCTCGAGCACAGCCGGCTCTTCATCCTCGAGTCCAACAAGAAGTCCACGTACCTGCTCGGCAGCGCCGATCTGATGCCCCGCAATCTCGACCACCGCCTCGAGATCGTCGTACCCGTCGAAGACTCATATGCGCAGCAGCGGCTCGCCAGTGTCTTCGACGCCCTGCTCTCGGACAACGCCCAGGCCTGGGAACTGGGGTCCGACGGGACGTGGGAGCGCATCAAGACGGCGAAAGACGAGCGGCCGAAGCCGGCCCACGCGGCACTGATGCGAAGCGTGCGCGCTCGGTTCCGGCGCCGGGCCGAACCTCCTCGCCGAGGGCGGTAGGGCGTGTCGGCCGGGCCCCCGCTCAGAATGCGGCGGGTGCGTGCGGGGGTCATCGACGTCGGGTCGAACACGATTCGCTTGCTCGTGGCCGAATCGGCTCGCCGCGGCGTGGAGACGATTCTGAGCGAGCGCACCCACGTCGGTCTGGCTGCGGACATCGAGCGCCACGGACAGATCTCCGACGAGAAGCTCGCCCAGGTTGGCAAGCTCGCGGCGCGCTACACCGCGCTCGCCGGCGTCTGCGGCATCCGCCGGCTCGAGGTCGTCGTGACCGCCCCCGGCCGCCAGAGCGGCAACGCCGACCGGCTGCACGATGCCCTCAGCGA
Source organism: Gaiellaceae bacterium (assembly GCA_035641605.1). Lineage (GTDB taxonomy): Bacteria > Actinomycetota > Thermoleophilia > Gaiellales > Gaiellaceae > JACDAN01. Next base: position 2,968 of record DASQTZ010000069.1, on the reverse strand, counting down.
TGCAACCGCCGCATCTGTGCGTCTACTCTCAGATGAGGAGGAGGGGCGCCTGGCATATGCCGGTGCGGTCGCCGCCTGCCGCTCGGTGTCGGACACGGTCGCCGTCGTCGACGTCGGCGGCGGCTCCACGCAGGTGATGGTCGGAACCGAGCAAGGACCGGCCTGGCTGCGCTCATTCGACGTCGGTTCGCTGCGCCTCACCGAGCGCCTCGTCCACGCGAATCCGCCGACGCGCAAGGATCTCGACACGGTCACGAGTGCCGTGGCAGACGCGTTCGAAGATCTGACCCCGCCGCTCCCGATCAGCGCCCTCGCGACCGGCGGAACTGCAAGGACCCTGCGGCGAATGGTTGGCCGGCGGCTCGGTGAGAAGGAACTGACCGGCGTGGTCGAGCTGATGGCGACGAGAACATCGGAGGAGGTGGCGGCGGACTACACCATCCCACTCGAGCGAGCCCGGGTCCTCGCCGCGGGCACGATCGTCCTGCGCGAGGCGCACGGGCGGCTCGGGGTCAAGCTCGAGGTGGCCAAGGGCGGCATGCGCGAAGGCGCCGTTCGCGGCCTGCTCGACGAGCTCGCCGCCGCAGCCGCCTAGGTTTCGCCCTCGTAGTAGTCGACGTGGCTGGAACGCTTGACGAGGACGTGGTCCGAGCGTTCGCCCGGCCAGACGCCGATCTTGTCGCTGTCGGGATAGACGGCGACTGCAGGTTCGATCTTCGTCGAGAACATCAGCACTTTGATCGTCTCGTCGGTCCGGTTCGTGACCTTGTGCGCGCCCTCGGCGCCGGACGGGAAGCAAACGATGTCCCAGGGCTCCAGCTCCTCTTCGCCCCGCGGGCGCCGTAGCGTGGGGCGGCCCTCCAAGACGATGAGCCACTCCTCGTCGGGGTACTCGTAGTGGTACGGACAGATGCTCTGACCCGGCGGAAGCACGTACAGCGACGCACCGATCTTGTTGGCCCCGATCGACGGACCGAAGCGGGCCATGCCCGCCCGGTAGCCCTCGGGATCCGTCTCGTCGTACTCCACCTCGAGGGCGTTCAGATTCGTCTGATTCATGCGGCGCAGCCTAACCCGGAGGCAACCGGCCGATCTCGTTCAGCCCCTCCCCTGCCGCCTCGACGACGACGATTGCACCTTTCTTCGTCTTGCCGAGGAGCGGCACGAGCTCGGGGCCGTGCCCGCACACCACAGCTGCTTCCCGGGCGAGGCTGAGCAGGAACGCGCGGACCCGCTCCGGTCCCACTTCTTCGGCGAGGTCCTCGCTCAGCTCGAGCTCGAGCTTGCGGGCCCGTGCCAGCGGCTCGACGGTCTGCACGCAGCGGTCGAAGGGACTCGAGACGATCCGATCGAGCTCGAATCCCGACAACTGGTCGACCAGCGCGTCCGCCTGCCTTCGTCCTCGCTCGTCGAGCGGGCGGCCTGCGTCGTCGGCGTCCCACTCGTTTCTGTCACCCGCCGAGCCGTGTCGCACGACGAGCAGCGGCGGCGGGACCGCGCGCAGTACTTCGGCGTCGCGTTCGTACGAGAGCTGGGAGCCGGCCACGGCGGCCGGCACCCACCTGATCTCGTCGACCTCGTCGTGGGGCTCGAACGAGCCCGAGTCGGGCCGCATCGTCCAGTAGCGGACGACCTTGGGACGCCCATGTCGATCCCGGTAGTGAACGCTTGGAAGTTCGATACCGAGGTGCGCACGGAGGCCCGTCTCCTCAGCGACTTCGCGCACTGCGGTTTCCTCGGCCGTCTCACCCGCGTGCGCCTTTCCCTTCGGCAACGTCCAGTCGTCGTAGCGTGGCCGGTGGACGAGCAGCACTTCGATGCCACTCGGACCGACGCGCCTCAGCACGCCGCCCGCCGCCCGGACGAGTTCGCTGGTCAGCGCCACGCGTAGTCGCCGGCACGCCGGAGGCGCTTCCACGCCTTCGGCCAGGCCGCCCGGGCGCTCGCTCGCCGGTGCCGCTGGCGCTCGATCAGGCGGCCGGCGGCGAGGGCCGTGCGGCTCGTGCCTCGAACCTTGGCGACCAGTTCGCGGATGCGTTCCTCGGCGACGACGGCATCCTGGTGCTCCCCGAGGATGTCCTGGAGGTCCTTCGCGCGAGCGACGAATCGCGACTCGCCGATCGCCTCCGCCGCGTAACGGGCCCGCTTGGCTCGGATGCGAACGCGGTGCAGCTCCTCGTCCTTCGGGTCGTTCCCCAGGCCCTTCACCGCTTTGCGGAGACGCTCGTACTCCTCCGCCGCCGCGGTCCCCAAGCGTTCTCCGTCGCGGAGTGCGGGCGGCCGCTCGAGCTCGGCCAAGAGCTCTCGGTAACGAGAGGAATCGAGGGCCGCGAGCAGCTCCTTTCGAGCGTCTTCACGCTCGGCGTCGAGCAGCTCCAGGATTGCGCCGAAGGCAGCAGCCTCCTCGATCGCGCCGAGCTCCTCGACGAGGTAGGCGATGAGGACATCGCGATCGCGGACCTCGCCGAGTAGGTCGGCGAGCCAACGCAGTTCGTCGCGGATGCGCTCCGCCCGGTCTGGATCGGCGAGTTGGGCTCGCGTCGAACGAAGGAGCGAGCGAGCGCGGCGCGTCGCTACCCGCTGCTTGTGCAGCTCTTCGGGATCGGCGCCGAGTCGAACCCCGGGCTCACGGTCGACCAGCTCCTGCGCGTAGCCGCGGAGACCGCGCTGGAGCTCGTCTTCCTCGCGCTGCTCGAGCCCAGCAAGGGGGTGGAGAACCTCCATAGCGGTCATCGTAGTTATCCACATTTGTGGATAAACCTCGGGGCGCATCTTCACCTCCTGGTCCCCTTCCCGGTTGATAAGACCTGCGCCGATGCGCGGCCGGGTCGGCATCTTTGCGGCAGCCGGCGCGGCGATCGCCGTCGCGCTCGTCCTTGCCGTGCTCCGCGCCGGGGAGGTCGGTGGCGCGCTCTCCAACTGGCAGGCGCTCGTGCTCGGGCTCGTACAGGGCGCGACAGAGCTGCTC
>DASQTZ010000068.1:0-2752 GCA_035641605.1 Gaiellaceae bacterium | reverse complement strand
CTCGGCCAGGGCGACATGCTCTTCAAGCCGCTCGGCACGAGCCGGCTGCAGCGTGTCCAGGGTGCGTATGTGAGCGAGGACGAGGTCGCGCTCGTCGTCGAGCAGTGTCGCCACCAGCGCGAGCAGGACCTCGACGAGAGGCTGCTCGAGCTGCCCGAGGGCGTTGTCGAGGAGGGCGAGGAGCACGACGGCGACTTCGACCCGGACGAGGACCCGCTGCTCGACAAGGCGATCGAGATCGTCGTCCAGACGCAGACCGCCTCCGTCAGCCTCATCCAGCGTCGCCTCCGCGTCGGCTACACCCGAGCAGGCCGGCTGATCGACATGCTGGAGCGGCGCGGGATCATCTCGGGCTACGAGGGTTCGAAGCCGCGGCGCGTCCTGGTCGACGAGGCGGAGCTCGAGCGCTTCGTCTCCGCCGCACCTAGGTTGTAAAGACTTCCCTCCAGAGCCAACTTCGTGGTTGAATCAGGCGTCCAAGTCTGGCGGTGGATGTGTCTCTCAAGGTGGATGTGTTTCTTAAGGAGGGTAAGTGAGAGTACGTATGTTCATGTCGCTCGTGGCGGCGGCGCTGATCGCGGTCCTGGTGCTGGCGCTCGGCGCCGGCACAGGTGCCGCGACGTCGGACGTCCAGGCGGCGCCGGCGAAATTCAAGGTCACGCTCGTGACCGACGTCGGCGGTCTCGACGACCGCTCGTTCAACTTCCTCGCGAACAAGGGTCTCGTGGCCGCCGAGAAGGCATTCGGCGTCGACGGCTCGGTCTTCATCTCGAAGTCCGACCGTGACTACATCCCGAACCTGACCCGCGCTGCGCGGAACGGGAGCGGGCTCGTGATCGGGGTCGGCTTCCTGATGGCCGAGCAGCTCGCGCAGGTCGCGGCTCGGTTCCCGAAGACGAAGTTCGCGATCATCGACAACTCCGGCGTGGCGAAGGAGTTCACGAAGGCCAAGCCGACGAATGTGCGCGGACTGCTCTTCAAGGAGCAGGAGGCCGGCTACCTCGTCGGGTTCCTGGCCGCGAAGCAGGTCGTCGCGAAGCCGTTCGAGGGCCAGACGAAGCTCGGAGCCGTCGGCGGACAGAAGATCCCGCCGGTGGACCGCTTCATCGCCGGTTACTACGCGGGCGCGAAGCGGGCCAGCGCGAAGGTGACGGTGACGCACTCGTACACCCAGGACTTCGTCGACCAGGCGAAGTGCAAGGAGCAGGCGTTGAACCAGATCGCCAACGGCGCCGGCGCCGTCTTCCAGGTCGCCGGCCAGTGTGGTCTCGGCGTCCTCTCGGCAGCGAAGGAGCGCGGTGTCTTCGGCATCGGCGTCGACGCCGACCAGGGGTACCTCGGCCCGCACGTGATGACGAGCGCGACGAAGAAGGTCGACGTCGCGGTCTACCAGACGATCGATGCGGCCCGGAAGACAGGCGCGAAGTTCCGCACGAACTTCAACGTCATCTTCACGGTCGCCAACGGCGGCGTCGGGTACGGGAAGATCTCGCCCCGGATCTCGCCGCAGCTGAAGGCGCAGGTCGAGGCGGTCCGCAAGCTGCTGGCTGCGGGCAAGATCAAGAACATCCCGCAGGCCCCGCCCGCCACGACGGGCTAGGACGGAGCGGCACCAGCTGGAACGGAGGGGGCGGGGGTTTCGATCCCGCCCCCTCCGGTAGGACCGTGCAGCCGTGAAGCTCTTCCGCACCTCTGCGCTCGTGCTCGCGCTGCTCGCCCTCGTCGTCGGCGGCTGCGGCGGCGACGACGACTCGACCGGCGGGGCAACGACCGCGCCGGAGACCGAGAGCGCCGCGACCCAAACAGGCGAGGCAGCCAGCCCCGCGATCAAGGTCGGGCTCGTCACCGACGTCGGCGGCCTCGACGACCGCTCGTTCAACTTCCTCGCCAACAAGGGCCTCCAGCGAGCCGAGCTCCAGCTCGGCGTCGAGGGCCGGGTCTTGATCTCCAAGGCCGAGGCGGACTACATCCCGAACCTGACGACGCTCGCGAAACAGGATTACGATCTCGTCGTCGCGGTCGGCTTTCTGATGGCGGACGCCCTCGACAGGGTCTCCGCGCGCTACCCGGACGTGAACTTCGCGATCATCGACTCCTCGGAGTCCGAGCTGAAGTCGAAGCCGAAGAACGTCCGCGGCCTCCTCTTCAAGGAGCAGGAGGCGGGCTACCTCGTCGGCTACCTCGCCGGGCTGGTGACGAAGGAGGAGGCGGGGACGAAGCAGGTGATCGGCTCCGTCGGGGGGCTGAAGATCCCGCCGGTCGACCATTACATCGCCGGCTACGAGGCGGGCGCCAAGAAGGCGAATGCCGGGATCACCACGGTGCACTCCTACTCGCAGGACTTCGTCGACCAGGCGAAGTGCAAGGAGTTGGCGCTCGACCAGATCGCGCGCGGCGCACACGTCATCTTCCAGGTCGCCGGCCAGTGTGGCCTCGGAGCGCTGTCGGCGGCGAAGGAGAAGAACATGCGGGGAATCGGCGTCGATGCCGACCAGGCCTATCTCGGCGAGCACGTGTTGACGAGCGCTCTGAAGAAGGTGGACGTCGCCGTCTTCCAGACGGTCCAGGAAGTGCAGAACGGCGGCTTCAACGGCGGCGAGGACACGATCTTCGACGTCGCTTCCGGTGCGGTCGGGATCGGCGAGATCTCGCCGACCGTCCCGCGCGAGGCGGCCGCCGAGGTCAAGCGCGTGCAGGAAGAGATCGCCGACGGGACGATCTCGGACATCCCCACCTCGGTCCAGGGCTCGTA
>DASQTZ010000067.1:0-4170 GCA_035641605.1 Gaiellaceae bacterium | reverse complement strand
GATCTCGCCACGCTCTCCGACGTCGATCTCAAGGAACTGATCGACGACCTCCAGCGCGAAGAGCAGGAAGTCTCTTACCGGCGCCGGCTCCTGCACGGGAAGATCGACATCCTGCGCGCGGAGCTGGTTGCCAGGCTCCAGAAGCAGGTCGGAGCGGGGGAGAGCCCCCTCAGCGAGGTCGACGTCGACCGGCTGACGGAGATCCTCGCCGGCAAGGCAGCTCCGCCGAGCGAGGCCTAATCTCTCTATGAGCCACGTCTACTGCCCGGAATGCGGCTTTCAGAACCCTGAGGCCGCCAACTACTGCTCGAAGTGCGGCGCCGCCCTGGTGCGGGACACTGGCGGGGCAGACACGACGATGGCCTTCGACCCCGGGGACCTCGAGGAGACCTCACCGTTGGAGGATCTGGGCATGGAAGGTCCGGCGCTCGTCGTCCGCTCCGGTGGCGGCCGCGCCGGCGAGCACTTCGTCCCTCAGGAGGAGAGCACGACTATCGGCCGCTCGCCGGACTGCGACATCTTCCTCGACGACGTCACCGTCTCGCGCCAGCATGCCGTCCTACGGCGAAACGACGGTCGGTTCGTGATCGAGGACCAGGGCAGCCTCAACGGGACCTTCGTGAATCGCCGCCGGACCGAAAGCGCCGAGCTTGCCGACGGCGACGAGCTCCAGATCGGCAAGTACCGGCTGACCTTTCTGCAGAAATGAGCGCGACCGCGGTCACACAGCAAGAGGACCAGCCGCTCACGATCGGAGCCGTCTGCAGGGTGCTGCGCGAGGAGTTTCCGGACATCTCGATCTCGAAGATCCGATATCTCGAAGATCAGGGCCTCCTCGCACCGCGGCGGACGCCCGGCCGGTACCGGCTCTACGAGGGCGAGGACGTCGAGCGGCTCCGCACGATTCTGCGCCTCCAGCGCGACGAATTCCTGCCGCTCCGCGTCATTCGGCAGGAGCTGGCCGCGACGACCCGGAAGGTACGGCGTCGTCGAGGGCGGTCGGCATTCGCCGGAGAGCAGGACGAGATCGAACTGGGGGAGCTGTGCGAGCGCGCGGGCGTGACGGCCGGCTTTGCGCGCGAGCTGGAGGAATACGGGCTGATCGAATCCCGGGTCGAAGGCGGAGAGCGCCGCTATCCCGAAGGCGAAGCCGACGTCGCAGCGGTGTGCGCCAAGCTTGCGCGCTTCGGCGTCGAAGCGCGGCACCTGCGGTCGTTCCGCACGGCCGCTGACCGCGAGATGGCGCTCCTGTCTGCGATCGTGGCGCCCGCGCTGCGTGCTCGGAACCCCGAGCGCCGCCAGGCCGGAGTGGAGGACCTGCAACTGTTGGCCGAGCTCGCTCAAGAGCTCTCGCAATTGCTTTTCTGGCGGGCGCTTCGGGGCGTCGCCTCCTCCTGATGACGCTCGATCTCAAGACAAAGGTCCGCGAGGTTCCGGATTGGCCCGAGCCGGGCGTCGGCTTCAAAGACGTCAGTCCGCTGCTGAGAGATCCGGAGGCGCTTGCCCAGACGATCGAAGAGCTCGCTGCCTGGACGCGCGAGCAGCGCCCCGACCTCGTCCTGGGTGCAGAGGCAAGAGGCTTCATCCTCGGGGCTGCGATCGCCAACGAGGTCCCCTGCGGTTTCGTCCCAGCGCGCCGACCGGGAAAGCTGCCTCCGGAGACGGTCAGCGCGACCTACGCCCTCGAGTACGGTCAGAACGCGCTGGAGCTGAACGCGGACGCGATCGCCGACGGCGCGCGCGTGGTGATTCACGACGACGTTCTCGCGACGGGCGGCACCGTCGAGGCGATCGGCGGCCTCGTCGAGCAGCTCGGAGGCGAGGTCGTGGGCGTTTGCTTCATCATCGAACTCGGCTTTCTCGGCGGCCGCGAGCGCCTCACGAAATTCCCGCTGCATTCGCTGATTCAGTACTGATCCGTCTATGAGGCTCGTGTTTGGCGTCCGAGCCGCCGACTAAGAAGGAAGAGGGCGATGTACGATGCGCTCACGACCAGCTATCGCTTTGCCTGCCCGAGTCGCGGGGAGGCGAATGTGCGGCTGTCGAGCTTTCGCAACCTCGAGCGCTTGCCTGGGCCGGCGCATCCGACCGTCTATTGCGTCCGATTCGACTGCCCGTGCGGCGGCGAGCACGAGACGCTGCTGGCGCACGACGAGCTCGACTGGGCGCCGCTCGGCCTCGGAGCGTCTGTCTTCGTCAACTTGATGACGGCCAAGACGGAGCCGGTCGCCCCCGAGCTCCTCGATCTCGCCGTGCGGCGGATCGAAGCGGGCAACTGGCCTTGGAGCTTCTTCTGCTACGCGGAGGACACCCCGAGGCCGATCTTCCCGTCGGCGTTCCTCGTCCTCGCTCCGGCTGCGTCGGCCGAGCTGCTCGGGCTCGGCGTCGGGTGTCCCTCCTGCGGCAGCGTGTCGGTGAACCTGGTCTCGAACGACCACGTCGACCTGCCGTTTCATCACGACTCCGAGGTCGGAGTGGTTCCGCATCTATTCCAGGCGGACACGCTGCGCGCGCTCGAGGCGTTCCGTACAGAGCTTTACTCAGATTCCTTCGACCTTCGGCGGCTTCACCTCGGCTGATCCTCACTCCCGCCAGGGATGGGAACGGGAAGAGGGACGGCCGATAACGAGAGTGTCGTGAAAACCGCAGCACCGCCCAGCGAAGGAAGAGCCGTCACCCGCCTGCTCGAGCACTGTGTCCGCGTCGCCGGTGTGGCCGAGGCCCGTCCGCGCGGACGTGAGCGGCTCGAGGCGGTCCTTGGTGGGGAGCTCGCGGAGAGGCTCGTCGGCGCGCTCGCCGGCGATCATGCGATCCCCGGTCGGCTCTTCGTCGGCTAAGTCCCTAAGGTCGGACCCGCCGGACCTCGTCTTCGCCGTAGAGGCGGACGACGAGGAAGATCGCGCAGGCCGAGAGCACCGAGAAGATGAACGCGGTGGCGCCTGAGACGCCGATCGCGAGCATCCCGAGCCAGAGAAAGAGGCCGAGGCCGAACGCCCACAAGAACGATGTAAAGCCGCGGTCGAAGCTGGGCATGCGCAGATGCATGGCGTGGATCCTAGCTCGATCCGAGTTATCCACAGGTTGTACAGATGGCTGTGGAAATGTGGAAAAAAGAAAAGTTTGCAAAGAGCGACAACTTCGCGTTTTTTGCGTCCTGCGAGGCCTTGAATCTCCCCTTGACTGGCCCTAGTCTCCCTCCTGCGTCGAGTACGGGACGCCGGTAGGACGAAGTCGATCCCGGGGACCGTAGCCGGAAGGCGAAAGTCAACGAGATCGGTGGACGAAAGCGTAATCGGCTCGGCGAAAGTTCTGCCACCGGAGGTGCCCTCTCGGGCACACTCGGTGGCAGAACTTTTTTGTGGTCCGACGTCTGGACGCCTGACCCCGCTGACGCCGGAGCACGCGGAACCGGTGGGGCGGAAGAGCAGATCTTGCCTCCCGTCCCCGAACTTGACATAACGTCCGTTCTCGTGCGTTGGGCTATGCTCGCCCTCGCGCCTCGGCACGATGCCCCTAACTGTTTGACGTCGCCCGCCTAGTGGAAGAGAACAACAAGCGCGCATGACTACGGCTGAGATCGAGACCGTCCTCGGAAGCGAGGACGTACGGCATCTGCTCGAGGCAGCCGAGCAAACCGGCGGCGCGGTTCGACAACAGGAGCTGCACGAGGCTCTCGAGCCGCTCGATCTGGATGCACTCGAGTTCGAGGCGTTCCGCCAGGAGCTCGAGCAGCGCGGGATCGAGATCATCGAGGAGGAGCGCGCGCCCGAGCCGGCTCCGCCGCCCCAGTCCCAGCCCATCGTCGTCGAGACAACCACCGACGCCCTCCAGCTCTTCCTCCGCGAGGCCGGGCGCCATCCGCTGCTGACCGCGGCTCAGGAGGTCGAGCTCTCGAAGCGAATCGAGCGCGGCGACATGCAGGCGAAGCAGCGGATGATCCAGTCGAATCTCCGGCTCGTCGTCTCGATCGCGAAGAACTACCGCAACCAGGGCCTGCCGTTCCTCGACCTCATCCAAGAGGGCACGCTTGGGCTGATCCGGGCGGTCGAGAAGTTCGACTGGCGGCGCGGCTACAAGTTCTCGACCTACGCGACCTGGTGGATCCGTCAGGCGGTCGCCAGGGCGCTTGCGGACAAGGCCCGGACGATCCGGATGCCGGTCCACATCGTC
>DASQTZ010000066.1:0-11262 GCA_035641605.1 Gaiellaceae bacterium | reverse complement strand
TTCGACCCAGGCGGCGGGCTGCGATACCCTCGTTCGAGCGATGCAGGCAGGCGATCAGGCGACCGGGCTGCAGGCACGTGTTTCGCTCGGCGGCGACGGGCGCGCCAGCGTCTCGACAGGCCTGTCCGTTCTCGACCATTTGCTCGAGCTGTTGGCGGCGCACGCGGGCTTCGATTTGCAGCTCGAAGTCGCCCCGGGCGGGCCTGACGCCGAGGCCAACGCGGCGGGCAGGGCGCTCGGTGAGGCGCTCCGGGCCATCCTCCGCGCCGAGGGTGCTAGGGGCTACGGCTCGGCGAGCCTTCCCGCCGACGAGGCGCTCGCGCATGTGGCGCTCGAGGCCTCGGACCGGCCGCTGCTCGTCGCAAACGTCGACTTCTCGGACGCCCACGTCGCGGGCCTCGATCGCGATCTGGTTTCCGGGTTCTTGCGCGAGCTCGCCGAAGCCGCCGGCCTGACGCTGCACGTCCGGTTGCTCCACGGCGAAGACGCGCGGCACGTGCTCGAGGCGATCTTCAAGGCACTGGGAGGGGCGCTGGCGGCGGCCGGTGCGCCGCGAAAGGAGTGACGATGGAGGAGAAGCAGGTCGTGCGGACCGAGCGGGCACCGGCGCCCTTCCAGGGTGCGCCGTACTCGCAGGCGATCCGCGCGAACGGGTTCGTCTTCGTCTCCGGTCAGCTCTCCCTGGAGCCGGAGCACGCGGAGATCGTCGGCGACTCGATCGGCGAGCAGACGGAGAAGGTCTTCGACAACCTCCAGGCGATCCTGGAAGAGGCGGGTTCGGGACTCGACCGGATCGTGAAGACGACGGTCTTCCTCACCGACCTCGGTGAGTTCGCCGGCATGAACGAGGTGTACGCACGACGTGTGGGCGAGCCGTTCCCGGCTCGCGCGACGATCGAGATCTCGAGCCTTCCGTCCGGCGCGAAGGTCGAGATCGAAGCGATCGCCCTGGCCTGAGTGCCCCTGTCCGGCGCCAGGCACCGGACAGGGCCGCCCGAGACGCGTCCGGCGGCCTCCGCCACAATTGAGCCATGAAGGCGACGGAGGTCATCGCCACCCACACAAACACGGACTTCGATGCGTTCGCGGCCATGCTCGCCGCGCGGCTGCTCTACCCCAACGCGGTCGTGTCCGTCTCCGGCGCCCTGAACCGCAACGTGCGCGAGTTCTACCGCCTGCATGCGGACGAGCTCGACGCGGTGGAGACCTCGCGGCTCGAGACCGACGCGATCCGCCGTCTGATCGTCGTCGAGACGACGAGTGCGTCACGGCTCGGCGAGCTGGAGGAAGTCGCGCTCGATCCGGACGTCGAGAAGGTCATCTTCGACCACCACGCCGGCAAGCTCCCTGATTGGGTCAAGCCGGAGAACGCGGTCATCTCGCAGGACGGTGCGCTGACGACGACGCTCGCCGGCGTGCTCGCCGAGCGGGAGATCGCAGTCACGCCGCTCGAGGCGACCGCCTTCGCGCTCGGCATCCACGAGGACACGGGCTCGCTGACCTACCCGACCGCGACCCAGCGGGATGCCGACGCCCTCGCATGGTGTCTGCGCCACGGCGCGCAGCAGGAGCTCCTCGCGAGCTTCCTGCATACCCCGCTCGGCGATGACGAGCGCGACCTGCTCGGTGCGCTGATGGAAGCGCTCGAAAGCGAGCGTGTTGCCGGCGTGGAGGTGTTGATCGCCGCCGTCACCTGGCCGCGGCACGTCGACGGCGTCTCGAACCTCGCGCACAAGATCGCCGACCTGACCGACACCCGCGCGCTCGTGCTGCTCGTCGAGATGGGCGACCGGGTCTTCTGCGTCACACGCAGCCGGACGCCGGCGATCGACGCGGCGGCGATCGCGCGGGCACTCGGCGGGGGCGGACACCGCGAGGCGGCCTCGGCGATGTTCCGGGGCGCGCTCGCCGACGCCCGCGCGGTCCTGAGCGCCGGCCTCGAGGCCGCGGTCGCCGAGCCGAGTCGCGCCGAGCGGATCATGTCGCGGCCGGCGCGGTCGGTATCGCCGGACGAGACGGTGAGCCGCGCGATGGTCGCCTGCCAGCGCTACGCGCAGAGCGGGATCCTGGTCCTCGAGGAGGGTCAGCTCGTCGGTGCCGTTTCGCGCGAGGACCTCGACAAGGCGATCGCGCACGGGCTCTCGCACGCCCCGGTCAAGGGAATCATGAGCTCACGGGTCGCGACGGTCGAGGCCGACGCGCCGCTTGCAGAGGTCCAGGAGGCGCTCGCAGCGTCACCGGACGGCCGCGTCGCGGTGCTCGAGGAGGGCGCCGTCGTCGGCGTCGTCACCAGGAGCGATCTGCTTCGGGCGCTCGGCGAACGACCCGAGGCGGAGGTCGAACCCGGTGCGAGCCTCGCCGACGAGCTCTCCGGCCTCACGGAGCTCGCGCCGGTCTTCGAGGCAGTCGCCGCGGCGAGCGAGCCGTACGACGGCGTCTATCTCGTCGGCGGCACCGTGCGCGACATTCTCCTCGGCGAACCCAATTTCGACGTCGACATCGCGGTCGAGGGAGACGCGATCGGGCTGGCCCGGAGCGTCGCCGACGCGATCGACGGCCGGGTGCGGGCGCACAGCAAGTTTGGCACCGCAGTCGTCGTCTACGGAGAGGAGCAGCGGATCGACGTCGTCACGGCGCGCACGGAGTTCTACGACGCCCCGGCTGCGCTGCCGAGCGTGGAACACGCAACGATTCGCGAGGACCTCTTCCGGCGCGACTTCACGATCAACGCGATGGCCGTATCTCTGAAGGGCGAGGACTTCGGCCGCCTCGTCGATCCGTTCCATGGCCGCCGCGATCTCGAGGCCAAGCGCGTCCGCGTGCTCCACAACCTCTCGTTCATCGACGACCCGACGCGCATCTTCCGGGCCATTCGCTACGAGAGCCGTTACGGGTTCCGGATGGACGAGCACACACAAAGACTGGCCCGCGGGACGATCGAGATGGGACTCGTCGGCGACCTTTCGTCTGCACGACTGCGCGACGAGCTCATCGCCCTGTTGGAGGAAGGCGATGCCGGCGTGTCGATCCTCCGGCTCGCCGAGCTCGAAGCCGGGCGTGCGATCCACCCGCATCTGGCCGCGGACGAGGAGGCGGTCGACCTGCTCGAGCGGCTGCGCGCGCTCAATCAGCGCTACGGAACGGGGATTCCGGCCTGGCGCCTCGCCGTCGAGGCACTCGCACGGCGGTTGCCGCCCGACGAGATCTACGACTGGCTTCAGCGCCTGAAAGTGCAGCGGCGGGACGCCGAGCGCATCGCGTGGGCGGTCACCGTGGGCCCGCGCCTGGTCGAGCGGCTCCGCGGCGACACGCCGGAGCCGGCCGAGATCGTCGCGCTGGCCGAGCCGTACGCGCCCGACGCGCCGCTCTTCGCGCTGGCTCTGGCCGATCCCGAGCCGCTCCACGACTATTTCGAGCGTCTGCGGGACGTCAGGCTCGAGGTGAGCGGCGCCGACCTCGCGAAGCTCGGAGTGGGAGAGTCGCCTCAGGTCGGCGAGATTCTCGGCGAGCTCCGCCGCCGCAAGCTGAACGGCCAGCTCGACGGCCGCGAGTCCGAACTTGCGGCGGCGCGAGAGCTGATCGGTGCCGCGTGATTCCCTGGCTGAGAGATCGCTTACGATGTCGATCTCAGGCCGTGCGGCTAAGGCATCGCTTGCGATGCCGTTTAGAGGGCATGCCGGCTTTGCCAGCGTGCCCGTCTCCTTTGCCCGTGCGGCCGTCTGCAATGACCGGTCGATGCGACGGGATCTGGCCGTGATTCGCTGGGAGGCGGGGCCGTACACGGTCGTCTTCTCGACGCGGGTCGGCGGCGTGAGCAAGGGGCCGTACGAGTCGCTGAACCTCGGGATCCTGACCGGTGACGACCCGGAGCGCGTCGTCGAGAACCGGCGCTTGCTCGCCGAGGGGGCCGGGATCGATCCGGAGCGGGCCCGGATGGCGTGGCAGCAACACCGGGCCGACGTGCGGAAAGCGTCTCCGGAGGGCATCTTGGCGCCCGGCACCCAGCACGCGGCCTGCGACGGCTGGTGGAGCGACGAGCGCGGCCAGGGGATGATGCTCGTCACCGCCGACTGCCTACCGGTTGCGATCGGGAGGCAGAACGGCGCCCGCCCTGCGCTCGCCGTGCTGCACGTGGGCTGGCGCGGGCTGCTCCATGGCATAGTCGAGAACGGGGTTGCGCCGCTCGGCGGCGCCGGGCTTGCTGCGGTAATCGGCCCCGGGATCGGGCCGTGCTGCTACGAGGTCGGTCCCGACGTCGCGGAGCCGTTCGAGGCCGCGTTCGGCGCGGATGTGCTAATCGACGGCAGGCTCGACCTCTGGCGTGCCACGGAGCTCGCGCTCGGGCGCGCCGGCGTGGCGGAGATCGAGCATGCCGACCTCTGTACCTACTGCCACCCGGAGCTCTTCTTCTCGCATCGCCGCGACCGCGGGACGACCGGCCGACAAGGCGTGATCGCCGCTGTCACCTGAGGAGGTCAGGGAGCGCTACGACCGCATCCGCGCCGAGGTCGGTCCGAGCGTCACGATCGTCGCGGCGACGAAGTACGTGTCGGCGGAGGAACTGGGTGTCCTGGCAGAGGCTGGGGTGGAGGTGGTCGGCGAGAACCGAGCGCAGGACCTCGAGGCGAAACACGCGCTCCACGGCGACGCTTTTCGCTGGCACTTCATCGGCCACCTCCAGAGCCGCAAGGCGAAGACCGTGAACGGCATCTGCGAGCTCGTCCATTCGCTCGACTCGGAGTCCGCTGCGAAGCGGCTCGAGGTCCCGGCGCTCGTCCAGGTCAACCTGGCCGGCGAGGAATCGAAGTCCGGCGTCGAGCCTCAAGAGCTCGAAGCATTCCTCGAGCGTTCCCCGGTCGAGGTCAGGGGTCTCTCGACGATGCCGCCATTCGCCGACGATCCCGAGCAGTCGCGGCCCCACTTCCGGCGCCTGCGCGAGCTCGCCGAGCGGTTCGGCCTCGGGGAGCTCTCGATGGGGACGACACAGGACTATCGCGTCGCCGCCGACGAGGGAGCGACCTTCATCCGGGTCGGCAGCGTGTTGTACGGCCGCGAACCTGGCTAAGATCCCCTGCTCAATGGGATTTTCAGACGTCTGGAACCGGACCCTCGTCTATTTCGGCATCGCCGAAGAGGACGACGAGGAGTTTGACGAGGACGGTTATGTCACGAACGAGGAGCTCGAGCGCACGTATGCAGAGCGCCCAAACGTGCGTCGGCTTGCAACGCGGCGGCGCAGCAGCCGAGACTTCGACGACTGGACCGATCCCGAGCCGACGCCGGGGCGCGCGTCGGCGCTGCGGCAGCGCCGACCTGAGCTGGCGGCCGTGCCCGTGCAGCCCGGTGCGGCCGTCCGCGTCCACCTCGTCGTGCCGCGCAGCTTCAACGACGCCCAGACGATCGCCGACCGCTTCAAGGACTACACGCCCGTGATCCTCAATCTCCAGGGTGTGGACTCGGAGCTCTCGAAGCGGCTGATCGACTTCGCCAGCGGCCTGACCTACGCGCTCGACGGCGGCATGCAGCGGATCGCCGACAAGGTCTTCCTCCTGACGCCTGCCAACGTCGAAGTCTCCGCGGAGCAGCGCGCCCAGCTCCTCGAGCGCGGCGGCTTCTTCAACCAGGCCTGAGCGCTACTCGCCCGATTCCCCACGCTCGAGCCGCCGGTAGAAGGCGGGATACTGACCTGCCTTCCCGACCGTGACGAGCGTGTCGCCTCGCTGGATGACGTCGTGCGGCTGGGCGCCCGAGACCGGCTCGGGCTCGCGGAGGATCGCGATGATCGTGATGCCGGTCTTCGCGCGAAACTGGCATTCCGCGAGCGTCATACCGATCCAGGGGCTCGTGTCGGGCACCGGGACCCACTCGATCTGCAGCTCCCCGAGCGCCATCTCCAGGTCTTCGACAATCTTCGGCCGCTCGTAGGCTCCACCGAGCACCGCACCGAGCTGGCGTGCTTCGTCGTCGTCGAGCGTGATCACGGCGCTCGGCTCGTCGTCGTCGGCACGCCGGAACCAGTAGAGCTCCCGCTTGCCATCGTTGTGCTGGATCAGGGAGATGCGGCCGCCCGCATCGAGCCGGAAGCCGTACTTGACGCCGACGCCCGGCAGGCGGGTTTCCCGGAGGTCGATGGGCATCGCTTTTCTTAGCTCCTCTCGACGAGTGTAGGCGTTGGGAATAGACGGCGGCCGAGGACTTTGGACTCCTTCATGAGGAAGACTCCGATCGTCGCTGTGACCAGGACGTAGAGCCCGGCGAATGCCACCAACTGGGACTGCTGCGGATCGGGAATCGCGGGATTCTCGGCAGCCAGCTGCGCCAGGATGACCGTGAACTCGCCGTGTGCGACCAGTGCGACGCCGGCGTTGAAGCTCTGCCGCCGGGTGAAACCGCCGACCCGACCGGCCCAGAGCGTGCTCCCGACCTTTCCCGCAATCGTGACGGCCACGGCGCCGGTCAGGATCCAGCCGACGTCGTTGATGGCCGCGACGTCGATGGAGAGCCCGAAGACGAAGAAGAACAGCGCCGCGAAGACGTCCCGAAAGCTGAAGAACCGCTCCTCGATCTCTCCGCGAACCGAGGTCTCCGAGAGGACGACGCCAGCCATCAGCGCGCCAATCGCCTCGGACAGCCCCAGTTCCTGCGCGATCGCGCTCATCCCGACGACGAAGCCCACGACGGTGAGCAGGAAGAATTCGCGCGGCAGCCAGTCGAGCACGCGATCGATGGCGCCCGAGAGCCACTTCGAAGCCGCGAGGGCCGCTGCAACGAAGCCGACCGCCTTGGCGACAACCGTGAGCGTTTCGCTGAGCTCGCCGCCGCCGCCCGAGGCGAACCCGAGCACGAACGCGAGGACGAGATCCTCGGCGACGAGGATCGCGAGCACGAGGTCGGTCTCGTCGTCGGCGAGGCGCCTGAAGTCGATCAGGCCCTTGACGGAGATCGCGCTCGACGAGACGTAGATCGCCGCGGCGAGGATGAGGGCTGCGAAGTCGAACCCGAAGGCCGCCACTCCGATCAGAAGCCCGAGGCCGGCGTTGACGGCGAAGTCGATCGCTCCGCCGAAAACCGCGTGCCGCTGGCTTCGCGTTAGGCGGTCGACCGTGAACTCGAGGCCCAGGAAGAAGAGGAGGAAGACGATGCCGAGGACGGCGACGAATTCCGTCACCTCCGACGGCTCAATCAGGGACAGCTGCTTTGGGTCGTTCGGCCCGAGGAGCAGCCCCGCGAGCAGATACGCGGGGATTGCGGAGAGGCCAAAGCGGCTCGCCACGAGTCCGAGTCCTCCTAACAACGTGAGCGTGAGGGCGAGCTCGGCGAGGGTCATCGGCGGCTAGGCCGATCCTACGGCCGCAGGGGAACCGGCAGAAAAGCAGAAAATGCAGGCGATGAGCGCCATCAGCGCAGCCTCGATCCTGCTCGCCGACTGGGTCTCGTCGGCGCAGAACTTCGTGCAGGTCTTCACGCTCGTCTACTTCCTGCTGATCTTCGCGTACATCCTGACGTCCTGGATCCGGTTGCCCTACTCGATTTGGATGAGTCGGATCCAACGCTTCCTCTACGACGTCTGCGAGCCGTACCTGCGGATCTTCCGCCGGATCCTGCCGCCGTTCGGGCCGCTCGATCTCTCGCCGATCGTCGCGATCTTCTCGCTCTGGATAGCGAGCTCGATCGTCGTCAACCTGCTCGGGAGGCTCGACTGACGTGGGCATGACGCCTGTCGAGATCCGGCACGTTCCGATCGGACGGGGACTCTGGGGTTACCGGCGTGGCGCCGTCGAGCGTCTGCTCGACGAGGTCGCGGACAGCTTCGAGGGCGTGTGGCGCGAGCGGGCGGACTTCGCCGACCGGATCGAGCACCTCGAAGACGAGCTCCAGCGACACCGTGAGCTCGAGAGCCTGCTCCGGAAGACGCTCGTCTCGGCGGAGGCGGCGGCACAGGAGCAGCGCGAAGGCGCACGACGCGACGCGGAACGGATCGTCGAAGAGGCACACGCGGAAGCGCGCCGAATCACCTTTGCCGCCACCGCCGAGCAGGAGCGACTCCAAGCCGACATCAGACGGCTGCGCGAGCTGCTGCGAACTGCGCTCTCGACCGTGGACGAGATAGACGGCGCCGACGAAGTCGCCGCAGCCTAGAATCCAGGACGTGGGAGGGCCTTCGATTCGTCTGCGCCTGCGCGTGATTCCCGGCTCGGGGAAGCCCGGTGTCGTGGGGCGCTACGGGGAAGCCTGGAAGCTCCGCGTGACTGCTCCTCCTGAGCGCGGAAAGGCGAACGAGGCGACTCTCGACCTGCTCGCGGACACGCTCGGGCTCGCAACCACGGAACTCCGTCTCCTCTCCGGCCACGGCTCGCGCGACAAGACGGTCGAGGTCTCCGGCCTAACCACGGACGAAGCCGAGAGGCGGCTCGCACAGTGAGCGCCGTCGACACACAGCACTTCCGCGAGCTGCTACTGGACAAGCGCGGCGCGGTCGTCGAGGCGCTCGACTACCTCCACAAGGAGAACCCCGGATCGCTCAAGGACGAGACGGGTGAGCTGGTTTCCGGCAGCGCCGATCAGCACATGGCCGATACCGGGACCGAGACGGTCGACCGCGAGATCGGCTACACACTCGAGGAGACTGACGGGCGGCTCCTCACGGCCATCGACGCGGCCCTCGCCCGAATCGACGCTGGAACGTACGGTACCTGCGTCAACTGCGGTGCCGAGATCGCCCCGGAACGACTCGAGGCGATGCCCTGGGCGATGTTGTGCATCGATTGCAAACGGAAAGAGGAACGCGGCTAGCGAAAAGTCGGCGATCCGAGACCGAGATCCGGGTCGGATCGGCGACCAACGGCGTCGTCCCCCAGTGGGGCGCCGGGCGTTCGCTTGCCGCCGGGGTCTGGCAGTGGCTCGGTCTCGCGGCGGTCGCCGGTGCGGCGGTCGCTGCCGACCAGGTGACCAAGTGGATCGTCTCCTCGTCGCTGTCGCTGGGCGAGTCCGTGGACGTCGTCGGCCCGCTCTCGATCCATCACGTCCAGAATTCCGGGATCGCCTTCGGGCTCTTCCCGACGGCGACTGCCGCCGTGATCGTGCTCACCGGCGTGGCGGTGACCTGGATGCTCGTCTTCTTCGCGCGGTCCGGTGGACGGCACCCGATCCTGCCGGTCGCCCTCGGACTGCTGCTGGGCGGGAGCGTCTCGAACCTCGCCGACCGAGTGCGGCTGGGGCATGTCACCGACTTCCTCGACTTCAGGTTCTGGCCGGCGTTCAACCTCGCGGATTCCTTCATCGTCGCCGGGGTCGCCGTACTGATCGGCGGACTCCTGCTCGCCGACCGTGAGCCGCGCCGTGCCCGGACGATCAACGTCTCGACGAACCGTCCCTAGCGAGGCCGCCGGGCTCCGGCTCGACCGCTTCCTCGCCAGCCTGCCCGAGGTTGGCTCGCGGGCGGCCGCGGAACGCGTACTGGCGGGCGGCGCGGTGTTCATCGACGGCGCCGCTGCCGAGAAAAGCGTCCGGCTCGCGGGCGGTGAGGAGATCGAGTTCGAGCCGCCGCCGAGGCCTCCTCCGCTCGAGGCGGAGGACGTCGGCCTCCGAGTTGCGTACGAAGACGAGCATCTGCTCGTGGTCGATAAGCCGGCCGGGGTCGTCGTGCACCCCTCCTCCGGCCACGTAACCGGCACGCTCGTCCATGGGCTGCTCGAGCACGGCGCCGCCGGCGGCGAGGAGGAGCGGCCGGGCATCGTCCATCGGCTCGACCGTGACACGTCCGGCCTCCTCGTCGTCGCGCGCTCGGCGAAGGCGCATGAGCGGCTGAAGGACCTGGTCCAGAAGCGAGAGCTCGAGCGTCAGTACCTAGCACTTGTCCGCGGTCGTCCACGCTCCCGCACGGGGCGAATCGACGCTCCGATCGGCCGCGACCGGCGCGACCCGACCCGCCAGTCGCTCGACACGGACCGGCCACGCGACGCCGTCACCCACTTCGAGCTGCTCGAGTTGATCGACCAGCACGCGCTGCTTCGTGTACGGCTGGAGACGGGCCGAACGCATCAGATCCGCGTCCATTTCGCGGCGATCGGCCTGCCCGTTGTCGGCGATCCCGTCTACGGAGTGCCCGATCCCGCCCTGGGCCGACAGTTCCTGCATGCGGCCCGACTGGCCTTCACGCACCCGTTCACCGGCGCCCGGGTGGAGATCGAATCACCGCTGCCGGCCGATCTGGCTCGCTACCTGGAGGAGCTTCGCTGAGCCGTCCGACCGATCGTTGGGCTCAATGGCTGCTCGAGCGACGCCACGGGGGCGACGAGGAGCAGCTTCAACAGATGCTGCCCACGCTCCACGAGTTTCGGGAGCGTGTCATTGCAAATGCGGAGATCAGCGAGGGCGATGTCGTTCTCGACGTCGGCGCAGGCGACGGCCTGATCGCCTTTGCCGCTCTCGAGCGCGTCGGGCCCAGCGGCCGGGTCATCTTCAGCGATGTCTCCGAAGACCTGCTGGACGAGTGCAAGCGGCTGGCCGCCGAGCTCGACGCGCTCGAGCGTTCAGAGTTCGTCCGGGCGTCGGCGGACGCGCTTCCGCTCGAGCCCGAGTCGGTCGACGTCGTCACGACGCGCTCGGTCTTGATCTACCTCATGGACAAGGCGCCCGCGTTCCGCGAGTTCCATCGCGTCCTGCGAGGCGGCGGCCGGCTGTCTATCTTCGAGCCGATCAACATCTTCGGCTACGAGCACCGGGACGGCCTTTATTACGGCCTCGATGTCTCACCCGTCCAGCACCTCGCCGACAAAATCATCGGGCGGCGGCAGGCACCCGGTGAACACCCGCTGCTCGATTTCGACGAGCGAGACCTCTTTCGCTTCGCCCAGGAGGCAGGATTCGACGAGGTTCGGATGGATTATCGAGCCGAGCAGAAACTCAGGGAGTGGACGATCAGCTGGGACACGTTCCGCCGCTCGTCCGGCAATCCGCTCGATCCGACGCCCGAGGAAGAGATGCTCGAAGCGCTCGAGCCGGACGAGCGAGTCGAGTTCGAGGCGTACGTTCGCACCGCGATCGAATCGAAGCCGCGCGTACTCGAGTGGCGGGCGGGGGCGTACCTCCGGGCAGTGAAGCGGCTTCGCTAACATCCCTCGGCTTGTAACCGGAACCACGACCCGGCGGACAAGCGGAGTGGCGGTGCCCGTCCTGAGCGGGTTCCACGTCCGTCCCGCCGGCTGTAAAGCCAACAAACCAGAGGGGGAAACCCGATATGCCAGTCGTCTCGATGCGAGA
>DASQTZ010000065.1:0-5513 GCA_035641605.1 Gaiellaceae bacterium | reverse complement strand
CTCGGGGCCATCTGGCTGCTCCCGCCCGCGCCGCCGTCGCCCGACGCCGACCGTCCCAGCCTGCAGTCGATCCTCGACGGCTTCCGCTACGTGCGTCGTCGCAAGGTGCTGCTCGGCATCTTTGTCGTGGATACGAACGCGATGATCTTCGGCATGCCCAGAGCCCTGTTTCCCGCCTTCGCCGAGCGGCTGGGAGGCGGCGCGGGCCTGCTGGGCCTCTTCTACGCTGCGCCGTTCGCCGGCGCGCTGCTGGCGTCGCTCACGTCGGGCTGGATGATGACCGTGCGGCGCCAGGGCCTCGGCGTCTGTGTCGCAGCCGGCGCCTGGGGCGTCGCGATCGCCTTCGTCGGCTTCGCGGAGGCAGCATGGTTCGCGCTGATCTTTCTCGCCGCGGCCGGCGCTGCCGACTTCATCAGCGCCGTCCTGCGCTCGAACATCCTGCTGACCGTGACGCCGGACTCGATGCGGGGCAGGCTTTCAGGCATCGAGTTGGCGCAGGTCGCCGGCGCTCCGGAGCTCGGGAACTTCGAGGCGGCGTCGTCGCGTCGCTGACGAGCGTGCGAGCGTCGATCGTCTCCGGCGGCGTTCTGACCGTGGCGGGTACCGTCGCTGTCGCGCTCGGCATCCCGGCACTCGTTCGCTACGACGCGCGGCGACCCCAGGACGAATGAAACTCGGCAAGGACTTCTTCGCACGGAGCGTTCACGAGGTGGCGCCCGACCTAATCGGCGTCGCCCTTCTCGTGGACGGCGTCGGCGGCCCGATCGTCGAGGTCGAGGCCTACGACCACGAGGATCCCGCCGCCCACGGCTACGGCGGCCGCACGGAGCGAAACGCCTCGATGTTCGGGCCGCCCGGCCATGCCTACGTCTACCGCTCGTATGGGATCCACTGGTGTCTGAATTTCGTCTGCGAGCAGGAGGCATCGGCGAGCGCGGTCCTGATCCGCGCGCTCGAGCCGGTTCATGAGCTCGGCGTGATGCGTGAGCGCCGAGGCCTCGAGGACCTGCGATTGCTGTGCTCCGGCCCCGGGCGGCTCTGTCAGGCGCTTGGGATCACCCGTCGCCAGGACGGCCTACCCCTCGACGTCCCACCGTTCGAGCTCCTCGCCCGAAACGAGGAGGTGCAGATTGCAGTCGGGCCTCGCGTCGGGATCACCAAGGCCGCCGAGCAGCCGTGGCGCTACGGACTGGCCGGATCGCGGTTCCTCAGCCGGTCGATACGACCAGCTGGATCCGCAGGCCCGGAGCGGCGGCGATCGGCCCACGGGGCTTCTGGCGGATGACCCGGCCGGTGGCGCCGCCGACGACCGCAGGTTGGAGCTTCAGCTGCTCGAGCCGGCGCACCGCCCGCTCGACTGGCAGGCCGACGACGCTCGGGACGACGCCGAAGCGGGGTTTCGCCAGCACGAGCATGACCTCGTCGTGGGCCGACAGCGTTCCCTTGGCGGGAATCTGGCCCAGCACGACGTCGAGCCGCTGCCCCCGTGCGGCGGGCTTGTAGATCAGGTCGTACCGCAGCGGCTGAGCCGCCAGCCGCTCCTTCGCCTCCTCGAGAGTCGAGCCTACGAGCTGCGGCACATCGACCTCGTTCGCCTTGCAGCCGGCCGTGCGCTCCGGTCCTTGCCCGGAGAAGATCCAGACGTTCCGCGATTCGCGGCAGAGACCGTTGTCGCGTAGCAGCCGCCCGCCGCGCTGGACGACGCTGACCGGGACTGAGTAGGGAACGCTCGGCGAGTCGAAGTACTCGGGCTCCTCTTGCAGGTAGTCGAGCGCCTCCTCCATGAAGGCCTTCCAGATCAGTGCTGGGAAGGTGCCGCCCGCGACAGGCTCCCCGTCGTACTCCGTCAGCATCGGGATCAGGTTGTTCGGATAACCGACCCAGACGGCGACGGCGAGTTGGGGCGTATAGCCGACGAACCAGGCGTCGCCGTAGTTCTCTGTCGTGCCGGTCTTGCCGGCGGCGCGCCGGTCGGAGAGCGCAGCCTTCCGACCTGTCCCCGAAGTGACGACCTTCTGGAGGATCTGATTGACCAGCTTGGCCTTCTCCTCATCGAGCACGGGCGTCGGGACGACCCTGTTCGGTTTCGCCCGCTCGCCCGGCTTGGCAACGGAGACGATCGCCCGCGGGCGGTTCTTGAAAATCGAGCCGTCGATCCTTCGACCGCCGTTCGCAAACGTCGAGAACGCGCGAGCCATCTCGAGCGGATTGACCGCCTCCGCGCCGAGCCCGATCGCGAAGTAGTCGCTGAGCGCGCTCTTGATCCCAAGCCGGTGGGCCATTTGCCTGACGTTGCGCGGCCCGACGAGCGCGGTGAGCTGGGCATAAACGGCATTGTCCGAATGCACCGTCGCCGTCTCGACGTCGATTGGGCCGAGGTAGGCGTCCTCGTAGTTCGATACCGACCAGAGCTTGTCGCCGAGCGGGATGGTGATCGGCTTGGAGGTGAACGTCGAGGACGGAGCGACGCCCTCGTCCAACGCCGTCGCGAGCACGAAGGGCTTGAACGCGGACCCGGCTTGGCGCTCGCCTTGGACGGCCAGATTGAACTGGCTCTCGCGGAAGTTCGAGCCGCCGATCATCGCCTTGACCGATCCGTTCCGTGGATCGACGGCGACAAGGGCGGCAGCCGGACCGTCGACGTCTTTGAGCCAGCGCGCGATTGCTCGGTGCCCGATCTCCTGGAGCTTGAGGTCGAGCGTGGTCTTCACCTCCAGACCGCCGCCGTAGACGCCGCGCGTCCGGTACTTGTCGACGAGCTGCTGGATCACGTAGTTCGCGAAGTAACCGCCGGGGCCGCGGGTGTCCTGGAGATGGAGCTTGCGCGCAAGGGGCTGGCTATCCGCCGCCTCGAACCGCCGTGGCGAGATCGAGCCGAGCTCGAGCATCGCCCGCAGGACCGTCCGGCGACGCATGCGCGCCGCCCTGGGATTCGTGAACGGGTCGTAGCGGCTCGGGTCCGCTGGGAGCCCGGCGAGCAGCGCCGACTCGGCGAGGTTCAGCCGTTTCGCGTGGTGGCCGAAGTAGGTCAGCGCCGCCTGGTCGACTCCGTAGGCGCCGTTCCCGAAGTAGATCGTGTTGAGGTAGGCGGTCAGGATCCGCTTCTTCGACCACTGCTGCTCGAGCTGCCAGGCGAGCGCGGCCTCGCGGAGCTTGCGGGCGATCGAGCGCTGGTTCCTCACGTAGGTGTTCTTGATGAACTGCTGCGTGATCGTCGAGCCGCCCTGAACAACGCTCTTCTGGCCGATGTCGGCCCACACGGCCCGGCCGATCGCGCGCAGATCGACACCCCGATGCTCGAAGTAGCGGCGGTCCTCGATTGCGACGATCGCCTGCTTCATCACCGGCGCGATGTTCTCGTAGTCGACGAGGACGCGGTTCTCGTTCCCGCGCAGGATCGCGAGGACCTTCTTGCCGGTCGAGTCGTAGATCTTGGTGTTGACCTGGTGCCGCTGCTTCGAGGGATCGAGTTTCGGGATCTCGCCCGCGATCGCGGTCACAAGTCCAAATGTGAACGAGGACAGCGCCAGGATGAAGAGGGCGAGCGTAAGGACCAGCAGACGAAGCTTCCTGATCCTGCGCCTCTTCTTCGGCGCCGGCGATTCTCGGCGGCGGCGAAAACGCAAGATCCGGGGAGTGTAGTGTCGGTCCGGGATGGCGGTTGAGGAGCTGACGCGGAACGCGGTCGACGTGCTGCCCGAGGGCGGGCTCGAGCGGAAGCTCGCGCTTGGCCGGCCGCTGCGCGTGAAGCTCGGGATCGACCCCACCGGGCCCGACATCCATCTCGGCTTCGCGAGTGTTCTCCGACGGCTGGCCGCATTTCAGGCCGAAGGCCACATCGCCGTGCTGATCGTCGGCGACTATACGGCACGGATCGGAGATCCATCGGGGCGCTCGAAAGAGCGTGAGGTGCTGCCGGACGAGGTTCTGGATCAGAACGCGAAGCTCTTCGCTGAGCAGGCGTTCCGAATCCTCGACCGTGAGCGTACGGAGATTCGCTTCAACGGCGAGTGGCTCGGGAAGCTGGACTATGCGGAGCTCGTGCGGCTGACGCGGACCGGAACCGTGGCTCGTCTACTCGAGCGCGACGATTTTGCGAAGCGCTTCTCGGCGCAGGAACCCATCTCCGTCTCCGAACTCCTCTATCCGTTCGCCCAAGGCTACGACTCAGTCGCGGTCGAGGCGGACATCGAAGTCGGCGGGACCGACCAGCTCTACAACCTGCTCATGGGCCGGGACGTCATGGAGCATTACGGGCTCGAGCCCCAGGCCGTGATGACGTTCGAGCTCCTGGTCGGAACGGACGGCACCGACAAGATGGCAAAGTCGGTCGGGAACTACGTCGGGATCGACGAGCCCCCAGAGGAGATATTCGGGAAGGTCATGTCGATCCCGGACTCAGCTCTGGACCAATGGTGGCGGTTGACGCTCGATCGCGATCCGCCCGAAGGGGACGCAATGGAATCGAAGCTCGCGCTTGCGCGCGGAATCGTGGAGCTCTATCACGATGCTGAGGCGGGGCGGGCCGCAGAGGAGCACTTCACGCGCGTCGTACGCGAGGGTCGTGCGCCCGAAGACGTTCCCGAAGTGTCTCTTCCGACCGACGATCCGATCCATCTGCCCGCGCTCCTCGTCGAGCTCGGAGTGCCCTCGACGAGCGAGGCGAGGCGCCTGATCGCCCAGGGCGGGGTGCGCGTCAACGGCGAGGCCGTTAGCGACCTCGATCTTCCTCGCGCTACCCTCGCTGGGGCTCTTGTTCAAGCGGGAAAACGTCGATATGCGCGCTTGACAGTGCCCTAGGCGCTGGTACCATACCCGGGCTGCCCATCCGGGCGGTGTAACAAAGTCCCTGCAAACTCGACGACTGGAGCGCCCCGAGACCAACTGATACGAGCGGAAGTTCGGATCATCTGGGGCCTTCGGCGCGAGTCGGAGGCTTTTTTATGCCGTCAGGGGGAACGCGACGGTCTTTGAAAACTCAACAGCGTGCGTTTGAACACTGAGACCTGGACCTTTCGAGGTTCAGGCTCGAAACCTGTCAGCCTCAAAGCTTCGGCTGCGAGGTGACTTTGAGCTTCAAGCTCAATGTGTGAACAAGTTGTCTCGCCGGCCCTGTCGGGTCGGATCTGACACAAGTTCCTTCACGGAGAGTTTGATCCTGGCTCAGGACGAACGCTGGCGGCGCGCTTAACACATGCAAGTCGAGCGAGAACCAGTCCTTCGGGACTGGGGAAAGCGGCGAACGGGTGAGTAACACGTGGGTAATCTACCCTCGGCACTGGGATAGCCCGGGGAAACCCGGATTAATACTGGATAGCCTTTCGGGTCTTCGGACTCGTTAGAAAAGGTGGCTTCGGCTACTGGCTGAGGACGAGCCCGCGGCGGATTAGCTTGTTGGTGGGGTAACGGCCCACCAAGGCGACGATCCGTAGCTGGTCTGAGAGGACGATCAGCCACACTGGGACTGAGACACGGCCCAGACTCCTACGGGAGGCAGCAGTGGGGAATCTTGC
>DASQTZ010000064.1:0-25603 GCA_035641605.1 Gaiellaceae bacterium | reverse complement strand
GCCAAGTCGCAGTGGAGCCTCCATTCCCGATGCGCTCCCCGGTCTTTGCCGTTCGGCCACGCCTTGATCTCGAGGACTGTCTGGATCCCAGGCGTCTGGCCACCCTCCCAGCCGCCGCAGCCGGCCAGGACGAACGAAAGCGTCACCAGACTCGCGATGCGCTTCATCACGAGAGCGCCGGTCGGCGCGGATCGTCGGCGTCTCGTTGCGTCCGCGGCTTTCACCATCGTCGCGAAGTGTGCCGCTTGCGCGACGTCGCCCGGTTGCATCGGCGGTGCTCCGGTCCCTTGTAGATCATCCGGTCAAAGTCGTCGTGCCCGAGATCCCAGGTTCGTTCCGGGTCGATCGGTCGGCCGCAGCGAGCGCAGGTCGCGAGGAGGTCCCCTCGCGGATGGAGGCGAGCCTCGGCTCCATCCTCAACGGGCGGGGAACAAATGGGGAACAAGACGCCTCTGCCCCAGGGGTGCCCATGAGTCTGGACTCAGTCCCCGAAACCGCTCGGCTCAGCGAAATCCAGACCGATGGGGCATAGGGTCACCGCCGCGGCCCAGCTTACAAGCAGGGGTCACTGGTTCGAGTCCAGTACCGCCCATCGCGGAAGGCGCCGGAAGCGGCCCTTTTTTAGCCCTAACGCCTGGCACGCGCCTCGGAGGTAGCCCGATGGAAAGCTTTTGGAAAGCCGGGCGGAGGGCATCGCCTTCGGCCCGGACTCCGGCGAGCAGGCGCGGCTGCGGGCGCTCGAACTGCTCGATCGCCTGGACGAGCGCGAACCCGGCCGCATGCCCGAGCCGCCAGACTTGGCCGAGAGCTACGCCGACGATCCCGAGAGCCTGAACCGTCTCATCGAGCTGTCGGTCGAGCACGGTCTCTTTGACAGCATCCCGGCGTACCGCGAGGCGATCGAACGGCGGGCGCGCAAGATCGTCGAGGAGCAGGCGCTCGACCGGTTCGAGTCCGCCTAGGTTCAATCGCTCACCGACGGCGTTTCTCGCCTGCCGGCCGCGAGCTAAAAAGCCTGACGCTATGCGACCGCCGAGAGAGCGGCGAGTTCGGCGGTCGTCACGGTCCCGTGACGGAAGATGTTGAACCGGAGCCCGGGCACGTCTCGAACGCTCTGAACGAGCCGCGGGACCGGAAGGTGGGGATGGCCGCGCTCCGCGAAGCACCCTATGGTGGGTCGGAGGTCCTTCCGCTCGAAGAAGCGCGCCCAGTCCTTGACACATTGCGTGGGCTTCAGCTGCTCGGCGTTGAGGTTCTCGTACGCCTGCGGCATCCCACGGAATCCTCCGCGCGCCCACGCCGCCCAGGTGAGCGATGAATGGAATTGCGGACGGCCGAAGGACGAGAAGTACGTCGGAAACTCCGGCTTCAAATCGCGATACGCATCGACGAATTTCTTCGAGACCGGGCCGGTGGCCTGTTCATACTGGATTTCCGCGTTGACGATCGCGAAGTCCGCTTCGGCAAGGTCGATGGCCTTTGCCAGCGCTTTCGCCTCCGCGACAGGCTTCGGCCGGGGTCGTCCGATGAAGCCGTGCACGGCGAGTCGCATGTTGCGCTCCCTCGTAGCGCGGCGCATCCCACGAAGCCACTCGCGGTCGATCACCGTCTCGCCCTCGATTGCCTGAGCGGTAAGCCACCTGATTCCGTGCTGCTGTGCCCGCTTCGCGACCGCCTGAGGATTGGGACGCCGCCCGAGCGTCTGATACACCCACATACCGGTCACACGGGCCATCAGCGAGCGCCGAGACTACATCAGCAGAAGTCCTCCGAGCGAGCGGCTTGACTTGCGAAGGGAAGAGTGCGACCCTCGTTACGGGGCAGGTTCCAGTCTTCTGCGGCAGCTTCACTGGTCCCATGCGCCGCAGACTCATGTCTGAGTTCGCGCGACCTTCCGTCCGCCCGCGGCCGACTCGACGGCCAAGTCCTCCACCGGCGGATCGATGAGCGTCGAGGAACGCGGCTGCCTCTACGACGGGAGCGCGAGCGTCGAGCGCTTCAGCGACGAGGAGCTCGAGGAGCTCGAGGCCGCCCTACCACCGGCGACGCGGGGCCCGGCGGGCTTCACGGTCATCACGACGATCCGGAGCGCGAACTTCTCGCGCGGCCGGCCAATGAAGGCGCCGTTCGGAATCGTGCTGCACCACACCGGAGGCAGCTTCCAGGGCGATCTGGCCACCCTGACCAAGGCAGGCACGGGAGTCTCGGCCAACGATTACATCGACAAGCGGGGCAGGATCTTCGAGCTGTGCGAGCTGCCGAAGCGCGCCCACCACGCGGGTGAGGCGAGCTTGCACGGAATCACGGACTGGAACACGCACGCCTGGGGCATCGAGATCGAGAACCGGGGAACAAGCAGCGATCGCTATCCCAAGCAGCAGATCGAAGCCATCGTGTGGCGGTGTCGCGAGCGCAGGCGGCGGCTCGGCATCACCGATCCCAAGATGCTGACCCGGCACCGCGACATCTGCATACCAAGGGACCGGAAGCCGGACACCTCGGACAACTTCCCGTTCGAGAAGGTCCGCCGACGCGTTTTTGCCAAGACCGATCCGACCGACCGCGGCGTCCGAGGGGAGCTTCAGATGGAGAAGTACAACATTGCAGGGCTCAACGTGAAGACCGGGTTGATCGCAACCGCTTTCGCCGGAGCGCTGCAGGCCGAACGCATCCGGGCGATGGCGATTCTGAGCGGCCCGAACGTCGCAGCGGCGGCCGGCGAGGCAGCCGCGGCGAAGTTCCGCGCCGGTCCCCGGCTGGTCACCATCGGAGCCGAGGCGGCCAAGGCGGTCAAGAACGCGGGACAGAAGCTCGGACCGGAGAACAAGAGCGACCTGTTCGGAGTGGTGGGTCAGGGGCAGGGCAACGAACGCATGAAGGACACCGTTAAGAAGGCTCAGGTGCTCCTCGTCCAGATCTGCAAGGTCGAGAGAAAGGATCCGGTGCGTGCGAAGGAGCGTTTTCGGAACGGGCTGGTCGGCCTTGCGCCCGAGTTCAAGAACCTGGTCTAAGTTCAAGAACCTGGTCTAGGAAGAGCCCGGGCGACGCGTGACCTCGAGCAGAGGACGGAGTCGAGCAGGCTCGCGAGGTGACTCGACGAGCCTTCTAGGCCGCCTCCTCGACGATCTCCTCCAGCCACCGCGTGAGGAGCTCGACGGTCGTCATCGCCGCGAGACCCATCAGCCTCTCGTGCGCGGGCGCCAGCGGGAGCCCGTCGATCGCGTCGTAGAGCTCGGCCCGGTGATGCAGGTCGAGTTCGCCGTGCGCGGCGAAGGCCTGGAAGGCCGCGCGAGGATACCCGGAGCCGGCGACGAGGCGGTCGATCAACTCCGGGCTCGGAGGGTCCCCTTCCATGACCGCGATGTAGCCCAAGAGCGCGACCGGGTGACAGTGCCGGATCCGGTAGTAGTGGGAGCCGACGAGGCTCGCGACGGTGGCGGACGGCACCCGCGCAAGCACGGCGGAGCGCTCTACACCGAGTAGCTCGAGGTCCTCGAGGAGCCACTCGTCGTGGCCGCGCTCCCTCTCGATGTGCGCCGCGAGGAAGGCAGCGACGCCCGCGGCGACAGAATCGTCCGCGCTCGCGCGAGCGCGGGTCTCGGCATCCTCCATCAGCGGCACCGTCGCGCGGATGATCCAGTGTGTCTGGATCGCGTACTCGGGCCAGAGCTCGGCGAGGCGCGGATGCCGGAAAAGCGTCGTGCACGCGAGGGCGAACGGTCCGTTAACGAGTTCGATCTTCCGTCGCAGCCGACTGCTGGCGGTCTCCACCGCACGATCAGCCGTGCCAGCGACCGGATGCATCAATGCCTGGCCGTCGCGTGCCGGAACGGGGTCAGAAGATCTTCGCCGCGTCCTCCCTTGACACGCCTGCCTGATCCAGGCTCTCCTTGACGCGGGCAAGGACCCCGAGCTCCTCGTGGGAGAGGTCGAAGAGCGTCGACCGGACTTCGTCCGGGAGCCTGCCGACGTCGATGCCAGCGTTGGTCGCCGTCTTTTCTGGTTCGTCTGCAAAGGCCTTCCGCTGCCCCGGATCCGAGATCATGTCGGCGAGTTTCTTTATCTCGCTGCTCGGGCTTCCTTCGGTGCTGTTCATCGTTGCCCGCCTCCTTGTCGCCGATGTGTACGCCGAACGATCATAAGGGACACGACCCGTGGGCCTCGCCTTGTCCAATCTGGACGAGCGCGCGAGAATGGCTTTGGGCGCCCCCGCGCGCTCGCTCGCGATGACGACACCCGGACATGCGGAATGACTGAGGGATCACTCCCAGCGGAGGCGCCCGCCCCCTCGGAGACGCGGAGGGTCGTGACCGTCCTCTGCTCGGACGTGGTCGGGTTCACCGGCATCGGGCAAGAGCTCGATCCGGAGTCACTTCGCAAGCTCATGGGCCGCTACTTCGAGCGCGTGCAGAGGATCGTCGATCGCCACGACGGGACGACGGAGAAGTTCATCGGCGATGCGGTCGTCGCCGTCTTCGGCGTGCCGCATCTACACGAGGACGATGCCCACCGGGCGGTCCGAGCCGCCGTCGAGATCCGTGATGAGGTCGCCGAGCTTAACGACGACTTCCGGCGGGACTGGGACGTCGAGCTCCGGATCCGGACCGGCGTGAACACCGGCGAGGTGGTCGCGGGCAATCCCGCTGAAGGTCAGTCGTTCGTCGCCGGCGACGCCGTTACCGTCGCGGCGCGCCTGGAGGAGGCCGCCGCTCCCGGCGACATCCTCGTGGGGGAGACGACGTATCGGCTCGTTGGCGACGCGGTAACGGCGGAGCCGTTGCCGCCGCTGACGCTCAAAGGGAAAACCGGACCCGTACCAGCGTGGCGCGTGCTCGACATGGCGCCCGTGGGCCCACGGTGGGCCCGCCGCCTCGACTCGCCGCTCGTCGGACGCGAGCGCGAGCTAGACGTGCTGCGGACGTTGTTCGACCGGAGCATCGAGCGCGGCGAGTGTCACGTTGCCACCCTAATCGGCGTGGCCGGCGTCGGAAAATCACGGCTCACCGGCGAGCTCGTCGCGATGCTCGGCGAGCGCGCGACCGTCGTCGGTGGGCGGTGCCTGCCGTACGGGGAAGGGATCACGTTCTGGCCGATCACGGAGCTGCTACGAGGCGCGGCGGAGGTCAGCGAGTCCGATCCTCCTGACGAGGCGCGACGCAAGGTCGGCATGCTCCTCGAGGAGGCGCCCGACTCCGAGCTCGTCGGCGACCGGCTCGGCGGCTTCCTCGGGTTTGCCTCGGCGACCCCGGGCGTCCAGGAGACGTTCTGGTCGGTGCGAAAGCTCCTGGAGACGCTCGCCGCGCGACGGCCGCTCCTTGTCGTCTTCGACGACATCCAGTGGGCGGAGCCGACGTTCCTCGACCTGCTCGAGTACCTCGGCGACTGGATTCGGGGGGTGCCCGTCATGCTGCTCTGCCTGGCGCGACCCGAGCTGCTGGAGGTGCGCGGGGGCTGGCTTGCCGGCAAGGAGAACGCGTCGCTCGTCTCGCTCCCGCCGCTGACCGAAGCCGAGACCGAAGGCCTGATGAGCAACCTGCTCGGCGGGGGCCACCTCGCCGACGAGGCGCGTGGGCGCATCGCCCAGGCCGCCGAGGGGAACCCCTTGTTCGTCGGGGAAACACTGCGGATGCTCGTCGACGACGGGCTGCTCGTGCGGAGGAATGGGAGCTGGGTCGTGACGGGCGATCTGTCAAGCCTCAGGATCCCACCGACCATCCACGCGCTCCTCACCGCGCGCCTCGACCGGCTCGAGGACGGGGAGCGGGGCGTCATCGAGCGCGCGTCGGTGATCGGCAGGGTCTTCTGGTGGGGAGCCGTGGCCGAGCTTTCGCCCGACGAGCAGCGGCCAAGCGTCGGCAGCCACCTCCAGGCGCTGACGAGGAAGCAGCTGATCGTCCCGCACAGCTCGGCCCTGGCCGAGGAGGACGCGTTTCGCTTCGCGCACATCCTCGCGGTCGACGCCGCGTACGGCGGGATTCCCAAAGCCGCTCGTGCGGAGCTGCACGAGCGCTTCGCGGCGTGGGTCAAGCTCAGGAGCCGGGACGGGATCGGAGAGCGCGAAGAGATCGTCGGCTTCCACCTCGAGCAGGCGCACTCGGCGCTGTCCGAGCTCGGCGAGCGGAGCGAGCGCAGCGTCTCGCTGGGACGCCGCGCAGCCGCGGCCCTCGCGTCGGCGGGGCGCCGAGCCTTCGCGCGCGGCGACATGCCCGCGGCGGTGAACCTGTTCACTCGGGCCGAGCGCGTAGCGCCAGACGACGACCCGCTTCGCCGCCAAGTCCTCCCCGAGCTTGCGTTCGCGCTGCTCGAGACGGGCGACTTCGGGCGGCTGCAGGAGGTCGTCGCCGAGACCGCGGAGGCCGTCCACGGGCCAGCCGACGCGCGGCTGGAGGCGCAGGCGGTCATCCTTGGCCTCTGGGTCAGGCTCTTCACCGACCCCGAGGGATGGGCGCAGGAGGCGCAGCGGGAAGCGACCCGGGCGATCTCGATGTTCGAGCGCGAGGCGGACGAGCGGGGACTGGCGAAGGCGTGGTCGCTGCTCGGTTTGTTCCACTTGACGACGTGCCAGTTTCACGCCGCCGGAGAGGCGTGGGAGCGCGCGGCGACCCATGCGGCCGCGGCCGGCGACGAGCGCGAGCACTTCGAGGCACTCTCGTGGGTGCCGCTCACCGTGTGGGCCGGTCCGACGCCGGTCGACGAGGGCATCGACCGCTGCCGCTCAGTCGTCGCGCGGTCAGGAGGCGACCGCAAGGCGCTGTCGACCGCCCTCGCGACGTGGGGCGCCTTTGAAGCGATGCGCGGCCGCTTCGAGGAGGCGCGCGAGCTGACCGAGCGGGCGCGCGCGGCCCTGGAGGAGATTGCGCTGCCCGTGTGGGTCGCCGGCCCGTTCAGCCAGCTGAACGGATGGACGGAGCTGCTGGCGGGCGACCCGGCGGCGGCCGAGCGGCAACTCCGGTCGGCGCTCGAGACGCTGCGGGAGATCGGCGAGCTGGCGTGGCTCTCGACCGTCGCAGGGATTCTCGCCGAGTCCGTCCGCGCGCAAGGCCGCCTCAACGAGAGCGACGAGCTGCTCGCGATGGGCGAGGAGACTGCCGGAACCGAGGACGCCTACTCGCAGGCACTGATCAGGAGCGTCCGAGCGAAGATCCGCGTCAAGCAGGGCAAGGCGGACGACGCGGAGCGGCTCGCTCGCGAAGCGGTCGAGATCGCTCGCAGAACCGATTTCCTGTTCCTCCAGTGGTTCGCGCTTGCGAGCCTCGCCGAGGTTCTCGAGGTCCTCGGTCGCGACGACGAAACCCAGCCCGTGCTTGCCGAGGCGGTTGAGGTCGCCGCGCGGAAGGGGTACGGCGCGGCAGCGGAAGGAGCTCGCGCCGCGCTCGCGCGCGAACGCCCGGAACCCTCGTTGTAGCGCCGGATTCCCGGCCCGTCGCTCGTGCTGCAACGGCGCGTGCACTGGGCGGCGCCGTCGCCAACGCCGAGAAACCAGGGACCAGCGGGCTGCTCGAAACGGTTGGTTGGTTGGTGTACCCATGTCGCCGAGGCCAGCGACAAGGCACTCACGGTGTTCGTGCTCTGCGCGTTGCCGTGTGGCGGCGTCCACGCATGAGCGAGGTGTGCTTCCCGGCTCCGCGCAGGAACGCGAGAGCCGAAGCCCGCGAGGACGAGGATCATCCCGATCGATGTCACCAGCGCCGGTGGGTTGGCGACCAGCGTCAGCGCTAGGGATCGCGAGCGCGAGCGCCACCGTGAACATGCCGAAGCGGTCGCCGGAGGTGAGGAGTGTCCCGGCCAGGCCGCCGGCGCTCGCATCCGCGATCACGTTGATGCGGGCGGTCGCGTGTAGGACAACGAGCAGGTCGCCGTATGCGTCGTCGTGGCGGCGCAGACGGTCGTCTCGCGCGTGACGCCGCTCATCCAGACGGCGAGGCTCACGCCGCCGTTCATGACGAGGGCCAGCCTCAGATCGAGGCGTCGTGGAGTGCGGCGGTCCTCATCTTGCCGAGTGCCAGCGCTCGTCATGCATCTGATGAGCTTCGGTCAGCCCGTTGCGGAAAAACTTCTCGTAGTACGCGTTCTCCACGTGATGCGCCTGCATCCAGACCCCGGGCACGTGGATCGTGTCGCAGTGCGCGGGGAATCGCCCGTGGGTCTCGTAGATGTAGGTGCAGATGTCGCGGGTGCAGGCGATGACGTCGGCGGAGTAGTTGCTGGCCTCCTTGAGGTACCGGGCGCCGAACTCGCCCCGGTAGATGCGCTCGAACAGTCGCTCGTCCGCGTAGATGCCCTTAGGGCCGAACTTGTCGGCCACGACGGCATCGACGGCCTCGGCCATGCTGTCGTAGTTGGGCGGGCACATCGCCTTGATCAGGTGCTCGCCCTTGTGCCGCAGTCCAACACAGGTCGCCCGCATATTGGCGTACTTCGGGAGCGGAACATGCCAGCGCAAGATGTCGAGGGGCTTCCACCGGGGGGTGCTCCAATCGAAGCCGAGCATCGGCCCGTACGCCTTGCGGAATTTCGGGTCACCTAGCAGGATCGGCGGCGCGATCGAGGCGTGGATCCACGCGCCGAGTCCCATGGCGTCGGCCGTCAGCATGAGGTTCTGCAGCAGCAGGTCCGCCTCGATCTGCGTGCGCATCGCCCAGATGGCGCCGAGCGGAACCTTGATGTCCTTGTTCAGGAAGCCTGACTGCACCCACTTCTTCACGCCCGCGACGCGGTAGAGGCTCCGGTCGTCGACGACGGTCGGCCGAGCGCCCTCCGGTTGGGTCAGCAGATACATCATCCCGTTGATGTACTGCCGCGACAGATCCACGATGGGAAACAGGATCGTGGTCCCGGGAAGGTTGGACAGGAACCGGTTGGAGTCGAGGTAGGCAGGAAAGTCGCGATTCCCGTCGGGCACATCGATCCGGTGGTCGAACAGCTTCACCTTTGCTTCTGAGGCACGGGCGAGCAGCGTCTCCTCGTCGAACACCGAGGCCGACTCGTCAGCGGGCGGTGGCAGCTTGCGCAGGAAGTACGTGCCGGTGTCGTTGATCAGGAAGAAGTGCGTACCCTGGGCGTTGTCCGGGCTCCCCGCGGTCCGTCCGGCCATGTAGAGGTTCGGCTTGGCCATGATCGGCTTGCCGTCGCGCGGGTCGGCGAACGGACGGTCCGGCATCGTCAGACCGGTGCACCCCGTGATGGAGATGAGGATCGCTTCCTCGAGGTCCGTGAGCGGTTCGCGCGGCGCATCGGAGGTCCAGCTCATCGAGCCCGCCTCGACCGAGCTTCCCCGGCTGACCCGGTGTGTCCGGCGGTGCCAGATCGTGCTCAGCACCGGCTGCTCGAGGAGTGCGTCCAGCCCGGCGTTGCTCTGCGTCCCGCGGGTCATGCGTCCCTTCCCTTCACGGCTTCCGTGCTCGGGGCGTTGCGACTGGGGACGGGCCGCCAGGGCGCGAACGCGCTGGCGTCTCGCGGCAGCACGCCGGCCAACTCCGGGCAGTGACGCATGATGAGGCTCGTCATCCCGTTGTTCGCGACCCAGTCCAAGCCGAATGGCGTGTAGAGCTCAGGGCGGAAGTCCACTGTGAGAAAGCGGTCGCTCTGCAACCGTCGCGAAGCCATCAGGATGAAGATCCGAAACGCGGTGTCGGAGAAGCCGAAGCCAGCCGGTGGCGTCTCGGCGAACAGGCCGACGATCGTGTCGACCTCGTCGATGCTTCGGTAGATATCACGCATCCGGCGCACCGACTCTTGGTTCACGCAGAGCTCGTCCCAGCTCCGCAGCCGGCGCTTGTGCAGGCCTTCGCGGAAGTCGTTGTAGCGCGGGACGCCGCGTCGACGGGTGCGCACCAGGTCGACCACCGACAGGTCGATGACCTCGCCGTCCCGTTCGAACGACTGGAGCGACCGAGGGTTGTTGTGCAATGTGATGGCTCCCGGGTGGGCGATGCCGAAGGAGTACAGCGCGTTCGTCAGGCCGAGCGCTCGCATCTCCTCGTCGGCCTGCGCGCCCTGGATGTCGAGGAACCCACGACGGCCGAGCAGCTCGCCCGACTCGTGGTCGACCAAGCGGTAGTCGTCGGGGAGCAGGGGATGAAGCCGGTAGACGGTGACGAAGTCCTCGGTCAGGGAGTACGGAACGCCTTGGTGGTCGGGCATCGTCTTCGGGATCCCGACGGATGCGTGGGTGTCGACCAGCCAGATGCCCAGCTTCGTCAGCCAGTCGCGGGCGGGAGGGCCGTGCCAGTTGGCCTTGAGACCGATGTCGATCGCCTTCGTCCCGAGGATCGCCGGCGTCCACTCGACCGTGTGGATCTTCGCGATCAGGGCGGAGACGATCAGGCGGGCGGTCTGATAGATCCGCTCGTCGCTCAATCTCGGATACTGCGCGCGGAGCTCGTCGCACAGGAGGTTGTGCTCACGCGCGAAGAGCGTGTGGAGGCTGCTGAGCCCCATCCACCAGCTCTCGTTGAAGCCCGTGATCTCAGAGCCGTTGACGTCTTCCGGCAGGTATCCATCGGGGGTCATTCGCAGCTTGGCCCCCTCGCGCAGCTGCCTGGCCTTCTCCTCGTTCGCTCCGTACACCTCGGACCCGTCCCACCAGTGCGACGTCTCGTTGCCGAAGACCGGTGCCAAGGCATTCGGCGGGCTGTCGGGATGGGGGATGTTCCCGGCGATCCGCATCTCGCGCTCCGGCGGACCGCCCGGTGTATTCGACCAGGTCATGTCGCCGGGCAACCGCACGACGATGTCGTCTTCGCCGAGCGGCCGGCGCGGGTGGGCCACCCAGTCGTGCACCTGGAACTGGATCCACGAGGCCGCGAGCAGGTTCAGCGACCGGGCCGGCAGGAACTGCTCCCGGTAGAGCAGTTGCTGGCTCACGATGACCGGGTTCGGCTCGTCGAACAGGTCCGGCCGGTAGTTCGGACTCACGTTGCGCCCGAACGCTGAGCCCACCGCGCCCATCGTCGGAGCGGAGAGGTCGTTGGCGGTCCCGTCGAACGCCCGGCTGACGCGCGACGTCTCATCGGGCACAGCAGGCGGCACGGGCCGCGCGGTCGGCGGCGCCTCTTGCACCTGCGTATCGAGGAGATTCCGCCGCCGCAGCACGTGCCGAAAGGCCTCGAGGTTGAGCAGGGCGAGCGGGACGGGCAGTCGGTACCACTCGACGTACCGGTTGACCAGGCTGAATGCCCGGCGCGACGCCGCGCCGGCCACCACGTTGCGCAACGGTGGCTTCGAGGCCCAGCGGTGGCCCAGGCGGTGCGCCGATCCGGCGTCGTAGACAGCCTTGCGGGCCCGGTTCAGGTTCCCGAGCGGACGGAACTCGTCGGTGGTGTTCCAGGGGTTGAAGGCCATCGTGTCGATGATCCGAGCCTGCGCCAGCGCGTCGACCCTGCTGACCTCGCCGCGCGGAATCGTCAGAACGGCCACCGGCTCGGGGGGCGCAACGCGCTGCGACCACTCGACGGCAGTGTCCTCGATCGGCGTCGACCGCTCGTCGACGTACCGCTGGATGCACAGCTCGAGACGGACGTCGCCCTGCGCCAGGCGGCGCGCCGCCTCGTTCGAGAGATAGTTCGGGTCATCCGTGGGAGCGCTCGGCGCCGGCACCGTGTCGGGCGCCGGCCGGAGCAGGTAGCGCACCGCTAGGGCGGGGCCCCAGCGGATCGCGCCGCGGCTCCAGTAAGTCTCGGTCGCCACGCTGGTCACCGCGCGGCGACGCGCGGACATGACGTTCTTCAGCATCCGCATCGTTTCCCGCGGGCCGAAGAGCCTGATCAACCCGAGGATGCCGAGCAATCGCGAGACGCTCCCGCCAGCGGTCGCCTTGGCGAACTCGACGAACTGGCGGGCGTCGCGAGCGTGGGAAACCGGGAAGTTCGTCATCAGCAGGTCGTGAAACTCGCTCTCCGACACCTGAATCCGCAGCGCCACTCCGCGCAGGTCCGGCTCCGTGTCGGCCTGAGGGATGCCGGAGGCGTTGGAGAAGCGGACCACCGTGCGGTACGCCGCGCCGGGCTGCGCGAATCCTGCCCGCAGATCGGCCGGAAGGTCGAAGAAGCGCAGCTCGGCGTCGTCCACCGCTAACGTCGCCTTGGCGTGAAACGCCCGGTCGACCGGGTGCGGAACGCCATAGGTGCTGGCCGTCTTCGCCGTCTTGAGCTGAACTCGCATCATCTCGAGCGCGAGGCGTTCGAACTCGAGCCGCTCGGCCTCGTGACTGCCGCCGACCGGGGTCTCCGTCCAGACCTGGGCGCTGCGCAGGCCGGCTTCGGCGTCGCGCGAGCGGGTATCCACGGGGTTGGACGGTTGGCTGGTCATTCGCCGCGGAGCCGATCCTCGAGCATCTCGACGAGGCCGTGGACGAGGCCCTTGGGCGACGGGCTGTAGTGCGGGAGCGCCCAGCGCGTGATCTTGGCGTCGATCACAGTGGGTCGATTGGATGCCAGCGCCGCGGCGAACGCGTCCTCGAACTCCTCGATGCTCTCGACACGGTAGCCGTCCGCTCCGCACGCTCGCGCGTACGCCGCGAAATCGGGATTCGGAAACTCGACGAGCGCTGTCTCGAAGTAGGTCGCCAGCTGGTAGACCTTGATCAGCTTGAATTCCTCGTCGTCGAAGATCACCCAGATGACGGGGATGTCGTACTGCACGGCGGTCATCAGCTCGAAGCCACTGAGTAAGTAGCACCCGTCGCCGCAGCCGACCACAATGGTCCGATCGGGATGCGCCATCTTGAGGCCGAGGGCGCCATTGACGTGTCCGGCCATCGGTCCGAACGAGCCCGCCTTCCGGAAGTGCTGCCCCTCTTCCAGCTCGACGAAGTACGCGAGCCAGGCAAGGTGGGCGCCGGCATCGGCGAGCAGGATCGCTCTCGGGGGGAGCATCCGCCCGATCGTCTGCGCGAGCTGGCCGGGGTGGATCGACCCCGTCAGATGGAGGATGCGCCTCGCCTCCCAGTCCCTCCCCTCGACGTCCGCTTCCGAGACCTCGCCGTCGACCTTTTGCTCAAGCGCGTCGACGAGGGCGGCAACTGCCGGGCGGGCGTCGGAGACGATCGCATGATCGGCCGTGTACGCCTTGCCGATCTCGTCCTTCGAGATGTTGATGTGGATGAGCAGCTTGCCGTCGAAGAGATCGTCGCGATAGTTGAACGTGGCGTGCTGGTTGAGCGAGTTCCCGATGCACAGCACGACGTCGGCGTCGACGAAGGCCTTCCAGGCGCTGGAGTGACCGGCATCACAGAAGAGGCCGATGGAGAGCGGATGTCCTTCGGACACGATCCCCTTGCCGTCCATCGTCGTGAGCAGCGGGATCTGGAAGCGCTCGATTAGCCGCTTGACCTCCGCCCCGGCGCCGCTTCGAATCGCTCCGAACCCGACGAGCGCCACGATCTTCCTCCGCTTGGCGATCGCGTCGGCTAGGACCGAAGCAACCTCCTCCACGCGCGCAGGCTCGGGCAGGACTGGAGCGACATCGAGTCGGATGTCGTGGTAGTTCTCCACCTCCACGCCGTGGTGGGTCAGGTTCTCGGGCACGTGAATGTGGACGGGCCCCGGCCTGCCCTCGAACGCGATGTTGACCGCCTTTTCGAGCACGTCGCAGGTCTGCGAGATGTCGGTTAGGAGGAACGACTCCTTGGTCGTGGCCTTGAACATCACGTGGGAGTCGGGCGTGCGGTTGACGCCCGACGTCTCGTTGAGCGAGCCCTTCCCCCTCCACTCGAGCGACGCGTACCCCGAGACCGCGAGGACGGGGTAGGAATCCGACATCGCCACGGCCAGACCGGAGAAGAGATTGAACGCTCCTGGGCCGGCCGTCGCAAAGCAAAACCCGAGCTTGTCGGTGTACATCGCGTAACCGCAGGCCATGAAGGACGCAGCCTGTTCATTTTTCGTGATCACCGGGCGGATCTTCTTCGAGTCCTCCAGCGCAATCATCAAGCTGGCGGCATTCTCCCCGGCGCCACCGAAGGCTGCCTCGACGCCGATGCCTTCCAGTCCCTTGACGATCGCCTCATAGACCCTCATGTGTCTCCCTCATTTCTCGTTGCCATGCTCACAGATGTCGGATTCGCTCCTCGAGCGTCTCCCAGATGCCGTGGATGACTCCGTTGGGCGATGAGCTGTAGTGCGGGAGGGCCCAGCGGGTGATCTTGGCGTCGATCACGCTCGGCCTCCCCGAACTGAGGGCGGCCCCGAACGCGTCCTCGAATTCCTCCAGCGTCTCCACGCAGTAGCCGTCGGCCCCGCACGCCCTCGCGTAGGCCGCGAAGTCGGGGTTCTGGAAATCGACTAGAGCTGTCTCGGCGTACTCCACAAGTTGGTAGAGCTTCACGAGCTTGTACTCGTCGTCGTTGAAGATCACCCAGATCACCGGTACGTCGTTCTGTACGGCGGTCATCAGCTCGAATCCGGCCATCGAATAGCAGCCGTCGCCGCACCCGACCACGACCGTTCGGCCAGGGTGTGCCAGCTTCACGCCGATGGCCCCGTTCACGTGAGCGGACATCGGCCCGAAGGCACCGGTCTTGCGGAAGTTCTGGCCCTTCTCGAGCTCGACGTAGTAGCCCAACCACGCAAGGTGGGCGCCGGCGTCCGCAAGGAGCACGGAGTCGTCCGGCAGCATCCGCCCGATCGCCTGCGCCAGCCGACCCGGATGGATCTTGCCGGGAAGATGCGGGATGCGCCGCGCCTCCCATTCCTGGCCGTCGACCCGCGCAGGCTCGACCGCATCGATCCGCTTCTCGAGCGCCTCGGTTATCGCCTCCACGGCCAGACGGGCGTCGGAGACGAGCGCGTGATCCGCCGTGTACGCCTTGCCGATCTCGGTCGCCGAGATGTTGATCTGAATCAAGACCTTGCCATCGAACAGGTCCTCCCGAAGACCGAAAGTCGCGTGCTGGCTGAGGGAATTGCCGATCGCGAGGACGACGTCCGCCTCACGGAACGCCTTCCAGGCACTCGCGTGGCCACTTTCCGAGAACACACCGACAGCCAGCGGGTGGCGTTCCGGGATGATCCCCTTGCCGTCCAAGGTGGTGAGCATCGGGATCTGGAACCGCTCGACGAAACGCTGAAGAGCCGCCTCAGCGTGACTGCGGATCGAGCCGAAACCAGAAAGAACGACGACTCGACGGCCGACCCGCAACGCGTCCGCGAGCACTTCGGCGATCGTTTCGACGTGCGCCGGGTTGGGTCGCACCGCAACAACCTCCACCTGCACGTCGCGGTATTCGTCCACTGTCACGCCGCGGTGAGTGAGGTTCTGCGGCACGTGGATGTGCACCGGGCCTGGTCTGCCCTCGAAAGCGAGGTTCACAGCTTCCTCGAGCACATCACACGTGTCATTGACGTCGGTGAGCAGGTACGACCTCTTGGTGGTTGCGGCGAACATCGCCTGCGAGTCGGGTGTGCCGTTTAGGCCGGAGGTGTCGTTGACCGCGCCCCGCCCGCGCCAGTCGAGCGAAACATAGCCCGTGATCGCAAGGACCGGATAGGAGTCCGACATTGCGACGGCGAGGCCGGAGAACAAGTTGAAAGCTCCGGGACCAACCGTCGCGAAGCAGACCCCCAGTCGGTCCGTGAACATCGCGTAGCCACACGCCATGAATGACGCAGCCTGTTCGTGTCGGGTCATGATCGGTCGGATCCGGCGGGAGTGCTTGAGCGCTAGCATCAAGCTGGCGACGTTCTCACCATTCCCTCCGAACGCCGTGTCGACTCCCGCGCTCTCGAGCCCTTTCACCACGGCTTCGTAAACCTGCATGTCTTTATTTGCGGGTCTCGCCGGTGCCCACGCCGCCGGCCACGTTGCCGAGCAGTACCTTCGCGTGCCGCTCGCTGAAGCCGGCCAGGAAGGAAACGGTGGCGAAGAAGTAGATGCCCGGCTTGGCGACGTTGCCCAGTTCCAGCAGGTTGCTCTTCACCGCGATATAGAGGACGAGCGCGAAGGTAGCTCCGATGAATGGGCGCAGGAACCCGAGCTCGGCGAAAGAAACGGACTCGTCGGCGCGCTGAACAGCCGCAGGCCCGGTCACGGCACGACCGCGGAGCGCGTGCCATGCCACTGCCAACCTCGATTCGCTCTGCAGCTCGCCGACACGCTGGATCACTGGCACCTCGTTCGTCGGGCCGCCGCAGAAGACCTATTGCACTGAGACTACGACCCCGCGTGGTTAAAGACAAGACCTGGCCCACGAAAGGCCGGGAGATACCTTCGTGCACGTCGACAACCGGCCGACTCAGGCGCGCTGGAAGTGAAAGGGCGTGAGTTGATGCCTCGACGGTGAGGCAGGGCGATCCGTAAGGCGCTTTCTCCTCTTCGCTTGACGAGGCCGAGAAGCGGTCGTATGGTCGGAAGTACGGCAACGAGGGAGGCCCGACGAGGGTTCTGAAGCTTTGTTGCTGCGGCATTAAGGGCGCTCGGGGTACCGCGTCTTGCGTCGCCGTGCGCGGTGCGAGGACCGGTCGCAGCATTCGCCGCCAGCCTCTCCGGCGCAGCGAGGACGCGGGCTGAAGATGGCCAAGGGGATCTCGCTCCACATCGGGTTGAACGCTGTCGATCCCTCCCACTACGACGGCTGGGATGGACGCCTCAAGGCATGCGAATACGACGCGCGCGACATGGAGGCCGTGGCGGCTGCACGCGGCTTCGATACGAAGATGATCCTGACACAGGATGCGACCGCCGACACGGCGCTCGA
This sequence comes from Gaiellaceae bacterium, assembly GCA_035641605.1. Classification (GTDB taxonomy): domain Bacteria; phylum Actinomycetota; class Thermoleophilia; order Gaiellales; family Gaiellaceae; genus JACDAN01. The sequence goes on along the minus strand of DASQTZ010000064.1, from coordinate 8,910 downwards.
CGCCATTCGCGCCGCCGCAGGCGAGCTCCAACAAGACGACTTCCTGTTTCTCACCTACTCGGGCCACGGCGGCCAGGTCCCCGACGCGAACACGGATGAGCCGACGGACGAGCCCGACGGCCCCAAGGACGAGACCTGGGTCCTGTACGACCGCCAGCTCGTCGACGACGAGCTCTACGCGTTATGGGGCGAGTTCCGGCCGGGAGTCCGCGTGTTCGTCCTCTCCGACAGCTGCCACAGCGGGTCCGTGACCCGGGACGTCTTCGACGCGGCCACGCCACAGATCATCGAGAACGAGATGATCGACGACAGCTCGCCGAGAACGAAGGACCTGCCGAGCGACGTGCAGGAGGCAACCTACCGCGAGAACGAGCAGCTCTACCGGCAGATTCAAGACTCCCACGAAAGCGGTGAGGATGTCGAGGTCGCTGCGCGGGTGCTGTTGATCTCCGGCTGCCAGGACAACCAGCTCTCGCTCGACGGGTCGCGCAACGGCCTGTTCACTCAGACGGTGCTCGGCATCTGGGCAGACGGACGCTTTCGGGGCAGCTACGAGTCGTTCTGGCGGGCGATCGCCGGGAAGATGCCGCCCACGCAGAGCCCGAACTACTTCCGCGTAGGCTCGCCCAACCGAGAGTTCGAGTGGCAGACGCCGCTGGCGCTCTAGACAAGGAGCGGCGAACCTGATGACGCGGAAGGCGATGCGGGACGTCATCTTCGTACTCCCCGGGATCACGGGCAGCGTACTCCGTAAGGATGGGGAGGACGTGTGGAATGCGAGCCGCGGCACGGTGCTGCGTGCGCTGCTGAGCCTCGGTCGCAACGTCAGGGCGCTCGAGCTGAAGGACGACCCGCCGGACGTGGACGATCTCGGGGATGGGGTGACGGCCCCGAGCCTCATCCAGGACGCCCACCTGATCCCGGGATTCTGGAAGATCGACGGCTACACGAAAGTCGTTGAAGACATCAAGCAGACGTTTGACATCGAGCCGGGCAAGAACTTCTTCGAATTCCCCTACGACTGGCGGCGCGACAACCGAGTCGCGGCGCGCAAGCTGGCGCGGGAGGGGCGTGCACGGCTCGCCGAGTGGCGCGCTCGCTCCGGAGCCGAGGATGCGAAGCTGATCCTCGTCGGGCACTCGATGGGCGGGCTGATCTCGCGCTACTTCCTCGAATGTCTCGACGGCTGGCGGGACACGCGTGTGCTCGTAACCTTCGGCACCCCGTATCGGGGCTCGCTGAACGCGATCGGCACGCTCTCGAACGGGATCAGCCGGAAGATCGGCCCGATCAGCATCGACCTCTCCGCGCTGGTGCGGACGTTCACCTCCGTGTACCAGCTGCTTCCGATCTACCCGTGCTATCGCGGCGACGACGGGAAGCTCGTTCGCGTCACCGAGACCGCGATTCCGAACCTCGATACGGCAACCGCGGCGCGAGCGCTTGCCTTCCACGACGAGATCCGTGCCGCCGTCGAGGCGCACGAGCAGGACGACGAGTATCGCGAGAACCGGTACGCGATCCGGCCGGTCGTCGGGACGCTGCAGCCGACGAAGCAGTCGGCACGCCCCGCCGCAGACGGCGTCTCGCTCGTGCCGAGCTACGAGGGCAAGGACTACGGCGGCGACGGCACCGTTCCCCGCGTCTCGGCCACGCCGCTCGAGGTCGAGCAGGAGGAGAACGCGATGTTCGCCTCCGAGCGGCATGCCTCGCTCCAGAACGAAGATGCCGTCCTCGTCCAGCTTCGAGGAGTCATCAGCGGTCTCGACATCGACTTCGGCTCGTTCCGCGACGCCTTCCCGGCGATCGGTCTCGCTCTCGACCTCGAAGACGCCTACGCGACGGACGAGCCGGTCCGCGTGCGCGTGCGCCCGGAGGAGGAACCATCCGATCCCCTCGTGGTCGAGGCGGAGCGCATCGACGAGCACGGGGAGCCGATGCGCCGAACGCTGCAACGCGGCGAGGACGGCTGGCACGAGGCCGAACTGGCGCCCCTCGCCGAGGGCCTCTATCGCCTGACGGCGTTCGGAACGGGCGCGGTCGAGCCCGTCAGCGACGTCTTCTTGGTCTCGTCAGGGGTGGAGGCGTGACCGATGTCGCGGAGCCGCCGGTGAAACGCGTGACCGGCCCGACCCTCGCCGCAGCGCTTGTCGCGCTCCTCGCCTTCGCCGTTTTCACGGCCTACATGATTCTCCGCGCCGACGACGAGGGCGAGGTCACGTGGACGCGCCTCGCGTGGCTCTTCTCGTCCGTGGAGGCGATCGCCTTCGGGGCGGCCGGAGCGCTCTTCGGCGCGACAGTCCAGCGCGAGCGCGCAGAGAACGCCGAGGCCGACGCCCGCCGAAACGCCGGCGCAGCCGCCCGTGGTCAGGCGCTTGCCGCGGCACTCAAGGCCGACGCGACCGCAGCGCCGGAGGAGGCGACGCGCGGCCTCGGCGAGATCGACGGTGAAGGCGCATCCGTCGCCGCCCGTCACGCCAGGCTCGCGCGCGAGCTCTTCCCGGAGTAAGCGATGGCGAACTGGGCGATCGTCATCGGAATCGACAGCTACTGGACGGAGCGTGCCTGCCTGAAGGGCGCCGTCCGGGACGCCATGCACATGCAGGAGTGGCTGGTCGACCCCCGCGGTGGCAACGTGCCGGAGGAGAACGTCAAGGCGGTGCTCTCCCCGCTCGACGGCCCGGACGACGCGACGAACGCAAACATCATCGAGGCGATCGCCGATCTGCTCCGCAGGAGCGAGGGAAAGGGGGAGCGCCTGTACTTCTTCTATGCCGGGCACGGGCTGACCGCGCGCGTCAATCAGCGCGACGAGAACGCGCTCGTCGCCTCCGACTTCTCGGAGGTGCTGACCAACAACACGCTCGCGCTGCGGTCGATCTGGGAGTTCCTGGAGACGACGCAGTTCGAGGATCAGTTCCTCTTCGTCGACGCGTGCCGGAACATCCCCTGGGAGAACGTCGAGTTCGAGGTGGGCCGCTGGCCCCGCCCCCGGCCGCGCCAGCCCGGTCAGCCGCCGACGCAGCAGTTCATCCTCTACGCCACGTCTCCGGGCCTGAAGGCACGCGAGCTCCGCGAAGCCGGCAACGAGCGCGGTGCGTTCACCGAGGCGTTGCTCGACGGCCTGAAGGGCAAAGGAACGGCGAAGGCGTGGTCGGAGGAAAGGCAGCGGTACGAGGTTCGCTGGGAGCGCCTCGCCGACTATGTCAAGAAGACGCTCGACGACGGTCGGCTCAGCGTCGGGCAGGGGCTTGCCCAGGACGTCTTCCAAATCCCGCAGGATGCAGGCTCGCGTGGCGTCGCGGGCCGCGAGCGCAACCCGGTCATCGCCGAGTTCGCGAGCGACGCATTCGATCCCGTGAAGCTGCTCGTCGACCTGAAACCGAGCGAAGTCGTCTCCGTAGCTGAGGTCATCGTCTTCGACGAGGCCGCCTCGCCCGTCGACTCGCGTAGGGAGCTCACCGGCGTGCCGGTGGAGTTCAGCCTTCCACCGAAGACGTACGCCCTCCACGCGATCGCGCCGGAGTACGACCGAGCGGTCGCACGTCCGCCGATCGAACTGTACGGCAAGCGCGAGGTCCCGCTCGAGCTCTCGGTCGCGGCGGCGCTTCCCGCCAACGGTGACGGCGACGCGGCGACGCGGACGCCCGCCGGCGCTGCGACTGCGGACCTCGTCGTCACGTCGAGCGACCCGCTCGCTCCGGTCGAGATCGCCGACGCGACCGGCCGGGTGATCGAGGCCGGCAACGGCTCGGTAACGGCCGCAGCCGCCTCGCCTGGGTTCTACCGCGCACGCCTGCGAACGCCGGAGGGCGAGACCGTCGAAGAGCTCGTAGACCTCGCCGCCGGTCCACCCAGGATCGTCGAGCTCGAGGCGCCCGCACTCGCGCCGAGCGAGGCCGTCCGCGACGTCTTGCAAGCGATCGACGCTGAAGTCCAACCGGACAACACCCTCGAGGTATCGGAGGCTGCCGGTCCGATTGCGTCGGCGCACCTCTCGACGCTCCTGACGCTCGCGGGCGGAATCGCCGTACAAGGCAATCCCGGCTATGGCTACAAGTTGCGCCAGCTTGGTCTGAAGGCGTTCGGTCAGGCGATCCCGGCCGGTGCCGAAACCGGCGTCTACATCTTGATCGGCGTCGAGACGGAGGACGAGGAGGCGGCGCGGCGGTACGTCGACGACCTGCGGCTTCGAGTGTGGCGGGTCGGTGAGCCGGTGCCGGACGCCTCGTCGAAGCCGATCGAGGTCGCCAAGGTGGCCGGCGTCGGCGAATTCGCCACCGCGGCGAGGACCGGGCCGCACTGGCTTGCGCTGGAACCCCGCGGGGGCAAACCGGTTGTATTCGCCCTCGCGCTGTTGCCGCGTCGTCTCGCCATGCTGACGCTCGTCGTCCAGCCCGACCTGATCCGCGCCTTTCAGTACCTGCCCTCGCTCGCGCCCGACGAGTCGGCTCATCCTCAGACGCTCCGCCGGCTCGAGCTGATGCAGCGCGTGCTCCTGGGCGGCCAGCTGGAGGCGGGTCGCGACGTGGCCCGCGAGCTGCTGAACGCGAAGAAGGTGGACGCGCTGGCGGGATGCCTCGGCGGCTACATCTTCTTGCGCCTCGGCTTGGCAGCGGAGCTCAGCAGGGCCGCTCGCAACCTCGCGCGTTTCTACCCGGAGCTCAGTGACGCGCACGTCTTGATGGGCGAGCACGCGGCTGCGAACGGCAGCCGGACGACAGCCAAGGAGGCATTCGAGAAGGCGATCGCGGCGGGCCTGCCCATCTTCGGCGAAGGGCTCACGCGGCTGCTCGAGGGCCTGAGGGCATACAAAATCGAGCATCCAAACGAACGACTCGTGAGAGAAGTGTTCGAGCGCCACATGAGCGGATCGATGTGGTCGGCGTTCACGCCGGAGACCTTCGAGCCGGGCAAGGTGTTGATCGCGTGAGCGCCTTCGACGTGGGCCACGCGCGGCAGCCGTTCAGAGGTCTCTGTGAGAACGTGCCGGGAGCGACCGCCTATCCGCCGAGCGACTTCCGGCTCGAGTGGGGGCCCGTCTTCCACCGGGGACGCCTCGACGGAAGTGCGAAGGTGCTCGTCCTTGGACAGGATCCGGCCCAGCACGAGACGATCGTCCGCCGCATCCTCGTCGGCGAGGCGGGGCATCGCATCCAGGGTTTCCTGGCCAAGCTCGGCATCGACAGGAGCTACGTAATGGTCAACACCTACGTCTACAGCGTCTTCGGCCAGGGACGCGGAAACAAGCATCGCAACAACCCCCGCATCGCCGCGTACCGCAACCGTTGGCTGAGCGCGCTCTTCCGCGAGAGCGAGATCGAGGCCGTCGTCGCGCTCGGCTCACTTGCCGACAGCGCGTGGAACGCTTGGAAAGAGACGCCCGAGGGGCAGACCGTCGACCCCAAGTACCGCAAGATCACGCACCCGACGCAGCCGCAGGCCTCCGGCGGAGGCCATGCGGCGACGCGCGCGATGCTCGTGAACTGGAACGCTGCGCTCGAGGCGCTCCACCCGCTCGCGAAGCCCGACCGGACCCGCCGGCTTCGCCTCTACGGCGACGCCTTCCGGCCCAAAGAGAAGCTGCCGATTCCGGCGGAGGACGTGCCCGCCGGGACTCCCGATTGGATGCGCCTGAACGACGGCTGGGCGGATCGTCCGGGAACGGGGCTCATGAAGCGCTCGACGATCACTGTGACCGTCCCCCGGGCGTTCATCCCGTGAGCGACGCCTTCGACGAGCTCTACGACACCGGCGTCCTGGAGGAGCTACCGGAGGAGACCGAGCGCGCGGCCGCTCGGGCGCTGCCCTCCGAGCCGTTCGCATTACGAGGTTGCGTGATCACGCCGGAGCGCAAGCACGAGGACGGCTACGTCGTCATCAACGGCCCGACGATCGACTCGGTTGACTCGACGAAGCCCGACGGTGTGCGTGTCGTGGACACCGAGGGCGTGATCCTGCCGGGTCTGATCGATCTGCACGGTCATCCGGAGTACAACGTCTTCGCCGCCTGGGAGCCGCCGCGGCTCTTTCCCAACCGGTACGCCTGGCGCGGCAGCGACGAGTACAGGGTCGTCGTCAAGGAGCCGTGGAAGCGGCTGACCGAGGATCCGTCGCTTCTGCGTGACCTGACGCGCTACGCGGAGGCTCGCGCTCTCGTCGGCGGGGTGACGGCAATTCAGGGAGCATCGGCGAAGTACCCGGGCAAGGAAGAGGCGCTCGTCCGCAACGTCGATCTCCGCATCTTCGGTCAGCACAAGGCGCGCTCGGTCGTCGACCTCTCCCGCGCGACCGACGACGACCGGCGGCGGCTGCGCGCCCGGATCGACGCGGGCGACGTCGACGCGGTGTACGTCCATCTCGCCGAGGGGCAGCCCTCGAACGAGCGCTCCCGCCGGGAGTTCGACGAGCTTGTGGACGCGGATCTCCTCACCGCGGCGACCGTGATCATCCACGGCACCGCTCTCACGCGCGAGCAGCTTCGGGACGCGAAGGACGCGGGTACAAAGCTCGTTTGGTCGCCCCAGAGCAACCTGCGGCTCTATGGAGAGACGACGCCCGCGGCAGAGGCGCTCGAACTCGGCGTGCCGATGGGGCTCGGGGCCGACTGGCTGCCAAGCGGAAGCCAGAGCCTGCTCGCCGAGCAGAAGGTGGCGCGTCGCACGCTCGTCCGACAGGGCACGGGCCTCACGCGGGAGCAACTGGTCAAGAAGCTTGTGCGCATGGTCACCTCGGACGCGGCCGAGATAGCGGGCGTCGGCGAGCGCCTCGGGCGGCTCGCTCCTGGCCGATTCGCGGACGTCCTCGTCCTCGAGCGGCACGTCGAGGACCCGTGGGAGAACGTCGTCGAGGCGGATCCCAGCTGGGTCGAGCTGGTCGCGATCGGCGGAGATCTCGCCTACGGCCGTGCCGACTGGATCCAGTCGCTCGCCGCGCCGGCCGAGAAGGAGGATCTCATCGCCTGGGGGAAGCCGATGGCGATGGATACGTCCTACGTCGCCGCCGCCACGACGATCTCGCCGAGGCTGCGCGACCTTCGAGAAGGTTTGCTCGATCGCTATCCCCAAACCGGCCCGATCTTCGCCTGACCATTTCCGAGTCGGCGGAGACGTCCGTGCTATCGGCGAACGGTCAACACGCGGCTGTAGCCTGCCCGGGTTCCGCGACCCACTTTGGGGACGAACATTCGGATCCGCGAGACGCCGGCAGCGGTGCGCTGAAGGGCTTCGTGGAGCGGGCGCCAAGTCGGACGCTCTTCACGCTCCGCCATCGCCCCTTCGCCGTACGGCGTTGCAGGTACGCCGCCGTGCGCGGCGTACGGGCGGTTTCCGCGAACGGCGACGACGAAGAGGGCGTCGCGGGCATCCACGACCCGCAGCGTCACCTCCGGCGCGGCCTACGGCTCCGCCTGAAGCGAGCGTGCTGCCGCGGCCGCCGCGGCCGATCCGAGGCCGCGATCGCGAGGAGAAGGATTGCCAGTCGAAGCGGCATTATCAGCTGCATACGTCCGCGATCACGGTGCCGGTGCCGGCGTGGCCAGGGTTCGGTGCTAGCCGGGATCGGTCCTCACGACGACGATCCGGTCGAGTCGCCTGGAACCTGGGCAACATCCAAGTTCGCCGAGCTCGGCCCGTGCGAGACGAACTTCGTACTCCGCACTTCCCCGCTCACTTCCTCGCTTTGCCTGGTCGTCGAGGGGCCGCTTAAGGCGATGGCCAGGGCTGTCGCCCGCGTCCTAGCGCGCGTCCTCCTCGCTCACCCGACGGTGCGACGGCAGAGGTCTGCGGAGAGCTCTCGCAGACTCTGGCCGAGAACTCGCCGAATCATCCGTAGTCCGCGCGTACTGCGGCGTCTACCGTCGATCTCGTAGGGCGAAGCAGGGATTCGGCGTATTGCGAGGCGGTCCTGGGCGCGCGACCCTAAGTAGACAACGCTCACGTCCCGCGCGGGCGCCTTGCGGCAGCCGCCACCCGGGGAACAAAAGGGAGAGAGCACATGAAGTTCCGCACACACCTCACGTATCTGTCCGCGCTCGTGCTCGCCGCCGTGCCGCTCGTCCTGACGACGAGTTCGACGGCGGCGATCACACCGGACACCGCGACGTTCACCCTCCGCGCTGGGACATCGGATTCGGAGGCGAAGACCGTTTCGGTGCCGACGAAGCCCGAGAAGGCCGACATCGTCATCGCGATCGACACCACGGGCAGCATGGGCTCCGCAATCGAGACGGCGCAGACACAGGCGAACGCCCTCGTCACCGGCATCCAGGCCGAGATTCCGGGCGCACGCTTCGCCGTCATCGACTTCGAGGACTACCCGGGCATGCCGCTCGGCGGGCCGGGCGACACGGCCTACTCGTTGCTGACGGGCTTCACGGCCAACCCTGCCACCGTCTCGACGGCAATCGGCACGATGGTCGCCGACGGCGGCGGTGACGGGCCCGAGGCATCCAACCGGGCGATCTTCGAGTCGTACTCGGATCCGAGTCTCGTCTACCAGTCGGGAGCCGCGAGGTTCCTCGTCGTGCTCGGCGACGCCCTCTCGCACGACGCGGCGCAGAACGCCGATTTCTCGGCGTGCCCGAATACGCCGCCCACCGACTTTGGCCGCGACGAGGCTGCAGGGGGTGGGGACGACCTCGGGACGAAGGCAGTCCTCGACGGACTCGTCGCCAACGACATCACGCTGTTCACGATCGCTTACAGCGGCGTACTGCCCTGCTACGAGCAGATGGCTGCCCACACCGCCGGCGACGCCGTTCCGTCTGCCTCGGCGGGCGACCTGACGGACACGATCCTCGACCTGATCGAGGCGTCGTTCGCGACGGTCGCGGACGTCCATCTCGAGGTCGCGTCGGCGGCGCCGGCGCCGGCTTCACCTGCATGGATCTCGTTCGTCCCGTCGGCCGCG
>DASQTZ010000063.1:0-4150 GCA_035641605.1 Gaiellaceae bacterium | reverse complement strand
ATCTCGCCGGTCTCGGCGCCGCACTTGGGGCAGAGGCCGAGCTCGACGCGCTCGACCTTGATCTTGTCGTCGGGAAGGCTCGCGATCTGCTCGACGGTCGTCTTGGCGAAGCCCGCGATGCCGTCCATGAACGCTGAGCGGTCGCCGTTCCCATGCTCGATGTCCGAGAGCTGCTTCTCCCAGTCGCCGGTCAACTCGGCTGAGGTGATCGGGTGCTCCTCGAGCATCGTCACGACGCTCATGCCCTTGGGGGTCGGCTGGAGGTCCTTGCCGGCGCGCTCGATGTACTCGCGGCGGATCAGCGTCTCGATGATCTCGGCGCGCGTGGCGGGGGTGCCGAGCCCGCGCTCCTTCATCGCCTCGCGCAGCTCTTCGTCGTCGACCAGCTTGCCGGCGGTCTCCATGCTGGAGAGGAGCGTCGCCTCGGTGTAGCGCGGCGGCGGCTTCGTCTCCTTCGCCTCGGCCTCCGCCTGGGCGCAGCGGACCTCCTGGCCCTGCTTGAGCTCGGGGAGCTCACCCTCGCCCTCGGCATCCTCATCCTGCTTGGCCGGGTCTGCGACCTCGACGCCGTAGACGCCACGCCAGCCTGCCTCGAGCGTGACCTTGCCGCGGGTGCGGAAGCGCTCGCCCTCGACCTCGGTGATCACCGTGGTTCGGGCATAGCGGGCGGGCGGGTGGAAGACAGCAAGGAACCGACGGGCGACGAGGTCGAAGATCCGCCGCTCGTCCGGCGTGAAAGCCGAAACGTCGTGGGCGATATCCGTCGGGATGATCGCGTGGTGGTCGTCGACCTTCGCATCGTTGACGACTCGGGCGAGCGGCAGCTGGTCGAGGCCGAGCACGAAGCGCGCGCCCCGCTCGTAGTCGGGGATCGGCACCAGCGTCTCCGCGGTCGGCTTCAGCTGCGCGACGAGGTCGCCGGAGAGCCAGCGCGAGTTCGTCCGCGGGTAGGTGATCGCCTTCTTGCCCTCGTACAGGGACTGCGCGGCGCTCAGCGTCCGGCGGGCAGAGAAGCCGAAACGCCGGTTCGCGTCCCGCTGGAGCGCGGTGAGGTCGTAGAGGAGCGGCGCTCGCTCGGACTGTTCCTTGCGCTCGACCGACTCGACCCGGCCTGTCTTGCCGGTGACCTTCTCGACGATCTCGTCGGCGCGCTGGCCGTCCTTCAGCCGCGTCTCGTCGCCTTCGAACCAGAGGCCGTTGTAGCGCGGGTCGAACGTGGCGTGGACGAGCCAGTACGGCTCCGGCGTGAACGCCTGGATCTCGCGCTCGCGCTTGACCATCATCGCGAGCGTCGGGGTCTGGACCCGACCGAGCGAGACGACGCCTGCGCCCCAGCCGCGACGCGTTGTCGCTGCGCGGGTCGCGTTCATGCCCACCAGCCAGTCCGCCTCCGACCGCGACCGCGCCGCGTCGCGCAGTGGCTCGAGCTGGTCGGCAGGCCGGAGCTTCTCGAAGCCGTCGCGGATCGCCGCCTTCGTCATCGAGTTGATCCAGAGCCGGTCGACGGGCTTGCCGGTCTCGGAGGTCTCGTAGATGTGCGTGAAGATCAGCTCGCCCTCGCGCCCGGCGTCGCAGGCGTTGACGACGCGGTCGACGTCCTTTCGCTTCAGAAGCTTGTGGATCAGGTTCAGTTGCGTTGCCGACTTCTTGTCACGCGGCCGGACCTTGAACTCGTCCGGGATGATGGGAAGGTTGTCGAGCTTCCAGGACTTCCACGCAGGGTCGTAGTCCTCCGGATCGGAGAGCTCGAGCAGGTGCCCGACCGCGAACGTGACCACGTAGTCGTCCGACTCGTAGAAGTTCTTGTGCTCGTCGAACGAGCCCGGCAGGGCACCGACGATGTCGCGCGCAACGGAAGGCTTTTCCGCGATGATCAGGGTCTTCATCGCGGGACACCGTAGCGAAGGGTGTCAACCATGCCGCCTCGCGGAGAGGGATACTCCCCGACCGTGAAATCACGCATGTACCACTTCATCGGGGCAGTTTCACGTGGCCCGATACGGCATGTGTTCCGGTTCCGGAGCACGGGCGAGGAGCACCTTCCACGGGACGGTGGCTACGTCCTCTCTGCGAACCACCACTCGAACATCGACCCGTGGCCGCTGGGCCTCCCGCTCTATCCGGAACGCCAGTTGCGGTTCATGGCCAAGTCCGAGATGTACACCTTCCCGTTCAAGCCGATCCTGAAGGCGGCCGGGGCCTTTCCGGTTCGCCGCGGGATGGGCGACGAGGAGGCGATTCGCAAGGCGGTCGAACTCGCCAAGGCGGGTGAGGTGGTCGCGATTTTCCCCGAGGGGACACGGCGCAACAAGGGCGTCAAGAAGCGAGTCGCGCGGCCGCGCAGTGGTGCCGCTCGGGTCGCGTTGCTCGCTGGCGTACCGCTCGTACCGGCGGCGATCGGCGGAACGGAGAGGCTGATGAAGCTCGGCCCGCTTCGGGTCGTGTACGGCCCGCCGATCGACCTTTCGGACCTGGACACGGACGACATCCGCCGCAGCTCGAAGATCGCCACCGAGCGCCTGATGGAGGCGATCTACGAGCTCGAGACGACGCTTTGAGTCGCCCCCTCCTCGTCGTCGACGGAGACTCGCTCGCGCACCGCGCATACCACGGGCTCCCGAAGTCGGTCAGGCTCAACGCCGTCGTCGGCTTCACGAACATGCTCGTCCGGCTCTGGGAGTCGGAGGAGCCGCGCGCCGTCTTCGTCGGGTGGGACACGCTCACGGTTCCGACGTACCGGCACGAGGCGCTCGCTGGGTACCAGGCGGGACGCGTGTTCGACAAAAGCCTGCTCGAGCAGCTCGACATGCTGCCGGAGCTGGTTCGCGCGCTCGGCTTCGCGGCCGCGAAGGAGGACGGGTACGAGGCGGACGACTTTTTGGGCGCCGCCGTGCGCTTCGAGGAGAAGCGCGGCGGGACGGCGGTCGTCGCCACCTCCGACCGCGACTCCTTCCAGCTCGCCAGCGATCAGACCACGATCGTCACGCCGGTGCGCGGCGTCTCCGAACTCGCTCGCATCGGGCCCGAGGAGGTGCGCGAGCGGTACGGCGTCGAGCCCGCTCAGGTTCCTGACTTCATCGCGCTCCGCGGTGACCCGTCCGACAAGATCCCGGGCGCCCCGGGCGTCGGGCCCAAGACGGCGGCTTCGATCCTCAAGCAGTACGGCTCCCTCGACGCCGCGCTCGACGCCGGCCGCTTTTCGAACCTCCGGGAGGAGTTGGAGCTCTACAGGCGAATTGCCACACTCGACGCCTCCGCTCCTCTCCCTCCCCTGAAGGATCAGTCCCCTGCGTGGGCGGAGGCGTCTTCCCTCCTCGATTCCTGGGGCCTAGGCAACCTCGCCGGACGAATTGCTGCTCGTTCGGCATAGCGCGCCGGAGCTCGATCCGTCCGCGCCGTCCGAGGAGTGGCGGCTGAGCGAGGACGGGCGGCGGCGCTGTGGGCCGCTCGCCGAGCGGCTTGCCCGGTACGAGCCGCGCGTCCTGCTCTCTAGCAGCGAGCCAAAGGCGCGCGAGACTGCCGAGCTGGTCGCGCCGGCGCTCGGCCTGGAGATGCAGGTCTCGGACGGCTTGCGCGAGACGGCGCGCCGGACCGTCGGCTGGCTGGCGCCCGAGGACCTCGACCGCGGGATCCGGGAGCTCGTCGAGCGGCCGGGCGAGGTCGTCTTCGGCGAGGAGAGCGCTGCGGCGGCGCTGGCTCGATTCGAGGCGGCGGTCGCGGGGTTGCCGGAGCCTGCCGTCGTCGTCACGCACGGGACCGTGCTCAGCCTTTTCGCGGCCCCGCGGATCGGCCGGGACGCGTACGAGCTCTGGGGCAGCCTCGAGCTTCCCGACGTCGTGGAGGTCCCATGGAGCTCGTGAGCCACCGCGACATGGCCCGACTTCACCCGACGGGCGACTACCCCGAGCGGCAGGAGCGGCTTCGCGTCCTGCAGGAGGAATTCGAGTTCCGCGAGGCCGAGCCGGCCTCCGAGGAGGACATCCTTCGCTGCCACACGCCGGAGCTGCTCGAGTTCGTCCGCGGAATCGCCCGGCCGACGTTCGTCGACCCGGACACGGTTGCTTCGGACACGACATACGAGGCGGCGATGCTCGCGGCCGGCGCCGCGATCGAAGCGGTCCGCAGCGATGGGTTCGCGCTGGTACGGCCG
>DASQTZ010000062.1:0-25443 GCA_035641605.1 Gaiellaceae bacterium | reverse complement strand
TGGAACCTCTTCCTCGCCTGGGTCCCCGTCGTCGCCGCAGTTGCGGTATACGACGGCCAGCGCCGCGGCACCAGCCTGATCCGACTCCTGCCGCTCGCCGCGGTCTGGCTCCTCTTCCTCCCGAATGCGCCCTACTTGCTGACCGACTTCGTGCACTTGGGCTCCCGGGACGATGCGCCCCTCTGGTTCGACATCGTCCTCTTCGCCTCGTTCGCGTGGACGGGGATGCTGCTGGGCTTCCTCTCGATCTTCGTCATGCAGGGCGTGGTGAGGCGCGCGTTCGGGCCGCTCTGGAGCTGGGCGCTCGTCGGCGCGAGCCTCGCGGCCAGTTCGTTCGGCATCTACCTCGGCCGGTCGCTCCGCTGGAACAGTTGGGACTTCCTCGTCCGCCCCGGTGCGCTGCTCCAGGACATCTGGGCGCGGATCGCGGATCCGCTCGCGTATCCGCGCGGCGTCGGGATGACCCTCGCGCTCACCGCCGTCCTCTGGACGGGTTATCTGACGCTGTACGCGTTCGCCCAGCTCGGCGCGACCGAGCGGTCTCACCGTTAGGCTCGCGCCATGCCCGCGCTGATCGACACGACCGTCCGCCTGCTGAGCCAGGAACCGCTCGCGGGACGGGTTCCGACGGCTTCGCTCCTCGAGCTCGCGGAGCTCCTCGACGGTGCCGGCTTCGCGTCGCTCGAGGTCTCCGGCGGCGGCGTCTTCGACTCCGCGGTGCGACGGGGCGTCGAGTCTCCCTGGGAGCGAATCAGAGCGATCGACGGACGTACGAAGACCCCGCTCGGCATGGCCCTCCGCGGGCGGTTCCTCGTGGGCTCCCGGCCCGTGGGCGGCGACTTCGTCCGACGCTTCGTGATGACCGCTGCGGAGAACGGGATCAGCGTCTTTCGCCTCCACGACCCGCTGAACGACGTCTCCAACCTGCGCGAGGCGGGGGAGGCGATCACCTCCGCCGACGGTGAGTTCGATGCCGGCCTGATCTACAGCCCGGGCCCGACGGGAGAGACCGACACTCTCGTCGAGCAGGCGAAGAAGCTGCCAGAGCTCGGCGCGGCTCGGATCCTGCTGCACGACCCCTCCGGGTCGCTCGAGCCACACCGCTCGCACGAGTTGGTCTCGGCACTGGCGGCCGCCAGCGGGCTTCCGGTCGGGATCTACTGCCAGGGCTCCGGCGGCAGCGCCCTGGCGGCTGCCCTCGAGGCCGCCCGTGCGGGCGCGGACCGCATCGCCTGCACCACCTACCCGGTCGCGCTCGTCCTCCACCGCGTCGCGGGCGAAGGGCTCGCAGAAGCGCTCGGCGGGCTGGGCCTCGACCCCGGCGTCGACGTGTCCGTCCTGTGGAAGGCCGCACGGCTCGTGGACGAGCACATCGGCGACGAACCGGTGACGCCGCTGGCCCCTCGCGTCGCTGTCCGGGCTGCCGCGCACAACCTGCCGGCCGGCCTGGTCGCCGCGCTCGACGCGCACCTGCGCGTCCAGTCCGCCGGCGACCGGCTCGACGAGGTGCTCGGCGAGCTCGAGAGCATCAGAGCAGAGTCGGGCTGGCCGCCTCTTGCGGCGCCGATCGGCCAGATCCTCGGCAGCCAGGCGCTGATCCACGTGCTCTCGGCGCGCCGCTACCAGCTTGTCGTCGACGAGCTGCGCGCTCTCTATCGCGGCGATTTCGGGACGCCGCCGGCCGCTTTCGACCCGACGGCCCGGCGCGCGATCGAGCTTCTCTCGGACGACGACGCCGAACAGGAGGCGGCCACCGATCTCGACGAGATCCGGGGCGAAGCGCACGGTCTCGCCGCGAGCGACGAAGAGCTGCTGCTGCTCGCACTCTTCGGCGAGGAAGCCGAGCCGCTCCTTCATGTCGTCAGAGGCCGGGCGAGAGGAGACGAAGGCCTCGTCGGGGGCGCGGTCGACCAGGGCCGCGCCGAGCGCATCCGGGAGCTCGTTCGGATCGTGCAGGAAAGCGGTGTCGCGGAGATCGCGATCGAGGAGGCCGGGATGCGAGTCTCCGTCCGCCGCCGCGAAGAGCCCGAGGCGGCCACGGCGCCGTCCCCGGCGCCCTCGGCTCCGACGCCGTCCGATCTCGCCACGCTTCAGCCGGCCGGCGAGCCGGCGGCCGACGGATTCGTTCGTGTCGAGGCGCCGATGGTGGGCACGTTCTACCGTGCGGCCTCGCCCGGCGCGCCACCGTTCGTCGAAGAGGGAGCCCCGGTCGCGATGGGCCAGACGCTGTGCATCCTCGAGGCGATGAAGCTGATGAACGAGATCAAGGCCGAGCTCGACGGCATCGTGCGCCGGATCCACGTCGCCAACGGCGATGCGGTCGAGTTCGGGCAGCTCCTGTTCGAGATCGAGCCCGTGCTGGGGCGGCCGCTGGATGCCGTTTAAGGCCCGCTCACGGTGGTGCCTCGTCGCGGGGGTGCGATGGGTGGAGGCGAGGCAAGGACCGCAGGGAGCGCCCATATCGATGAGATACAGGTGCGACCGAGGACGCCGCCCCGCGCCGCCCAGCGCGGCCCAGCGGCACAGGTCTCCATCGTGAGCGGGCCTTTTAACCGGGTCCTGGTCGCGAACCGCGGCGAGGTCGCGGTGCGCGTGATCCGCGCGCTCCACGAGCTCGACATCGAGGCGGTCGCGGTGTATTCGACCATCGACGAGGGCTCGCTCCACGTGCGGCTAGCCGACCGGGCGGTGTGCATCGGCCCGGCACCAGCCGCCGAGAGCTACCTGCGGATCCCCTCGATCATCGCCGCCGCGAACACGACGGGGTGCCAGGCCGTCCACCCGGGCTGGGGCTTTCTCGCCGAGAACCCCGCTTTCGCCCAGGCGTGCGCCGAAAACGACCTGATCTTCATCGGCCCGTCGCCGGAGGTCCTGGCCCGCATGGGCGACAAAGCCTCCGCCCGCGAGGAGATGCGCGCGGCCGGCGTCCCGCTCGTTCCGGGCGCGCCGCCGCTGGAAGGCGCCGACCCCGCCCAGACGGCCGGGGAGCTCGGCTACCCGGTGCTGCTGAAGGCGACCGCGGGCGGCGGCGGCAGGGGAATGCGACTGGTCGAGGCGCCTGATCAGCTCGAGAGAGCGTTCGCAACGGCGACGGCCGAGGCGGAGGCCTCGTTCGGCGACGGTCGCCTCTACCTGGAGAAGGCGATCGTGCCTGCCCGCCATGTCGAGATCCAGGCGCTCGGAGACTTGCACGGCGGGGTGCTCACCCTCGGCGAGCGTGAGTGCTCGATCCAGCGCCGTCATCAGAAGCTGATCGAGGAATCGCCGTCGCCCGCCCTCACGCCGGCGCTGCGAGAAGAGATGGAGGCGACCGTCGAGCAAGCTGTTCGATCGATCGGCTACACGAACGCCGGCACCTTCGAGTTCATCCTCGGCCCCGACGGTTCGTTCTACTTCATCGAGCTGAACGCGCGGCTCCAGGTGGAGCATCCGGTCAGCGAGCTCGTGACGGGGATCGATCTCGTCCACGAGCAGCTCCGCGTCGCCGCGGGCGAGCCGCTCGAGCAGACGGGCAGGGCCCCGAGGCGCGGCCATGCGATCGAGGTCCGCGTCAACGCCGAGGATCCTTCCCGCGGCTTCCTGCCCACCCCGGGGAAGATCACCCGCTTCCGGCCGCCGCTCGGCCCCGGAGTCCGCGTCGACACGCATGTCGTCGAAGACGCGGTGATCCCGCCGCAGTACGACTCGCTGCTGGCGAAGGTGGTCGCCTGGGCCCCCGACCGGGACCGCGCGCTCGCACGCTGCCTGCGCGCGCTGAACGAGTTCGAGGTCGTCGGGATTCCGACCACGATCGCCGCCGCCGCCCAGGTGATCCGCAGCGAAGGTTTCGCGCGCGGGAACTACTCGACCGGTTACTTAGACGAGGTGGCCGCGTCGCTTCCGGCACTGGCGGCGGCTGAAGCATGAGACGTCGCTTGCGATGTCTCCATCAGGCCGTGCGGCTAAGGCATCGCTTGCGATGCCGTTTGGAGGGCATGCTGGCTTTGCCAGCGTGCCCGCCTCCTTTGCCCGCTCGGCCGTCTGCAATGACCGGTCGACACGTCGAGATTCAGAAGGTTCCGCGATGAGCACAAGTCGCCGCGAAGCGAGGCGCGCCGCGCTGTTCATGCTCTTCCAGTGGGACCTCACCGGCAAGCCGCTGGGCTCGACCTACGAGGGAGAAGTCGACGAGTTTGCGCGCGAGACGGCCGAGGCCGTCGCCGAGCGGGCGGCCGAGCTCGACCGTCGCATCGACGAGGCGACCGAAGACTGGCCCGCCGACCGTCTCGGGGCGCTCGAACGAAATGTCTTGCGGATCGGAATCCACGAGCTCGAGGTCGGTCGTGTCCCCATGGAGGTCGCCATCGACGAGGCCGTCCGCCTGGCGAAGCGCTATGCCTCGGACGAGGCTGGCAAGCTCGTCAACGGCATCCTCGGCCGCATCGCCCGAGAGGCCGCGGCCAAGTGAGCGCCGAAGATTCGCTCCGGCGTGCGGAGGAGTTGATGGAACGGCTCGAGCAGACCCGCGCGCGCCTCGAGGCCACGTCCGACCCCGACACTGCGATCGAGGTGCTGACCGAGCTCGCCGAGATCGCGAAGGAAGTCGAGGCGGCACTGTCGCAGGCGAAGCGCGAGGCCGATGCGCAGGCCTGACGAGCTCCGCGCCGTCCTCGAGGACTACCTCGACGGCCTGCAGCTCTCGCCCGACCTCGGAGGTCTCGAGGAGGCTGTCCGCTACGCGCTCGCGGGCGGAGGCAAGCGAGTGCGTCCGGTTCTCTGCCTCGCGACGACGGAGGCTGCCGGCGGCGATCCCGAGCAGGCGTTGCCCGCCGCGGCGGCGCTCGAGCTCGTGCACTCGTTCTCGCTCGTCCACGACGACCTGCCGGCGCTGGATGACGACCTCGAGCGGCGCGGCCGGCCAACTGCCCACGCGCACTTCGGCGAAGCGCAGGCGATCCTGGCAGGCGACGCGCTCCTGACCGAGGCGTTCAGGCTGGCCGTCGCCCGGCCGGAGGTCGCCGGCGAGCTCGCGGGTGCAACCCTCGGGATGATCGCCGGCCAGTACCTCGACATCAACGGCGGCGGCCGCGATCGCGCCGAGCTCAACCGGTTGAAGACGGGCCGGCTCTTCGAGGCCTCTGTCGGCTGTGGGCTCTGGACGGCAGGCGTTCCCTTGGAGGAGCAGGAGCCGTGGCGCGAGTTCGCCGCCGACTACGGCTCCCTGTACCAGGTGGTCGACGACCTACTCGACGACGACGGGCTCGTGCTCGAGCTCGGACGCGAGCGCGCGGCTGAGCTCGCCGGGGAGACGACCGACCGGGCTCGCGCACGTCTGCTCGAGATCCCTGCCGACACCACCGTCCTGCTGCAGCTGGTCGACGAGCTCGCGGCTCGCATGCGCTAGCCCAAGCGCTGCGATCGGTGCGTACCGGCGACGCACGGCACTAGCCTACGCACCATGAAGAAGCGCCTCGACGTCCTGCTCGTGGAGCGCGGCCTGGCCGAGTCTCGCGCGCAGGCGCAGGCGCTCGTGATGGCCGGGCGGGTCCCCGGCTTCGCCAAAGCCGGGCAGCAGGTCGACGAAGCGGCCACGCTTGAGCTGACCGAGCCGCAGCGGTTCGTCTCGCGGGGCGGCGAGAAGCTCGACCACGCGCTCGATGTCTTCGGCGTCGACCCCGACGGCCGGCGCTGCCTCGACGTCGGGGCCTCGACGGGCGGCTTCACCGATGTGCTCCTTCAGCGAGGCGCAGCCGAGGTGATCGCGCTCGACGTCGGGCGGGCACAGCTCCACGAGCGCGTGCGCGGAGATTCCCGCGTGGTCGTGATGGAGGGAATGAACGCGCGACATCTCGCCGAGCTGCCGTTCCCGCCCGAGCTCGTGACCTGCGACGTCTCCTTCATCTCGCTGCGCCAAGTACTGCCGCCTGTGCTCGGCCTCGCTGAGCCGGGCTGGGAGGCCGTCGTGCTCGTCAAGCCTCAGTTCGAGGCCGGGCGGGACCAGGTCAAGGGCGGCGTCGTGCGCTCGCCCGAGGTGCAGCGATCAGTGCTGCGGGAGATCGCCGAGGCCGCGCTGGATTGGGACGCTGCGACGGTCGGCGTCGCCGACTCGGGTCTGCCGGGCCCGAAGGGGAACCGTGAGTTCTTCCTGCACCTCGTCCACCAGACGAATCCGGCGCTGCCAGCTGAACTGGACGATTGGATCGAGGATGCCGTCGGTTAAGCGCGCAACCGTCGTCACCCACGGCCGCCCGGAGACGGTGGCCGATGCGCTGGCGCGGGTCGAGCAGCTCGCCGCGAAGGACGGCGTCGCGCTGACCGACGCGGACGATGTCGACCTGGCGATCGTCCTCGGCGGCGACGGGACGATGCTCCGCGCGTTGAAGCGCTTCCTCGGCACAGGTGTCCCCGTGCTCGGGGTCAACTTCGGCCGAGTCGGTTTTCTCGCAGGGGTTCCGCAGGATGATCTCGAGGAAGGATTGGCGCGGGTGCTCGACGGCGACTTCGCCACCGTCGAGCTCCCGACGCTCGAGGCCGAGCTCGTCGGCGACCGTCATCCGGCGGTCAACGACGTCGTGGTGGCGAGCGCATCCCTCGGCCGGATGGTCGAGTTGCGCTGGGCGATCGCCGGAGAGGATCTGGGCTCGGTTCCCTGCGACGGGTTGATCTGCTGTACTCCGTCCGGCTCGACGGCCTATAACCTCTCGAACGGCGGCCCGGTGCTCGTCTGGGGAATCGACGCGATGGCGATCACCTTCGTCGCGCCGCACTCGCTCCACGCGCGACCGCTCGTCGTTCCGCGAAGCCGTGATCTGGAGGTCACGAACCAGACGGCCGATGTCCCGGTCGCCGTCCTGGTCGACGGTCACCAGGTCGGGCAGCTCGTCGCCGGTGACGGCGTGACCGTGCGACTCGCAGAGGCGCGCAGCCTGCTCGCAACCTTGCCGGAATCGACCTTCTTCCGTCGCTACCGCGACACGTTCGCGTCCTGACCCCTGCGTAACCTGCGGGCGGTGCTGCGACGGCTCCGCATCGAGAACCTGGTCCTGATCCGGGAGGCCGAGCTCGAGCTCGCCTCCGGCCTGAACGCGATCTCCGGCGAGACCGGCGCCGGGAAGACGATCCTCGCCCAGGCAATCGGCTTGCTGCTCGGCGCGAAGGGCGACGCCAAGGCGATCGGCCCCGGCGCTCAGGAGGCGTACGTCGAAGCCGAGTTCGACGTCCCGTACGGCTTCTTCGAGGAGGAAGGGCTCGAGGCACTCGCCGAGCTCCGCCCCGCGGATGAGCCCGGGCTCGTCTTGGCGCGCCGGATCTTCGGCGACGGCCGCACCCGCGCCTATGCCTGGGGCCGAGCCGCCGCGCGCGAGGACGTGGCTGCGGCGGGCGAGTTGCTCGTGGGCATGTCGGGACAGTTCGAGCAACGGCGGCTGGCTCGGCCCGTCTACCAGCTCGACGTGCTCGACTCCTTCGCGGGCGAGGAGCAGCTACGCCGCCGGGGCGCGCTCCGCAAGGCGTGGCGCGAGCTGGCCGCCGCGCGGCGGCGCTTGGACGAGGTCACGCGGGACTCCGCCGCGGCCGAGGCCCGGCTCGCCGAGCTCCAGGCGCTCGTGGAAGACACTGAGGCCTTCGACGCGAGCACCGAAGCCGAGCTGCTTGCGCAGCGCGCGCGGCTCCGCCACCTGACCGAGCTTGCGGAGGGCACGGCGGCCGCCGCCGAGGCACTCGCGCCGGACGAGGGAGAGGGCGCCGCCGGGCTCGCCGCCCAGGCGGAGCGGGCGATCGCGCCGCTCGAGCGGATCGCGCCGGAGCTCGCCCAGGCCGGCGGTGAGCTCCGCGAAGCGGGGATCCGGCTGCGGGAGACGGCGGCCGAGCTGCGCGCCTTCCTGGCGGGGCTCGAAGCGGAGCCCGGGCGACTCGAGCACGTGGAACGCGAGCTCGACCGGATCGCCGTTGCGAAGCGCCGGTTCCGCTGCGACTCGTACGAGGAGCTCCTGGTGCGAGCAGAGGAGGCGCGCGTGGAGCTCGACGCCAGGGAGGCTGGGGCCGATCCGGCGGCCGAGGCCGAGGCGGCGCTGCACCGGGCCCAAACGACGGTCGACGACCTCGCCGCGGCTCTCCGCAAGGCCCGCCGGGCCGCCGCCAAGCCGTTCGCCAAGGCGGTTGCCGCCGAGCTGCACGGCATCGGTCTCGGCGAAGGCAAGTTCCACGTCGAGCTCGGCGAGCGCGACCCGTCACCCACAGGCGTCGACACCGTCTCCTTCCTGATCCGGCCCAACGCCGGCCTGCCGTTCGCTCCGGTGGCGGAGACGGCGTCCGGGGGAGAGCTATCCCGCATCGCGCTCGCGATCGCCGCGGCCGCCGGCGGCAAGATGACGCTGGTCTTCGACGAGATCGACGCCGGCATCGGCGGGCAGACTGCGCATGCCGTCGCCCAGACGCTGCGGCGGCTCGGTGAGCGCTCGCAGATCGTGACGATCACCCATCTGCCGCAGATCGCGAGCGTCGCCGACCGGCACTTCAGCGTCGAGAAGGTGGCCGGTGATCCCACGCACACCCGCATCGAGGCGCTCGACGAAGCCGAACGCCGCGAGGAACTAGAACGTATGCTCGGCGGTCGAGAGTTTCTCTCGACCGTCAGATGAGCTTCGTCGAGCACACAGGTCCCGCGCGACTCGACCGACGGACGAAGCAACTCGTCCGCCGCCTTTCGCCCGACGACATCGCCATCATCGATCACGCCGACCTCGATCGCGTGTCGGCCGAAGAGCTGCTCGAGGCGGGCGTGAGAGTCGTCGTCAACGTCTCCGAGTCGCAAACGGGCCGGTTTCCGAACCCGGGGCCGCTCCTACTCGTCCGCGGCGGCGTTCGCTTGATCGATGCGCCCGGGGCCGACCTCTTCGAGAAGGTGAGCGACGGCGAGCCGCTGACGGTCCGCGGCGCCGGGCTCTTCCGGAACGGCACCAAGATCGCCTCGGGACACGAGTTGCGCGCCGACGAGCTCTCGGATGCGCTGCGCGACCAGCGGAGCCGGGTGACCGAGGCGCTCGAGACCTTCGCCGAGAACACGATGCGCTACCTGCGGGAGGAGGGTCGCCTCCTCTCCGAGGGCATCGGCTTTCCGGCGATGGAGACGCGGTTTCGCGACCGGCACGCGTTGGTCGTCGTGCGCGGCCCGGGGCACAAACGCGATCTGCGGATCGTCAGGCCGTACGTCCGCGACTTCCGGCCCGTGCTTGTCGCCGTAGACGGAGGTGCGGACGCACTCCTCGAGGCCGGCTACAAGCCCGATGTCATCGTCGGGGACATGGATTCAGTCTCCGACCGGGCACTTCGGTCGGGCGCGGAGCTGATCGTCCACGCCTACGAGGACGGAGTTGCGCCGGGGAGCGAGCGCGTTCGCGAGCTCGGCCTCGCCCACCACGTCGTCCCCGCCCCGGCGACGAGTGAGGATGTCGCCCTGCTACTCGCATTCGAGAAAGGGGCCGAGCTGATCGTCGCGGTCGGCACGCACTTCAACCTGATCGAGTTCCTCGAGCGCAACCGCTCAGGGATGGCCTCGACGTTCCTCACCCGGCTTCGCGTCGGCGAGATCCTCATCGACGCGAAGGGGGTCTCGCGGCTCGTGAGCCGCCGGGTCGGCATCTGGCCGCTCGTGACCTTCGCGCTCGCCGGGCTCGGCGCCCTGGTCGTCGCCGTCCTCGTCTCGCCGCAGCTCCGGTCGTGGTTCGAGCTGCTGGGTTTGCGGCTGCGCGACCTGCTTGGCTTTTGATGTGCCCCTCCAGGCAATGTCATCCGTGTCCCTGACGGCTGCAAAGCGGCGCCAGGCTGTAGCCTCGCGTCGCGCCCATATCAACCGATATGGCCACGCCGCGAGTCCGCACCCTGGCTTGCTTTTCGCACGTCAGGAACGCGGCAACATCACCTGAAGGGACACAACCGTGTTCGACCTTCGCTACCACGTCGCCTCGCTGGCGGCCGTTTTCCTGGCCCTGATCATCGGAATCCTCGTCGGGGTGGGGATCTCGTCGCAGACAGACGTCTCGAGCAGCGAGCGCCAGGTCTTCGAGCAGGACATCGCGAATCTGCGCAGCGACGTGCAGAGGGTGACGGCCGAAGCCGATCTGCTGCGCCGGCAGCAAGGGGCAGGCACGCGCTATATCGAACAGTCCTATCCGACGGTTATGAACGGCCGCCTTCGCGGGATCAGGGTCGCGCTGCTCTTCGTCGGGCCGGTCAACTCGAAGCTCAAGAGCGCTGTCACGCGTACGCTCGACGACGCGTCTGGGCCGGCGCTGGCGCGTATGCGCGCACTCCAGCTGCCGGTGGACCCGTCGGCCGTGGTGAACGCGATCCCGACGGATTCCAACAATCTCACGTTCGAGGACATCGGTCGCCGCCTGGGTGGCGAGCTCGTTGCGGGTGACGAGACGCCGCTATGGGATGCGCTCGGGAGCGTCATCGTCCAGGAGGACGAGGGTGGGAACTTGCAACCCGCGGATGCCGTGGTCGTCGCACAGACGGCCCGTGTCGATCACCCGCCGACGGGGCGGCTGGTGACCGGAATCTACGCCGGGCTGGCTGGGAGCGGCGCGCCGGTCGTGGGGATCGAGCGCACCGACGAACAGCCGTCACGGATCGCGATCTACCGCACTCGAGGCTTGTCCAGCGTCGACTCGGTCGACACGCTGATCGGACGCGTGGCGCTTGCAGTGCTCCTTGCGGGGGGCGAAGAGGGCCATTACGGGCTCGATGCCAACTCCGACTCCGTCGTGCCGCCGATCGAGTCACTCGAGCTCGCGCCCCCGCCGAGTGGCTAGCCCGGCTGCGATCCTCGTTGCCGCGCGCGACGAGGAAGAGCGGATCGCCGCGACCGTGGAGCGCCTGCGGACGGCCTTCCCGGACGTCGAGGTGATCGTCGCCGACGACGGTTCCCGCGATCGCACGGCGGAGGCCGCGGAGCGCGCCGGTGCGCGGGTGCTCCGCTTCCCCCGCCTCGGCAAGGGCCAGGCCCTGACGCTTGCCGAGCGCCAAACGCCGCCGGGAGCGTTGCTCGTCTGCGACGCGGACGTCGAGGGAGACCTGGCGGCGCTGACAGCCGCGGACGCAGACCTTGCGATCGCCGTGTTCGCCGAGCGGCAGGGAGGCGGCTTCAGGATCGCGAAGCGGATCGCTCGTGGCCTGATCCGGGCGCGGTCGGGGTTCGTCCCCGTCGAGCCGCTGTCCGGTCAACGAGCGTTCTCGAAGGGCGCTCGGACCGAATGTTTCCCGCTCGCCGCCGGCTTCGGGTGCGAGGTCCGGGCGAGCATCGACGCGGCCCGGGCGGGACTGCGGCTGGTGGAGCTCGAGCTTCCGCTTCGCCACCGAGCGACCGGGCGGGACCCGGCGGGTTTCCTCCACCGCGGTCGGCAGCTCCTGGATGCTCTCCTTGCGGGCGGTCCGCAGGCACGGAACTACCGCGGGTTGCGACTTCCTCTCGTCGGCCCGGTCCTCGCGCTCGGACAGAGCCCGGTTGTTGTTGTCGCGGCGGCGGCCGGCCTGGCCGACGACCTCTGGAGTGGGCCGGAGCGCGGCTTCCGTGCCCACCTCCGAACGGGAAGGACGACCGGCGTCCTCAAGCTCGTGGCGATTCCGCTCGCCGGCCTGCTCGCGACGCGGAAGCTCTCGGGTGCGCTACTCGTCGGACTGGCGGCGAACTTCCTCAACCAGCTCGACACGCGGCCCGGGCGGGCGTTGAAGGCGTATCTGCTCGGGGCACTCGCCCTCGATGCACCGGCTGGGGTCGCCGTCCTGCTCTGTCCCTACGATCTTCGAGAGCGAACGATGTTGGGTGACGGCGGATCGAATGCACTGGGGGCACTGCTAGGCTTGAGGTCCGTGAGCCGTCTCGGGGGTCGAGGCCGTTGGCTGGCGATTGGTGCGCTGGCGGGGCTCACGGCCCTCGGAGAACGCCGCTCACTCGGTGAGCTGATCGAACGGACGCCGGGGCTCGCGCACCTCGACAGGCTGGGCCGGCTCCCATGAGGCCGCGGCCGCCCAAGTACGTGTTCGTCACGGGCGGCGTCGTCTCGTCGCTCGGCAAGGGCATCACCGCCGCCTCGCTCGGCCGGCTGCTGAAGGCGCGCGGGCTGAAGGTGCAGGTACAGAAGTTCGATCCCTACCTCAACGTCGATCCGGGCACGATGAGCCCGTTCCAGCACGGCGAGGTCTTCGTGACGGAGGACGGCGCGGAGACGGACCTCGACATCGGCCACTACGAGCGCTTCGTCGACGAGAACCTGTCCCGGAACGCCAATCACACCTCCGGGTCGATCTGGTACTCGGTGCTGCGCAAGGAGCGGAAGGGCGAGTACCTGGGCTCGACGGTCCAGGTGATCCCGCATATCACGAACGAGATCAAGCAGCGGATCCGGCGCGTCGCCGAGGCGTCGGACACCGATGTGATCATTAGCGAGGTCGGCGGCACGGTGGGTGACATCGAGTCGCTGCCGTTCCTGGAGGCGATCCGCCAGTTCCGGCGTGAGGCCGGACCCGAGAACGTCGTCTACGTGCACGTGACGTACGTGCCGTTCGTGGATTCGGCCGGTGAGCTGAAGACGAAGCCGACACAGCACTCGGTCAACGAGCTGCGCCGCATCGGTATCCACCCGGACATCGTCGTGTGTCGCTCGACCGAGGGCCTGGGAGCGGACCTTCGCGACAAGATCGCGATGTTCGCCGACATCGAGCCCAGCGCGGTGATCGTCAATCGCGACGTGCCGGATGTCTACCTCGTCCCGTCGGCGCTGCAGGAAGAAGGCCTCGACACGCTCGTCGCCGAGAAGCTGAGCCTGCCGGCCGGGGACGTCGACCTCGGTGAGTGGAACGACCTCACAGCTCGTATCCGACGCCTCGGCGAGCCGGTCGAGATCGGTCTCGTCGGCAAATACGTGAAGCTGCACGACGCCTACCTCTCCGTTCACGAGGCGCTCAAGCACGCGGGCATCCACCACGGCTGCGGCGTGCGCGTGCGCTGGGTCGATGCCGAGGGCGCGTCGCTCGAGGAGCTCCAGGCCGAGCTCGAAGAGGTCGACGGCGTGCTCGTCCCCGGCGGCTTCGGCTCGCGCGGCTGGGAGGGGAAGATCATGGCCTGCCGCGTCGCGCGTGAGCAGGGGATTCCCTACCTCGGGATCTGTCTCGGGATGCACGTCGCGGTGTCCGAGTTCGCCCGCCACGTGGTGGGGCTGTCGGGCGCGAACTCGACGGAGATGGATCCGGAGACGCCTTATCCGGTGATCGACCTGCTGCCGGAGCAGAAGGAGATCGAGGATCTCGGGGGAACGATGCGGCTCGGCGCCCAGGCCGTGGAGCTCGTCGAGGGGACCCGGACGAGGGAGGCGTACGGCGAGCACGTCGTCAACGAACGCCATCGCCACCGGTACGAGGTGAACAACCACTTCCGGCCGCGGCTGGAGGAGGCGGGCCTCGTCGTCTCCGGCACCTATCAGGAAGGTCGCCTGGTCGAGATCATCGAGCTGCCTGACCATCCGTGGTTCGTCGCCAGCCAGTTCCATCCGGAGTTCAAGTCGCGGCCGACGAGGCCGGCGCCGCTCTTCCGCGAGTTTGTCGGCGCGGCGCACGAGCGCTCGCGGGCGCGGAGCGCACCGGCCGAGCGCGCCGGCATCCCGGCCTAGCGCACCGTTTACAGATTAGGCACCAAGGCGTATCCCACGCGTGCGTGGAGCGCCCCTACGGTCGAAGCGTGTCCGACCGAAAGGATCAGTGATGAAGACGAGACGCGGCTACCTGGTGGCTGGATTGTCCATTTTGGCCATCTTGTTCAGCGGCACCGCATCTGCGAGCGTGGGGAAGGGCAATGGCAAGCGCCCTCCGACGCCTGAGGAAGTCAGGGCCGACTTCAGCGCGAATCCGAAAGGCCCGACAGTCCTAGAGTTTCGGCGCGTCACTCCGCAGGAGGCGATGACGAAGGCCTTTCCGAGCGGACGGATGGGCGAAGTCGAGACCGCTACCGAGCGGGGCACGGAGTCGCCGTTCGCAGCGGCCAGCAGCGAAGGAGGCGCCGGCGGGAACGCCTGCTGGTACGTGGCGTTGGCAAACGGCCTCGGCATCTTTCCCTACGAGCGGACGCATCACGCGGCGACGTACTGGTGCGCGGTCTATGGCCACTACCTCACCTACCGTCGCACCGCTACGCGGGGCAGCACGAACGGCTTTTGCTCCACCACGGGCACCGGGAGCTGGAAGATGGGCGGCGGCGTCTACTACAGCTGGGTGAAGGTGCATACGTGGTCGTCGTTCAGCTGCCCGACACCCTGGTGGTGGTCGCTGCACGACACGCTCTGGATGAACATTGCGTACAACGTGTGGGGGAACTACGCGGTCGAGGAGCGATACCCGTAAGGCCGTGACCGTCCGCAAGCTCGCCGTAATCGTCGTCCTAGCCGTCGCCGCCTTCATGCTCGTCACGACCATCGTGGTCTACGTTCTTTGGTCGAGCGGCGAAAACTCCCCTTCGCCGAACCAGCCCGTCACGACGCTTCGGCAGTAGCAAGTCCGGCGCCTAGGATTCGGCCATGCCGAGCTGGGCGCGGGACGTCGTCGGGCTGTTCACCGAGCTGGCCTCGATCGCAAGCCCGCCGGGATCCGAGCGGGAGGTTGCCGATCGCGTTCGTGCCTATCTCGAGGATCTCGGTCTCGAGGTCTCAGAGGACGATGCCGGCCCGCGGATCGGTGCGAACGCGGGCAACCTGCTCTGCCGGCTCGAGGCGACGAGCCAGAACGGCGGCATACCGATCTTCCTCTGCGCGCACCTCGACACGGTGCAGCCGACAGGCCCACTCGAGCCCGTCGTCGAGGACGGCGTCGTACGCAACGCCGGCGGGACGATCCTGGGCGCCGACAACAAGGCGGCCGTTGCGGCAATGCTCGAGGCCGCGCGTCTGATCCTCTCGGAGAACCGTCCGCACGCGGGGATCGAGCTCATCTTCACGCCGAAGGAAGAGGTGGGGCTGCAGGGCGCAAAGGCGTTCGACGCCGATCGGCTGCAGGCCGGCGTCGGCTTTGTCTACGACCACGCGGCGCCGATCGGCGAGATCATGCTCGGCGCCCCGCATGCGCGGCAGATCGAGGTGACGATGCGCGGATGGGCCGCCCATGCGGGGATCGCTCCCGAGGAGGGGCGCTCTGCAATCGTGGCGGCAGCGCGGGCGATCACCGATTTCCGTCTCGGGCGGCTCGACGAGGAGACGACGGCGAACGTGGGCCTGATCGCGGGCGGAACGGCGAAGAACATCGTCCCGGACCGCTGCACGTTCTCGATCGACGTCCGGTCGCACAGCGAGGCGAAGCTGGCCGAGCTCGTCAGGGAGCTGCTCGAGACGATCACGTTCGCCGCGGCGCTCGAGCAATCCGAGGCCGAGACGACGGTCGAGGAGAGCTATCTCGGGTACCGCTTTACCCGCTCCGACCTCCCGGTTCGACTCGCCTCTGCGGCGCTCGAGCGCGAGGGCTTCCAGCCGCGGCTGGGCTTGGGCGGCGGCGGCGCCGATGCCAACATCTTCAACGAGCGCGGCAGACAGTGCGTCAACCTCGCCAACGGCATGGCGGCCATCCACACCCCCGACGAGCACATCGCCGTCGCCGACCTGGAGCGGATGGTCGACGTCACGCTCGCTCTTGTCGACGTGGCCCGCGATGCCTCTTAGCCTTCGGCGCGGAACAGTCTCGGCGGTCCGCGAGCAAAACGAGGAGCTGATCCGCCTCCTGGTGGACGGCGAACCGTGCCTCGCCTATCCGCGCCTGACCGGCCCAGTCGAGCTCGGCGACGAGGTGATCGTGAACGTCCAGGCCCGCGACCTCGGCCTTGGGTCCGGCGGCTTCGACATCCTCTACGCAAATCTCACCCGCGGGGTCGGGCTCGCCGCTGAGTCCGGAGCGCACGTGATGACGCTGCCGTACACGCCACTTCAGACGGCGACTCAACACGTCGAGGAGGACCGGGAGCTGCCGACCCGCCTCAACGGGATGCCGATCGTCTGCTGCTCCCTGCACAGTCAGGTCGCGCCGGTCTGCGCGGGCACGCGTCGCCGCCACACGTTGCGGGTCGCGTACGTCCAGCTCGGCGGAGGAGCTCTCCCGGTGTCTCTCTCGGACACGGTCCGAGTGCTCAAGCGGAGCGGCTACCTCGAGGTCGCCGTTGCGGTCGCGCCATGTGTCGACGGCGACGTGCAGGCCGTCACTCCGGCTTCGGCTCTGGCGTGGTGTTCCGCGCAAGGCTTCGACGTCGTCGTTTGCTCGATGGGGCCCGGAATCGTCGGTACTGCGAGCGCGCTCGGCCACGGCGGCCTCGGCGTCGTCGAAGCGGCGAACACGGCGGCGGGGCTCGGCGGCTCTCCCGTTCTGGCGGTGCGTTACTCGGAAGCGGATCCCCGCGAACGGCACCGAGGCGTGTCGCACCATACGCAGGCGATTCTCGAGCTCAGTGCTGCAGAGGTGACGGTCGCGTGGCCCCAACACCTCGAGGCGCCTGACTGGCTGAGTCCGCGCGAAGAGGTCGATGTCGAGGGCTGGCACGAGGAATGCGGCCGCCTCCCGCTCTCGCATATGGGCCGCGGCCTGGGGGAAGATCCATGCTTCTTCATGTGCGCCTTCGCCGCGGGTGAGGTCGCACGCTTGCGCGTCGCGGCGTGATGGAGCAGCGCCGCCTCGGTCCGGTCGTCGGCCTCGGTACGTGGAACACGTTCGGAGGAGACGCAGAGCTTGCACGCGACGTCGTCGGAGCTGCCTTCGCGGGCGGCTCGCGGCTCGTCGACTCCTCGCCGATGTATGGCAACGCGGAACGGTCGCTGAACGCGGCGCTCGACGGTCGCCGCGAGCAGGCGACGGTCGCAACGAAGATCTGGGCACCCACCGTCGAGCAGGGCCGGGAGCAGTTCGAACGGCAGCTCGAATGGTTCGATCGGGTCGACATCGAGCAGATCCACAACCTCGTCTCGTGGCGCGAGCACGTCGACTGGCTCAAGGAGGAGCGCGAGGCGGCCCGGGTCGGGCGGATCGGCGCGACGCACTACAGCCCTCTGGCGTTCGGCGACGTCGTCGGCGCGATGCGCAGTGGCCGGCTCGACGTCGTCCAATTGCCGCTCAACCCCTATGAGCGTGCGGCCGAGCGCATGCTGCTGCCGCTTGCCGCCGAGATGGGGCTGCCGGTGATCGTGATGAGGCCCTTCGGCGAGGGTGAGCTCCTCGCCCGCGCACCGAGCCCGGACGAGCTCGAGCCGCTGGCCGAGTTCGGGGTCGAGACCTGGCCGCAGGCGCTGCTCAAGTGGGCGCTGTCGGACGAGCGCGTCGACGTGGTCATCCCGGCGACGCGCAACCCTCTCCACGCGGCCGAGAACGCGCTTGCCGGCTCGCCGCCATGGCTCAGTCCGGAGGAGCGCCGCCTCGTGGAGCGCCTCGCCGGTGCATAACATCCCGCCCGCATGAACGTCGGCGTTCCCAGAGAGATCAAGTCGGACGAGTACCGAGTTGCGCTGACCCCTGCCGGCGCGCTGGAGCTCACGAGCAGCGGCCACTCGGTCCTGATCGAGCAAGGCGCGGGAGAAGGGAGCGCGTTTCACGACGCTGACTACGAAGCCGTGGGCGCCCGCATTGGCTCGGTCGACGAGGTTTGGGCCGAGTCGGACCTCGTGCTCAAGGTTAAAGAGCCCCTTCCGGACGAATACGGGCATCTGCGTGAGGGTCAGGTGTTGTTCACCTATCTCCATCTGGCGGCAAGCGAGGAGCTGACCCGGGCCCTGTTGTCGAGCGGTGCGGCGTGCGTCGCGTACGAGACGGTCGAGACGAACGATCACGCGCTCCCGCTCCTCGCGCCCATGAGCGAGATCGCAGGCCGGCTCGCCGCTCAGGCGGGCGCCACCTTTCTGGAGAAGCCACTCGGCGGGCAGGGCCTGCTCCTCGGGGGCGTCCCGGGCGTCGCGCCCGGCGCGGTTGTTGTCATCGGCGGCGGCATGGTCGGCTACAACGCCGCCGTCATCGCCCTCGGTCTCGGCGCCGAGGTGACGATCCTCGAGCGGTCGATCGACCGGATGAGGCACCTGGAAGAGGTACTGGGCTCGCGCGTGACCTTGCTGATGTCCTCGAGCCTTCAGATTCAGGAATCGGTCGCGGCAGCGGACGTCGTCGTCGGGGCCGTCCTGATTCCCGGCGCGCTCGCGCCGAAGCTGATCAGCCGACAGATGGTCTCAGGGATGAAGGCGGGCTCGGTCGTCGCCGACGTCGCGATCGACCAGGGCGGGTGCGTCGAGACGTCGAGGCCGACTACCCATTCGGAGCCCGTCTTCGTCGTCGACGGCGTCATCCACTACTGCGTCGCGAACATGCCGGGTGCAGTGCCGATCACGTCGACGAAGGCGCTGACGAACGCCACGCTGCCCTACGTGGAAGAGATCGCCGACCGTGGTTTGCGCGAGGCGATTGCGCGCGACCCGGCTCTGACCCGCGGCGTGAACGTGATCGAGGGCAAGATCACCTACGAGGCTGTCGCCGAGGCGCACGGCCTCGAGTACACGCCGCTCGACGACGTCCTCCGGCTCTCGCCGGTCTGAGCTAGCTCCCGGCGGTCGGCTCGGGTTTCTTCTTCGATCCGGACGGGGTGATTTTGACGACGAGCCAGGTGACGCCGGCCGCGAGTGCGATCGTCGCAGCGATGAAGATCACCATTCCGATCAGTCCCAGGACGTCCTCCAAGGCCGCCCTACAATAGCCCGATGCCGCGCGCGTGCGTCATCGTGCTCGACGCCGTGGGGGCCGGAGAGCTACCGGATGCGGCCGACTTCGGCGACGAAGGCTCGGACACGCTCGGAAACGTCGCCAAGGCCGTCGGCGGTCTCGACCTGCCGAACCTCGAGGCGTTCGGGCTCGGAAACGTCAAGGAGCTCCAGGGCTGCCCGCCGCAACCCGGCGCGCCGGCGATCGCCGGCCGTCTCCTCGAGCGCTCGAAGGGGAAGGACACGACGGCCGGCCACTGGGAGCTCATGGGGGTGGTGACCGAGCAGCCCTTTCCGACCTACCCGCACGGGTTTCCGTTCGAGGTCCTCGATCCGTTCATGCACAGGACGGGGCGCGGGGTGCTCGGCAACAAGGCCGCCTCGGGGACGGAGATCATCGAAGAGCTCGGCGAGGAGCACCAGCGCACCGGCAAGTGGATCGCCTACACGTCGGCCGACTCGGTCTTCCAGATCGCGGCTCACGTCGACACGATTCCGCTTGACGAGCTCTATCGCGGCTGCGAGATCGCCCGCGAGATCCTGACCGGCAAGCACGCCGTCGGGCGCGTGATCGCCCGGCCGTTCGAGGGAGACCCCGGGAACTACGTCCGGACGGCGGACCGTCATGACTGGTCGCTCAAGCCGCGCCAGCCGAACTACCTGACGCTTGTGCGCGACGCCGGCCGGCAGGTCCACGGCGTCGGGAAGATCCGCGACATCTTCGCCGGCGTCGACATCGACGAGTCGCATCCGACGAGGTCGAATGTCGAGGGGATCACGCAGACCGAGCGGCTACTGAGGGAGCTGGACGACGGCCTCATCTTCGTGAACCTCGTCGAGACCGACATGCTCTGGGGTCACCGGAACGACCCGGTCAACTTCCACCGCTGCCTGCAGGACTTCGATCGGCGGCTGCCGAACCTACTCGGGCAGCTGCGTGACGGAGATCTGCTCATTCTCACGTCCGACCACGGCTGCGACCCGACGACGCCTTCGACCGACCACTCGCGCGAGCACGCATTGCTGCTCGCGTATGTCGAGGGGCGCTATGCCGGTGGCCAGGTTCACGAGGGAGGCGAGTTCGCCGACGTCGGAGCGACCGTGAACGCCTTTCTGGGCGAGAAGGCGCCGAGACGCGGGACCCCGGGGCGCCCGATCGTCGAGCCTTGATCCGGCCGGCCGAGCTGATCCAGCGCAAGCGCGACGGCGAGGAGCTGAGCGACGAGGAACTCTCTGAGCTCATTCTCGGCTTCACCCGTGGCGAGGTTCCCGACTACCAGCTCGCCGCCTTTTGCATGGCGGTCTACTTCCGCGGCCTCTCTCCACGCGAGACCCACGCACTGACCGACGCGATGGTGCGCAGCGGCGAGACGATCGATCTCCAGGCCGAGCTCGGCCGTCCTGTTGCGGACAAGCACTCGACCGGCGGCGTGGGGGACAAGGCGTCGCTGGTCGTCGGACCGCTCGTCGCGGCCTGTGGGGTCCCCTTCGGGAAGATGAGCGGGCGAGGTCTGGGTCACACCGGCGGCACGCTCGACAAGCTCGAATCGATTCCTGGATTTCGGGTCGAGCTCTCCAGCGACGAGTTCATCCGTCAGGTCAAGGAGATCGGGCTGGCGGTGATCGGCCAGACCGCCGAGCTCGTCCCTGCCGACAAGCAGCTCTACGCTCTGCGCGACGTCACGGCGACCGTGGAGAACGTCTCGCTGATTGCGGCGAGCATCATGTCCAAGAAGATCGCCGCCGGCGCGAACGCGATCGTCCTGGACGTCAAGGTCGGCGACGGCGCGTTCATGAAGTCGATCGACGACGCACGAGCACTTGCGGAGGCGATGCTCGAGCTCGGCCGCCGCGCCAACCGCATGGTCGTCTGCGAGCTGACGGATATGGATCAGCCGCTCGGGCAGGCGGTCGGGAACGCGGTCGAGATCCGCGAAGCCCTCGCGACACTGCGCGGGGACGGCCCGCCCGACCTGACGGAGCTCGCCGTCGCCTCCGCCGCTCATCTCGTGACGCTCTGTGATGGAGCCGACCCCGCGGAGGCACGAGCCCGCGCGGAAGAGGCGCTGCGCGACGGATCGGCGCTCGCAGCGTACGACCGCTGGATCCGCGCACAGGACGGCGATCCGGCCGAGGACGCGCTCCCGCAGGCGCCCGTCGTCGAGCCGGTCGTCGCCGACCGCAACGGATACGTCGGCAGACTTGGCGCGCTCGCCGTGGGGATCGCAGCGATGCACCTCGGCGCGGGGCGTATCAGCAAGGAGGACCGCATCGACCACGCCGTGGGCGTCGTCTGCCGTCGCAAGCGAGGCGATCGGGTCACCGAGGGAGACGTCCTTGCCGAGGTCCACGCGCGGGACCAAAGCTCCGCGGCAGCCGCTGCTATGGAGGTGCTCGCGGCTTACGAGCTCACCGACGAGCAGCCCCGGACGACCGGAGTCGTCCTCGACACGCTCACCTAGCTCCGACCTTTCGGGGCTAGGCTTTCGCCGTGCCTGAACTGCCCGAGGTCGAGACCGTTCGCGCGAGCCTCGAGCCGGCACTCGTCGGGAGGCGGTTCGAGCGCGTTGAGATCACCGATCCGAGGCTGACGCGGCCAATCGATCCCGCGGAGGTCGCCGCCGAACTGCGCGGCGAGGTCGTTCGAGCGCTCGAGCGGCGCGGCAAGTATTTGGTTTTTCGGTTTCGCAGCGGTCGTGTACTCCTAATCCACCTCCGGATGACGGGGTCGCTCGGCCATCACCGCAACGGAGCGCTCCAGGACGATCCGCACCGGCGTGCTGTTGTCAGGTTAGACGACGGATCGGAGGTCACCTACCGAGACGTCCGCCGCTTCGGCACCTGGCTCCTGCTCGAGCCCGGCGAAGACGTCCCGTACCTGACGCAGCGTCTCGGTGAAGAGCCGCTCGGAGAGGGGTTCACCACGAAGACCCTCGCCGCGCGACTCCAAGCGCGGCGCGCACCGGTCAAAGCCGCGCTCCTCGACCAGCGGGCTGCTGCCGGCATGGGGAACGTCTACGCCGACGAGGCGCTCTGGCGAGCGCGGATCCATCCGCTGACTCCGGCCGGCGAGCTCGAACCACCCGAGATCAGGCGACTCCACCGCGGCATCAACGCTGCGCTGCGCGCGGGGATCGCGCGGCAGGGCACGACGCTGCGCGACTACCGCACGCCGAACGGTGCAAGCGGAACGATGCAGGACGAGCTGCGCGTCTACGGTCGCGACGGGGAACCGTGTCCGCGCTGCGGGACGGCGATCGCCAAGACGCGTGTGGCGGGTCGCGGCACGTGGTACTGCCCGACCTGTCAACCCAGGCCGACCTGACGATGCGAGTCGTCGTCACCGGTGGCGCCGGGTTCATCGGCTCGCACCTCACAGATGCATTCGTCGAGCGCGGCGACACGGTGCTGGTCGTCGACAACCTCTCGTCGGGCAATCGCGAGAACGTGCCCGACGCGGCCGAGCTCGCCGAGATCGACGTTGCGGACGCGAATGAGCTCCGCCAACGGCTCGAGGAGTTCAGGCCGGATCTCATCTGCCATCTGGCCGCGCAGGCGAGCGTGACCGTTTCGGTCACCAATCCGGACCTAGACTTCGCCTCGAACGTCCGCGGGACGTTCAACGTCTGCCAGGTCGCCGCCCGTCTCCAGGCCCGCGTCCTCTTCGCCTCGACCGGCGGCGCGCTCTACGGGAACGATGCGCCGATCCCGTCACCGGAGACGCTCGTCGCCCAGCCGCTCTCTCCCTACGGGGCGTCCAAGCTCGCGGGCGAGGCGTTCGTGTCGACGCAGGCGCGATCGGAGGGACTCGCCAATGCCGTTCTCCGGCTCGGGAACGTGTACGGCCCTCGACAGAATGCTCAGGGGGAGGCCGGCGTCGTCGCAATCTTCAGCGATCGCCTCCGGGGCGACGAGACCCCGATCGCCTACGGCTATGGAAAGCCGACGCGCGACTACATCCATGTCACCGACGTCACCCGCGCCTTCCTGCTCGCCGCCGACCGCGAACGCGTCGGGACATTCAACATCGGCTGGGGGAAGGAGGTGACCGTGCTCGAACTCCTTGACGCTCTGCAGCGCGCGGCGGGGACGAGCGTCGAGCCGAAGCTCGAACCGTTGCGCCCGGGCGAGCTCGATCGCAGTGCGATCGACTCGAGCGCCGCGGCCGAGGCGCTTGGCTGGCGACCCGAGATCTCCCTCGAAGAGGGGGTCGCCGAAACCTACCGCTGGTACGCCGGCGGACAGGGGCGCTGACCCGCCGCCCAAGCGCCGCCCGAGCACCGCTGTACTCTCTGAACAAGGTGCGCAGAGCCCGGTCCTCGAGCGTCGATGACTGACGCGGCTGCACCTGCCGTGCGTGCCCGCGCCGTCGTGCCCGAACTCGAGGCGCTCGCCGTCGGGCTCGCCGCCGCCGCGGGCATGGGAGCCCTCGCGGCCGCCGACGGCGGCTACTTCCCTCCGGCGTGGGGCTGGACGGCGCTCATCGGCCTGTGGGTCGCCGCGGCGTGGCTCCTGCTCGCTCGCGTCGAGCTCCAGAGTCGCGCCTTCGGGATCGTGTTCCTCGGCGCTGTCGCCGGTTTGGCCGGCTGGATCTGGCTCTCGCTGCTGTGGACGGAGAACACGGTCCAGACCGTCGCCGAAGGCTTTCGCGCGCTGGCCTATGTCGGCGTGGTCGCGGCGCTCGTGCTCGTTGTCCGGCGCCGCACCGCTCCGGCGCTTCTGCGCGGCGTTCTGGCCGCGATCACGCTCGTCTGCATCTATGGCCTGGCCACGGAGCTCTTTCCCGACCGGATCGGGTCCTACGACCCGGTCGCGACGTACCGGTTGTCAGAGCCGATCGGCTACTGGAACGGCCTCGCGGCCTTCGCGGCGATGGGTGCCCTGCTCGCGCTCGGCGTTCTGGCGCGTGATTCGAACGTCGTCGCGAGGTGCCTCGCGGCTGCGGCCTTCCCGTTGCTCGTCTGCACCCTGTTCTTCACCTTCAGCCGCGGCGGCTGGGTCGCGCTCGGCATCGGCTTCGTGGCCGCCTTGGCGCTCGATCCTGCCCGCCTCCACCTCATCGTCGCCACGATCACAGCAGGAATCCCGGCGGCGCTTGCGCTCTGGGCGGCGCTCAGCGCGGAGGCGTTGACGAACCGCGACGCGCTGCTCTTCGCCGCCGTCGACCAAGGTCGGGAGGTTGCGCTGATCGTGGTGCTCTGCTCGGGACTCGCGGCGCTCGCGGCGGTCGCGCTCGTCGCCGCCGAGCGGCGCGTCCACCCGTCCCGATCCGTCCGCCTGGCCTTCGCAACGCTGCTCCTGCTGCTTGCGATCGGCGGAACCGGCGCCGTCCTCGTCAACTTCGGCGGCCCCCTCGGCCTCGTCAGGGATGCGTACGATGCGTTCAAGGCGCCACCTCCGCCCGATCCAGAGGATCTGGAGCAACGCCTCTTCACATTCTCGGGCACCTACCGGCCGGAGCTCTGGGAGGCTGCGTGGGAGGACTACCGAGCACATTCGGTCCTGGGGTCGGGAGCGGGCACGTACGAGCAGTTCTGGAATCGAACCCGCCCGATTCCCCACATCGTGAGGGACGCGCACAGCCTCTATCTCGAAGTGCTCGCCGAGCTTGGCCCGATTGGCCTAGCGCTGCTGCTCGTTGCGCTCGGCGTGCCGGCGGTGGCCGCGGTCGGGGCGCGTCGGGAACCGCTCGCCGTCGGTGCGATCGGCGCCTACGTCGCCTTCCTTTTCCATGCCGGCGTCGATTGGGACTGGGAGCTGGTCGGGTTGACCGCGCCGGCGCTCGCCTGTGGCTGCGCGCTCCTGGCACTGCGGCCCACGCCGAGGGCGCCACTCGTTCCGGCCACCGGCGCCCGCTTCGCTGGCGCCGCGGTCCTCGTCGCCCTGGCCGGAGTCGCGTTCGTCGGCCTCGCGGGTGCGAGTGCGAGCGCGGCGAGCCAGGAGGCTGCGGACGCTGCGCCTCCCGACTACGCCGAAGCCGAAGACGAGGCACGGAAGGCGCGGCGCTGGGCCCCGTGGTCGTCGGAACCATGGCAGCGGCTCGGCGAGGCCCAGCTCGCCGCCGGCGAGCTCGCTGCGGCCCGGGCGAGCTTTCGCAAGGCGATCGCCAAGGAGCCGATGGACTGGGAGCTCTGGTTTCGTCTCGCCGAGGCGGCCAGCGGGCGAGAGCAGCGCCGCGCACTCGCGGAAGCCCTACGGTTGAACCCGAGCAGCCCCGAGCTGGCGGACTTCAGAGACGAGCTCGGCTGATGCTCCGCCGCGACCCCCTTGCCAATCCGGAGCCGCTGATCCGCCGCGTCTATGCGTACGTCGCCTACCGCGTCGGCGACGGACCCGACGCGGAGGACCTGACCAGCGAGACCTTCGAGCGCGCGCTTCGCTACCGCAAGAGCTACGACCCCAAGAAAGGCGAGCCGGTGGCATGGCTCCTGGGCATCGCCAAGCGCTGTGTCGACGGACGGAGACCGCGCATGGAGCTCGCCAGCGAGTACGCAGACGAGGCCAGCCCAATGGATCTGGAGGACGAGGCCGTGAGGCGCCTGACCGTCGCGCGGGCCGTCGCCACGCTCGACGACCGTGATCGCGAGCTGATCGCCCTGCGCTACGGCGCCGATCTCACCGCTCGCCAGATCGCCGAGCTCTTCGGCGCGCGCACGAACGCGATCGAGGTCGCCCTGCACCGCGCGCTGGGACGCCTGCGAGCGAC
>DASQTZ010000061.1:0-12680 GCA_035641605.1 Gaiellaceae bacterium | reverse complement strand
CGTGAGACCGAGGCCCGTTCCGGGGATGCCGCTCACATCCGCGTCGCCGCGGAAGAACTTCGCGAACACACGCTGCTGGAGCTCATCGGGGATGCCGAGTCCCTGGTCGCGCACGCTGACGCGGATAACGCTGTCTACCTGTTCGGCTTCGACATACACGGTTCCTCCGTCCGGTGAGTACTTGATGGCATTCGACAGCAGGTTCCCAATCACCTGCGCGAGACGGTTCGGATCGCCGTGAACAGGGAGCGGCGTCGGCGGCAAAGCGGCGTCGAGCTTGTGCTTGCTGCTCTGGCCCCTATAGAGCTGCACCTGCTCGGCGACGACGGCTCCCATGTCGATCAGCTTGGGCGAGAGCTCGAGCTCTCCTTCCTCCAGTCGTTCGGCATCGAGAAAGTCGTTCAGCAGCGACGAGAGCCGCCGAGCCTGACCGTTGACGATGTCGAGGTAATGCCGCTGCTCCTCGGGAGGAACTTCGCGATCCAGCAGCACCGAGGTGAAGCCGAGCACGCTGGCGAGCGGCGTGCGCAGCTCGTGGGAGACGATCCTGACGAGCTCGGATTTCCGGCGTTCGCTCTGCCGTAGTTGTTCGTTCTGGCTCTCGAGCTCCGAGCGGCTCTGCTCGAGCTCCTCGGCCATGCGGTTAAAGGCGGTCGTGAGCTCGCCCACCTCGCCCGGGCCGCCTCCGGACAGTCGCGTGGACAGGTCGCCCGCGGCGAGGCGGCTGGCTGCGGTCGCGACGGCGCGAACGGGCCGTGCAGTCGAGCGGGCCAGGTAGAGGCCGAAGAGGACGATCAGAAACGCACAGAAGACGAGTAACAGGACGGCGAGCCCAATCGCCCGGTCCGACTGCCTGTCCGCCGACGAGGCACTTGCCGCAGCAAGGGCGTCTTCTTCCGACTTGAACGTGTCGAAGCGTTGGCGAATATCGTCAGTGAGACGCTTTCCCTCGGCTTCGGCGACCTCCCCGCGCGCGGCAGCCCGGTTGGTGCGGGCAACGTCGATGAGATTCTTCGAGTAGTACGTTACGTACTCACGGATGACCACCGAGAGCTCGCGGGCACGCCGAAGCTGCTCCGGGTTCGCCGCCGAGAGCTCCTCGAACTCGTTGACGCGGCGATCGAGCTCCTTTCGCGCATCGGTCCAGGGCTGCAGGAAGCGCTGGTCGCCGGTCAGGATGAAACCGCGCTCGCCGGTCACCAGGTCCCCGAACAACGTCTCGAGGGCGAGCGCT
Organism: Gaiellaceae bacterium; assembly: GCA_035641605.1. GTDB lineage: Bacteria > Actinomycetota > Thermoleophilia > Gaiellales > Gaiellaceae > JACDAN01. The sequence goes on along the minus strand of DASQTZ010000061.1, from coordinate 11,446 downwards.
GCCACCGCCACGTCCTTCGAGTGCGCTTCGCGCTCCTTGGCATCGTCGAGCGCGGACATCGCGGTGATCAACACCGCGAAGCCCCCCGCGACCAGCAGCGCGACGAACACGCTTGCCGCGATCATTCGCGCCGAGAGCGACACCGATCCCCGCCGGACTCTCATGATTCGTCGAGAACATTGTTGACCATCGCCTCGAGCTCGTCCGGCTCGAACGGCTTGGAGAGGAAGCCGTCAGCGCCGGCGTCCAGTGCGGCCGCGTCCGCATCCGGCCAGGCGCTCACCACGATTATGTGCGTGTCGTCGGGGGAAAGCTTCGGCCGAATGGCCGCGAGGACCTCCGAGCCGCTGCGCTTGGGCAGCATGAGGTCGAGGATGATGAGCTGCGGCCGCAGCGCGAGGGCCAGCTCCACCGCCTCGTCCCCGTCATGTGCCTCCACGACCTGAACCCCCTCGCCGATGACGACGCGGATGAGCTGCCGCAGATGCTGATCGTCCTCGCAGATGAGGATCGTCTTGGCAGATCGTGGCACTATCGGCCCGCTCAGGTTAGCTATGCGTCAGGCCGACGCACGCTTCTCCCCTAGCGGTCGGCCGCTTCGTCCCTCATCCGGTCGACGACCGAGCGCCCCTCCGCGTGCACGGCGCGGCGCCGAGCCTCGGGATCCTCAGGCACAGGCTCGACGGTATCGACCGTCGTCTCGGCAGCCTCGAACTCCTCACGCTCCTCGACGACGGGACGTGCTTCCTCCAGGCGTCGGCGCAGCTCTTCAGCGCGAGGATCGACCGGCTCCAGCTCGACCCAGCCCGGCGGCCGGCGCCTGATCATCCGCCAGAGTGCGGCGACCGACACGGCGATTCCCCCCAGGAACGCAAGGCGGCGGTCCACGAGGCCGATGCTACACTGCCCGCCGCTTCCTGCCCTGCCCCCCGCCGCCCCCCGACGCGTCGGGCCCAGGCATGGCCGTCAGAGACCGAAGGAGGAAATCGGGACCGTGGCGCCCTACGAAATTCTGCTTATGCTCGACCCGGAGCTCCCGGACGAGCGGCAGTCCGAGATCGTCTCCCGCACGCGGGAGCTGATCGAGCGCAGCGGTGGAACGTGGGACGCTCACGACGTCTGGGGTCGTCGCAAGCTCACCTACGAGATCGACCACAAGACCGACGGCGCGTACCACCTCCTGACCTTCTCGGCCGAGCCCGACACGCTCACCGAGGTCTCACGCGTGCTCAAGATCACCGACGGCGTCATGCGCCACCTGGCTGTTCGTCGGAGTGAGCGACGTCCCGGCGGGACGGTAGCGCCGCCGCCGCAAGATCGGCAGGATGCAGCTCAGCCCGCCGTAACCAGTGCGAAGCAGGAGGAGGAGTAAGGCATGGCCAACATCAACCGCGTCGTTCTCGTCGGCAACCTCACCAAGGACCCCGAGCTCAGGCACACGCCGAGTGGAACCGCCGTCTGCAAGCTTCGCCTGGCGGTGAACACGCGCCAGAAGGACTCCTCCACCGGCGAGTGGGGTGACAAGCCGAACTACTTCGACGTCACCGTCTGGGGGAACCAGGGCGAAAGCTGCGCGCAGTACCTCTCCAAGGGCCGCGCCGTTGCCGTCGACGGACGGCTCGACTGGCGTGAGTGGGAGGCGCAGGACGGCACCAAGCGTCAGGCGGTCGAGATCATCGCCGACTCGGTCCAGTTCATCGGCGGACGCGGCGACGGCGAGAGCGGCGAGCGGCAGTTCGTCCCCGCCGGCGCGGCGCAGGAGAGCGCCGACTTCCCGTCCTCCGCCGCCGACGACGACATCCCGTTCTGATGCCGAAGGCACGGAGAGGAGACCAGCAGCAGCGCAGCGGCCGGCGCGGGCCACCCACCGGGCCGATCAAGCGACGGTCGTGCCAGTTCTGCCGCGACCACGTCGACGAGGTCGACTACAAGAACACGAACCAGCTCCGGCGCTTCGTCTCCGAGAAGGGCAAGATCCGGTCTCGGCGGATCACGGGTGCCTGCCGGCGGCACCAGCGCCAGGTCGCCCTCGCCGTCAAGCGGGCGCGCGAGATGGCCATGTTGCCCTACGCCACGACCTAGCCCGTCGCCATGCAGGTCATCCTCCTCAGGGACGTCGAGAAGGTCGGGCTCCGCGGCGAGGTCGTCGACGTCGCCCGCGGGTATGCACGCAACTACCTGCTCCCGCGGAAGCTGGCCGAGACGGCGACGCCGGGGGCGCTCGAGGAGCTTCGCCGTCGCGATGAGACTCGTGCCCGCCAGGAAGCGCGCACGCACGAGGAGGCGCGCGACATCGCCGCCCGGCTCGAGCAGGCGGTTCTTCGATTCGACGTCAAGAGCGGCCCGACCGGTTCGCTGTTCGGATCGGTGACGGCGACCGACGTCGCCGACCGGCTCTGGGGCGCCCACAAGATCAGGATCGACCGCAGGAAGGTCGATCTCGGCGACCCGATCAAGCGGGTCGGGCGGTACGAGGTGCCGGTCGAAGTCTTCACCGACGTCGAGGCGACGTTGCGCCTGGAGGTTGTGCCCGAGGGCGGGGATCTCGCCCAGATGGAGGCGCTCGAGGCGGTCGCACTCGCCGAGGAGGAGGCAGCAGCCGCTGCCGCTGCCGAAGCCGCCGCCGCAGCCGAGCCGGAGGGTGCGGTCGAGACTGAGGCGTGGGTCGAAGAGGTCGAGGCAACCGAAGACGCGTCCGCCGAGCCGGAGCCGGCTGCCGCAGAAGAGCCCGCACCCCGCGAGCAGTAACGATTCGGGAACGACTCGTCCACAGGCTTTTCCAGAGCCTGGGGACACAAGCACGAAAAAGCCGCTCGGAGCGGGAAGTCCGTCGCGCTCGAATCGCTGCAGTCGTGGGGAAAACGTCCGGAAGCCCGTGGACAATAGGCGCGAACATGCGTTCTTCTACCTGCACAGCCGCGCGTTTTCGCCCTAGTAGTAGGGGACGGTTCGGTTGCGTCGACGGGCGAGGACCGGAATGAATGCAGCGGTGAGCGCCCAGATCGCCCCGGTCGTCCAGACGTCACCGACGGCCCCGATCCCACCGCAGAATCTCGACGCCGAGGAGTCCGTTCTCGGCTCGATGATGCTCTCCCCCGGCGCGATCGGGGCCGTCAGTGAAATCCTCGACGCGGGCGACTTCTACCGTGAGAGCCACGCGAAGATCTACCGCGCCGCGCTTGCGCTCTACGCCCATGGGGAGCCCGTCGATGCGATCACGCTGATCGACGCGCTCGAGGAGCGGAGCGAGCTCGCGGACGCCGGCGGTCGCGAACGGGTTCACGAGCTCGCCGCCCTCGTGCCGGCCACGGCGAACGCCGCCCATTACGCGCGCATCGTCCGAGAGATGGCGACCCTTCGCGGGCTGATCCGAGCCGGGCAGGAGGTGGCGCGGTTGGGTTGGGAACGGCCCGGCGAGACGATCGACCTCGTCGACCGCGCCGAGCAACTGATCTTCGACCTCTCCCAGAGCCGCGTAACGAGCGAGTTCGCCCACATAGAGGCGCTGCTCAAGGAGAGCTTCGAGCGGATCACGGCCTTGTACGAAGCCGGCGAAGAGGTGACCGGCGTCCCGTCAGGCTTCCGCGACATCGATCGGATGACCTCCGGCTTCCAGCCGGGCAACCTGATCATCATCGCCGCCCGCCCCAGCATGGGGAAGTCGGGCCTCGCCCTCTGCATGGCGGCCAACATCGGCGTCCGGAAGGAGCTGCCGGTCGCGTTGTTCACGCTCGAGATGTCGAAGTCGGAGGTGACACAGCGGCTGATGTGCAGCGAGGCCAAGGTCGAGTCGCAGCGGCTGCGCACCGGGAAGCTCGGCGCCGACGACTGGCCACGGCTGACCGCCGCCTGCGACAAGCTGGCGAAGGCGCCGATCTACGTCGACGACACGGGCTCGATCACGATGATGGAGATCCGCTCGAAGGCTCGCCGGCTGAAATCGAAAGAGCCGAACCTCGGCCTGATCATCGTCGACTACCTGCAGCTGATGACCTCCGGCGCGTCGGTCGAGAATCGTGTTCAGGAGGTCTCCCAGATCTCGCGCAACCTGAAGGTGCTGGCGCGCGACCTCGAGGTTCCGGTGCTCGCGCTCTCGCAGCTTTCGCGCGCCGTCGAGCAGCGCCACGACAAGCGCCCGATCCTTTCGGACCTTCGCGAGTCGGGGTCGCTCGAGCAGGACTCGGACCTCGTCTTCTTCATCTACCGCGACGAGTACTACAACGACGAGACCGAAGCGCAGGGGATCGCCGAAGTACATCTCGCGAAGCACCGGAACGGGCCGACGGGGACCGAGAAGCTCGCCTGGCTGAATCGGTACGCCAAGTTCGCGGATCTGGCGCCAAGCGGCTAGCGATGTTGGTGGAAGCGCAGACGGTGGTGCTGCTCGGCCGGGCGACGGGATTCACGGCTGTCTGCGACGCGTGCGTCGAGGAGCAGCTCGCCGAGCTGCTCGATGACTCCTGGGTTGGCGCCAGCGTGTCCGGCTCGCTCGGACTCGAGCACGACCGCGGCTGGGCGAGCTGCGCGCAAGGCCATCGTGTCCGGGTCATTCGCGCAGGGCGCACCGCGGACGGTCTTTTCCACTAGCTCAGCGCAAGGAATGCACGAGGGGCTAGGGCTGCACGGCGCCACGGTGGTCGACGACGAGCTCGTACGTTTTCGGCTCACCCCCCGGAATGTCGAAGCCGTCCAAGTTCAGGCTCAATGAGGCCTCGCCCTTCGTCCAGGCGGCGAGCAGGGTGCTCGGGCACGGTTTGGCCGAGTCGAGCCGCGAGCATGGAATCCATTCCCGAGTTGCTTTCCAACCCCGGAGCTGCAGGTCGTAGTGATGGGCCACCTCTGTCTGGCTCGTGGGTCGCGGCACCGTGTATACGACGTTGGTCGTGTAGCCGAGCTTGCGGGCGAAGAGCTCCTCGTCGGGCTCGTAGTACGGCGAAGAATCTATTCGGAGCTGCCGAGAGCCGGGGAAGGGTGACACACCTGCGAGCAACGCCCTGTTTGCGTTCACGTAGGGACCCTCGCGGACACTGATGGCGTTGTAGGCCCAGAACGCGAGCGGGCTGAGAAGGAGCAGCGCCAGAACCGCTACTGCCGCCAATGCGACCATCCGGAAGATGCGCATCCGGCTCTGAGAACGGCCGACCACGACCGAGCGGTACGGCAAACTCCGGGATGTGCCAGCGACCGTAATCGTCGGCGCTCAGTGGGGAGACGAGGGCAAGGGCAAGATCGTCGACCTGCTCGCCCAGCACTCTGATGTCGTCTGCCGCTATCAGGGCGGGCCGAACGCCGGGCACACGATTGTCGCCGACGGCGAGACGTACAAGTTCCGGCACATGCCCTCCGGGATCCTCTGGGGCAAGGAGTGCGTGCTCGGCGCGGGTTGCGTGATCGATCCGCAGGTCTTCATCGAGGAGCTCGACGACCTCGAGTCGCGCGGGCTCTCGACCGACCGCGTCCGCGTCTCCGTCAACGCCCACCTGATCATGCCGTGGCACGTAGCGCTCGACCGGGCGAGCGAGCGGCGGCTGGGCAAGCTGCAGATCGGGACGACGAGGCGTGGCATCGGGCCGGCGTACGGCGACAAGGCGGCGCGGCTCGGCATCCGCGTGCAGGACCTGTTCGACCCGAAGATCCTCCGCCAGAAGATCGAGGTCGCGCTCGCCGAGAAGAACCACTGGCTCGAGCGTGTCTACGGCGCCGAGCCGCTGGAGCTCGAGGACGTCTCCAGCCGCTACGAGAGCTACGCCCAACGGCTGCGGCAATACATCGCCGACACGTCGCTGCTCGTCGATCAGGCGCTCCGCGACGGAAGGTTCGTGCTCTTCGAGGGCGCCCAGGGGACGCTGCTCGACCTCGATCACGGCACCTATCCCTTCGTGACCTCCTCCAGCCCGATTGCCGCGGCCGCCGCGGTCGGGGTGGGAATCGGGCCGAAGCGGATCGACGCCGTCCTCGGCGTCGCGAAGGCCTATGTCACGCGCGTCGGTGAAGGTCCGTTCCCGACCGAGATCGAGGGCCGGGACCAGGAACGGGTGCGCGAACTCGGTGCCGAGTACGGGACGGTCACGGGCCGCGAGCGCCGCTGTGGCTGGCTCGACCTCGTCGGGCTCCGCTATGCGTACCGGCTGAACGGACTCACCTCGCTGGCCTTGACCAAGCTCGACGTGCTCTCGAGCTTCGCTGAGCTACCGGTTTGCGTCGCCTACCGGCTCCCCGACGGCACCGAGAGCGAGGAGTTCCCCGCGCACCAGAGCGATTTCCACCACGCCGAGCCCGTCTACGAGGTCCTGCCGGGGTGGGAGGAATCACTCGACGGTATCGAGGACGTCTCGCGCCTGCCAAGGGCTGCGCGCGGCTATGTGGAGTACATCGAGCGGGCGCTCGAGGTCGAGGTCTCGCTGATCGGGACCGGCCGGGCCCGCGAGAACGTGCTCGCGCAGCGTGGCCTCGAAACAATCGCGCGGCCGTGAGGGTCTTGCTGATTGGTTCAGGGGGCCGCGAGCACGCGCTCGCCTGGAAGCTGAGCCAGAGCCCTCGCCTCACGGAGTTACACGCAGCACCGGGAAATCCGGGGATCGCCCAGCTCGGCGAGTGTCACCCGGTTCGCGCCGAAGACGGCGAGGGGCTCCTCGACTTGGCGCACACCCTTCCCGCCGATCTCGTGGTCGTCGGGCCGGAGGCGCCGTTGGTGGGAGGCGTCGCCGATGAGCTGCGCCACGCCGGCGTCGCGGTCTTCGGGCCGAGCAAGGACGCGGCCCGCATCGAAGGCTCGAAGAGCTTCGCCAAGGACGTGATGCGGACCGCGGGCATCCCAACTGCCGAGACGATGTCCGTTGCGCGGCCCCCGTGCGTGCTCAAGGTCGACGGCCTGGCGGCGGGGAAGGGCGTGTTCGTCTGTCTCGACGAGCCCTCCCTCGATTCGGCGCTGAAGGCTACGGCCGCGCTCGGCCAGCCGCTCGTGATCGAAGAGCTCTTGCACGGTGAGGAGCTTTCGCTCTTCGCCTTGGCGGATGGGCAGAACGTCGTTCCGCTGGCGCCCGCCCGCGACTTCAAGCGTGTGGGCGATTTCGACAGCGGGCCGAATACGGGCGGAATGGGCGCCTACTCGCCGGTTTCGGAGGTCGGCGCCGCCGAGATCGAGGAGCTCCTCGAGACGGTTCACCGGCCGGCGCTGGCCGAGCTTGCGCGCCGCGGGTCGACGTTCGTCGGCCTGCTCTACGCTGGGCTGATGCTGACCGGTGACGGGCCGAAGGTGCTCGAATTCAACTGCCGCTTCGGCGATCCGGAGACCCAGTCGATCCTGCCCCGCGTCCGCGGCGACCTCGTCGAAGCGCTCCTTGCGGCCGCGACAGGCGATCTTCTATCGAGCTCACTCACTGCGGACGACGCCGCCTGTGTCACTGTCGTGCTCGCAGGCCGCGAATATCCGGCCCGGTCCGACTCGGGGACGCCGATCGCTGGTGTCGAAGAGGCGGAAGCCACGGGCGCCCTCGTTTTTCACGCCGGTACCGCCATCCAAGGCGGCAAGCTCGTCACCAATGGGGGGCGGGTGCTCAACGTGACCGCGCTGGGACCGTCGCTGGACGAGGCGCGACAACGGGCGTATGCGGCCTGTGACCTGATCTCGTTCGAGGGGATGCGCTTTCGCCGCGACATCGCCTCCCCACCGGTGGACGTTGCGACCTGAGATTCAGACCGAGCCGTTCGCGTCGTTCGAGGAGTTCGGTGAGGCCGGCCCCCTCGTCGGAGTTCTCGTGGGTTCGGAATCAGATCGCGAGGCGCTCGAGCCCGCGCTGAAGGAATTGGAGGAGCGCGGGATCTCGCACGAGTTCTACGTCCTCTCGGCGCACCGCGACCCGAGAGGTGTAGCCGAGTATGCATCCACCGCCGCGCTCCGAGGATTGCGCGTGATCATCTGCGGCGCCGGCATGGCCGCGGCCCTACCCGGTGTCGTCGCGTCGTACACCGACCTGCCTGTGATCGGTGTCCCGCTGCGCTCGAGCAAGAGCGTCGGCGACGGGCTCGACGCGCTGCTCTCGATCGTTCAGATGCCACCCGGCGTCCCGGTGGCCTGCGTCTCGATCGACGGTGCGCGAAACGCTGCCCTCCTGGCGGCGCGAATTCTGGCGCAGGCCCCGCTGGCGCCTTCCTGAGGCGCCTCTAGAATCGAACCGGTGATCGGCAGGTACTCGCGCCCGGCCATGGCCAGGATCTGGTCGGACGAGGAGAGGCTCGCCCGCTGGCTCGACGTCGAGCTCGCTGCGCTGGACGGCTGGGCCGCCGTGGGCGTCGTACCGCCGGAGGCGGCGGCCGAGATTCGCGAGCGCGCCGTGCCGCCCACGCCCGAGCGCGTTGCGGAGATCGAGGAGCGCACGCAGCACGATCTAGCGGCGTTCGTCGACGCCGTCGCCGAGCAGCTCGGGCCCGTGGGGCGTTGGTTCCACTACGGACTGACCTCGTCGGATGTGCTCGATACGGCGCTGTCGCTGCAAATCCGAGAGGCCGGCGAGCTCGTGCTCGAGGGAATCGATTCGGCCCTCCGCGCGGTAATTGCCCAGGCCGAAAAGCATCGCGGGACGCTGATGATCGGGCGGACGCACGGCGTCCACGCCGAGCCCACGACCTTCGGGCTAAAGCTCGCGGTTTGGGCGTTCGAGCTCGACCGCAATCGCGTGCGCGTTCGCGCTGCGCTCGAAGCACTGCGCGTCGGCAAGCTCTCGGGCGCGGTCGGGACCTACTCGGCAACCGATCCGGAGGTCGAGCGGCTCGCGTGCGAGCGGTTGGGCCTCGAGCCGGCGGCGGCGTCGACCCAGATCCTCCAGCGCGACCGCCACGCCGAGCTACTGGCCGCACTCGCCGTGACTGCCGCGTCGCTCGAGAAGTTCGCGCTCGAGATCCGGCACCTCGCGCGAACCGAGGTCCGGGAGGTCGAAGAGCCGTTCCGCCGCGGGCAGAAGGGCTCGTCCGCGATGCCGCACAAGAAAAACCCGGTCGTGGCCGAGCGGATCTGCGGACTCGCCCGCGTCGTGCGCGCGGCTGCGGTCGTCGGCCTCGAGAACGTCGCGCTCTGGCACGAGCGCGACATCTCCCACTCCTCGGCCGAGCGCGTCGTGATTCCGGACGCCTTCCTGGCGCTCGACTACATGCTCGACCGCTTCACGTGGCTTGCGGCCGAGCTCGTCGTCAGGTCCGAGCGCATGCGACGGAACCTCGAAGCAAGCCACGGCCTCTTCTTCAGCCAGCGATTGCTGCTCGCCCTGGTCGAGAGCGGGCTGCAGCGCGCACATGCGTACGAGCTCGTGCAGCGGGCCGCGCTGCGCGCATGGGAGGAGGAGCAGGACTTCGCCGAGCTCGTCCGCGCCGACTCGGGGATCTCCTCGGCCCTCGACCGCACCGTGCTGCAGGAGGTCTTCGACCTCGGTGCCTACACCCGTCACGTCGACGTTGTCTTCGAGCGCCTGCACGCCTTGACGCGAAGAGAGGAGCCCGTCCATGCCTGAAGCCGGCACGCACGTCGGCAGTGGCAAAGTCCGCGAGCTGTACGCGCTCGACGAAGAGCGCCTGCTGCTCGTCGCCAGCGACCGCATCTCGACCTTCGACGTCGTCCTCCCCACCGAGATTCCGGACAAAGGGCGCGTTCTGACCGGACTCTCCGCCTTCTGGTTCAACTGCAGCCGGGACATCGTCGAGAACCACATGCTCCGGCTCCGTTCTGATGGACGTTCGATGGAATGCCGCCGCCTCGCGATGGTTCAACTCGAGTGCGTCGTCCGGGGCTACCTCTCGGGCTCGGGCTGGAAGGACTACGCCCGGACCGGTGAGGTCTGCGGACATCGCCTGCCGAAGGGCCTCCGCGAGTCCGAGAAGCTTCCTGAGCCGCTCTTCACACCGTCCACGAAGGCCGCGACTGGACACGACGAGAACATCACGCGCGCCCAGGCGAGCGAGATCGTCAGCCTTCCGATGCTGGAGTTGCTGGAGCGCGTCTCGATCGAGCTCTACTCGTTTGCGGCCGAGTACGCCGCCGAGCGCGGGATCATCATCGCCGACACCAAGTTCGAGTTCGGGGTGGATCCCGAAGGGCAGCACCTCTACCTCGGCGACGAGGCGCTGACCCCCGACTCGTCCCGGTTCTGGCCGGCCGACCTGTTCGAGCCGGGTCGACCCCAGCCCTCCTTCGACAAGCAGTTCGTCCGCGACTACTGCGAGTCGCTCGGCTGGGACAAGACGGATCCCGGGCCCGAGCTGCCCGACGACGTCGTCGCCGGGACTCGAGCCCGTTACGTCGAGGCATTCGAGCGGCTGAGCGAGCAGTCGTTCGACGGCTATCTCGCCGATCCGGAGTCGGTGCTGCGGTGAAAGCGACGGTCCTCGTCCGTCCGAAGCCGGGCATCCTCGATCCCCAGGGAGAGGCGGTCGAGAGCTCGCTTCGTCAGCTCGGCTTCTCCGTCGCGGGCGCCCGCATCGGACGCGTCGTCGACCTCGAGGTGGACGCGAGCAATCCGGCGGCGGCCCGCACCGAGATCGAGCGGATGTGCGAGCAGCTCCTCGCGAATCCTCTGATCGAGAGCTACGAGATCGAGATCCAGGCGTGAGCGGAACCAGTCCCCGAATTGCGGTGCTCACTTTCCCGGGCTCGAATGACGACCGCGATGCCCTGCTCGCGCTCGAGGGGCTCGGGGCAAGCGGCGCCCTTGTCTGGCACGCGGACGAGCGTCTTCCGGATGTCGCAGGCGTGGTCCTGCCGGGCGGGTTTTCGTACGGCGATTATCTGCGCTGCGGAGCGATCGCCCGCTTCTCACCGGCGATGAAGGCGCTGGCCGAGTTCGCGTCGGAAGGAGGCCTCGTCCTCGGGATCTGTAACGGCTTCCAGATCCTCTGTGAGGCCGGACTCCTGCCGGGCGTCCTCCGACCGAACTCCTCGGTTGCGTTCATCTGTCGTGATGTCGTTCTGAGGGTCGAGCGCACCGACACGCCGTTTACGGCTGCTTGTGCGGCCGGGCAGCAGCTGACAATCCCCATCAAGCACGGCGAAGGGGCTTGGTTCGCCGACGCCGAGCTCCTAGCCGAGGTGGAGGGGAAGGGTCAGGTCGTCTTTCGCTACGCGGACAACCCGAACGGCTCGATCGGCGACGTCGCGGCCGTCTGCAACGAACGCGGCAACGTCATGGGCCTGATGCCTCATCCCGAGCACGCGGTCGATCCCCTGTTGGGCTCGACGGACGGCGCCCTGATCCTCGGGGGCCTGGTCGAGGCGGCCCGCGAGGCCTCCCGCCGCCCTGCCGCGACGGCAGTCGGCTAAGAGCCTCTAACTGAATGACGCTTCGTCGTCGGGGTGCGATGGGTGGTGCGAGGCAAGGACGCAGCGTCTCGTTCGTATCCGGAGGATACGGGCGAGACCGAGGACGCCGCCTCGCGCCGCCCAGCGCGGCCCGACGGCACA
>DASQTZ010000060.1:0-18856 GCA_035641605.1 Gaiellaceae bacterium | reverse complement strand
CGCTAGAAGAGCCAGACGAGGAGCAGGATGATGAGAATCAGGGTGAGGACGCCACCACCGATGTACATCGTGTGCCCTCCTATCACTCGTAGACGCTGGAACGAGACCCGGATGTACCCGGACTCTTGCGTCATGACCCCTCGGTAGTGCGGGCGAGAGGACTTGAACCTCTAAGGGCCTCGCGGCCCAACGGGACCTAAACCCGTCGCGTCTACCAGTTCCGCCACGCCCGCGGTTCAGGGATCGGCTGACAGGGTAGACGAGGCGCCTAAAACCGACTCGACAGTTGAAAGGAGGGCGAGACGATGTACATCGGTGGTGGCGTCCTCACCCTGATTCTCATCATCCTGCTCCTCGTCTGGCTCTTCTAGCGAGGAGTCGGCCTCCTCCGGGTCTGCGGCAGGCCGGGGGAGTGCTGGCACAATGGCCGTCCTGTGAAGGCGACGGTCGAAGAGCTCCCGCAGAGCCGTGTTCGCTTGACCGTCGAGGTCCCGAGCGGCGACGTCCAGCACGCGATCGATCACGCTGCCTCCGATCTCGCGGGCAGCCTGAAGATCCCTGGGTTCCGGAAAGGGAAGGTGCCGATGCCCGTGCTGCTGGCGCGGGTCGGCAAAGACCGCCTCTACGCCGAGGCGGTCGAAAGCCACATCGGCGGCTGGTTCCGCGCCGCGCTCCGAGACACGAACGTCCGGCCGGTCGAGACGCCCGAATACGGATACGAGCTCCCGTCGTCGCCCTCGGATCCATTCGAGTTCACGGCGACCGTCACGGTCCAGGCCAAGCCTGAGGTCGCCGACTGGACGGAGCTCGAGGTGCCTGGGGCGGACGCGGAGGTGCCCGAGGAGCTGATTGACGCCGAGCTCGAAGTCCTTCGCTCGACCGTCGCCGACCTCGCCCCGGTCGACGGCCGTCCGGCACGCGAGGGCGACGTTCTCGTCGTCGACTTGGTCTCGAAGGACGGCGACGCCCAGCGCGACTACGTCGTCGAGCTCGGAGCGGGTCGTCTTTTGCCCGAGATCGAGCAAGCGCTGGTGGGCATGGAGCCGGGAGCGAAGCAGGAAATCGAATACGCGCTGCCTGACGGGCCGCAATCGCAGCTGACGGTTGAGCTCAAGCAGATCCAGGAGAAGGTGCTTCCGCCGCTCGACGACGAGCTCGCGAAGGCGGCCTCCGAGTTCTCCACGTTCGCCGAGCTTCGCGAGGAGATCGAGGCGCGTCTGCGCGGGCAACTCGAGGCAGAGCTGGACGCGCAGTTCCGGGCCGCGGTGGTGGACGCGCTCGTCGACGCAACCCAGGTAGAGATCGCCGAGGGACTCGTCCAAGCGCGGGCAGTCGACCTCTGGAATGCGCTCGTGCGTTCGCTCGAGCGCCGCGGGATCAGCGCGGAGGCGTACCTGCAGCTGAGCAACAGGTCCCCGGAGGAGATCCAGTCAGATGTCGAGGAGGAGGCCCGCCGCTCGCTCTCGCGTGAGATCGTCCTCGAGGCGGCAGCGGACAAGCTCGGTGTCGAGGTCTCCGACGATGAGATCGACGAGCTGATCCGCATGGAGGCAGAGGATTCCGAGGACGCCGAGGAGCTGACCGCCCAGGTCAGGGAGGCCGGCCGCTACGACGCTCTGCGCGCCGATCTCCGGCTGCGCAAGACGCTCGACCGCATCGCCTCCGAGGTCAAACGCATTCCGGTCGAACTCGCCCGAGCGCGAGACAAGCTCTGGACCCCCGAGAAGGAAAAACCCGAGACAGCTGCGAAGTTGTGGACCCCCGGTAGCAAGGAGCCTGCATGAGCCCGCTAGTCCCCATGGTGATCGAGCAGACGTCGCGCGGCGAGCGCGCCTTCGACATCTACTCGCGCCTGCTGAACGAACGCATCATCTTCCTCGGCACGCCGATCGACGATCAGATTGCCAACCTGATCATCGCTCAGCTGCTCCACCTCGAGTCCGAGGATCCCGACAAGGACATCGCCCTCTACGTCAACTCACCGGGTGGCGACGTGTATGCCGGCCTCGCCGTCTACGACACGATCCAGTTCGTCAAGCCCGACGTGCAGACGATCTGCGTCGGGATCGCGATGTCGATGGGCGCGCTACTGCTCGCGGGCGGGGCGAAAGGAAAGCGAATGGCGCTGCCGAACGCCAAAATCCTCATCCATCAAGTCTGGACGCCCCACGGGCCGGGGGGCCAGGCGGCCGACATCGAGATCCGCGCGCGCGAGACACTCAATCTCAAGCGGCGGCTGGAGGAGATCCTTGCCGAGCACACCAGCCAGGAACTCGAAAAGGTGTCGCGTGACACCGACCGCGACTACTTCATGTCGGCGCAGGATGCCAAGGAATACGGCATCATCGACACGGTGATCTCGAGCCGGGATTCGAGCAAGCACTAGCACGGATGGCGATTTCGGGGTACAAGGAGAACTAGCGTGGCGCGGGCGAGCGACGGCAACGAGCAGCTTCTCTGCAGTTTTTGCGGGAAGAGTCAGCGACAGGTCAAGAAGCTGATCGCCGGTCCGGGCGTCTACATCTGCGACGAGTGCATCGATCTCTGCAACGAGATCATCGACGAGGAGCTCACCGCTCCGTCGCAGCTCGACCTCGAGAACCTGCCGCGCCCCAGGGATATCTACGCCGTCCTCAACGACTACGTCGTCAGCCAGGAAGAGGCGAAACGCACTCTCGCCGTCGCCGTCTACAACCACTACAAGCGCGTCCAGATGGGGACCGAGGAGAACGAGGTCGAGCTCCAGAAGTCGAACATCCTCCTGCTCGGACCGACCGGCTGTGGCAAGACGCTGCTGGCGCAGACGCTGGCGCGGATCCTCAACGTTCCGTTCGCGATCGCCGACGCGACGGCGCTGACGGAGGCGGGCTACGTCGGCGAGGACGTCGAGAACATCCTGCTGAAGCTGATCCAGGCCGCCGACTTCGACATCAAGAAGGCGGAGACCGGGATCATCTACATCGACGAGGTCGACAAGATCGCCCGCAAGGCGGACAACCCGTCGATCACGCGCGACGTGTCGGGCGAGGGCGTCCAGCAGGCGCTGCTGAAGATTCTCGAGGGCACGGTGGCCTCGGTCCCCCCGCAGGGCGGGCGCAAGCATCCGCACCAGGAATTCCTCTCGATCGACACGACGAACATCCTCTTCATCTGCGGCGGCGCGTTCGCGGGCCTCGAGAAGATCATCGGCAAGCGGATCGGCAAGAACGCCGTCGGCTTCGGCGCCGACATTCGGTCGCGGCACGACTCGCTGACGAGCGAGCTGCTCACCGAGGTGATGCCGGAGGATCTGCTGTCGTACGGGCTGATCCCGGAGTTCATCGGCCGCCTGCCGGTCGTCTCCGCGGTGCATCAGCTCCAGCGCGAGGATCTCGTCCAGATCCTCACCGAGCCGCGGAACGCACTCGTCAAGCAGTACCAGCGCTTCTTCGGCTACGACTCGATCGAGCTCGTCTTCACCGACGACGCGCTGTGGTCGATCGCGGATCGCGCGCTCGAGCGGGAGACCGGCGCGCGCGGGCTGCGCTCGATCATCGAGACGGCGCTGCTCGACGTGATGTTCGAGCTGCCTTCGCGCAAGGACGTCTCCAAGTGCGCGATCACGAAGGAGACGATCGAGAAGGGCGTCAAGCCGACGCTCGTGACGAGCGCCGGCGCCGAGCTCGACGAAGAAGAAGAGCGCGCCGCCGAGTCGGCCTAGACCTCGGCGACCACGATCACGATCAGCACCACGGCGCAGGCGGTGCGCTCAGAACCAGCCCGATCTTGGCAATGCGTTTTCGTTCGCGGCTCCGGGCGATCGATGATGACGGCGAGGGAGATCAGCGCGCCGAGCGCGCCGCTGAAGCCGCCGGCAAGAAATCCCAAAAGTGATGCGACGCGACGATGCTCATCGGGCTGAGCACACGGCGCGCATATACTGGACGCATAGTCGCTGCCTGACCACATCCGTACTCTTGAGCGCCGTATGAAGGTCGGTGCCGGCGAATGATGGACACGCGCTACAACCCCGAAGGCGTCGAAGAGCGCTGGCAGCAGACCTGGGAGGAGGAAGGCCTCTATGCGGCTGAGCCAGGAAGCGGGCGGGAGGCCTTCGTCGTCGCACACCCGCCGCCGAACGTGACGGGCGCGCTGCACACCGGGCACGCGCTGCAGATCTCGCTGGCCGACACACTCGTCCGCTGGCATCGGATGCGCGGCTTCGAAACCGCGTTCCTCACCGGCTACGACCACGCCGGCATCTCGACGCAGAACGCAGTCGAGAAGCACCTGGCCTCGGAGGGCAAGCGTCGCCAGGAGCTAGGCCGAGAGGCGTTCGTGGAGCTCGTCTGGGAGTGGCTTCACGAGTACGGCCGGACGATCATGGGTCAGTTTCGGCGCATGGGCGCGTCGATGGACTACACGCGCGAGCGCTTCACAATGGACGACGCATACGTGCGCGCGGTGATGCGCTTCTTCGTCCATCTCCACCGCAAAGGCTGGATCTACCGCGCCAACCGGATCATCAACTGGTGCCCTCATCACGAGACTGCGCTCTCCGACCTCGAGCTCGTCCACGAAGAAACGGACGACGCGTTGACCTATGTGCGCTATCCGTTCGTGGACGATCCCCAGGGAGGCGTGACGATCGCGACGGCGCGGCCGGCAACGATTGTCGGGGACGTGGCCGTGGCGGTGAATCCGGAGGACGAGCGCTGGCGCGAGGCGGTCGGGCGCGAGGTGATCGTGCCGTTGGTTGAGCGCCGGGTGCCCGTGATCGCCGACGAGCGTGTCGACCCCCAATTCGGGACCGGCGCGCTGAAGGTCACACCGGCCCACGACCCGCTCGACTTCGAGATCGGGCGAACCCACGAGCTGCTCGAGCTCACCGTCATCGGGCCGGACGGGCGCATGAACGCGCCGGCCGGGGAACTCGCGGGGCTGACGCAGGAGGAGGCCGACGCTCGGATTCTCGGCTGGATTCGCGACCACGGACAGCTCGTCCGGCGAGAGGCCTATCGACACACGGTCGCGCGGTGCGAGCGGTGCAAGAGTCGGATTGAGCCGCTGATCTCGCTTCAGTGGTGGTGCCGCATGGCCGAGCTCAAGCAGCCGGCGCTCGAGGCGCTGCGGTCCCGCCGCGTGCGCTACCACCCCGAGTCCCAGCACCAGTACGCGATCGAGTCGCTGGAGAACGCGCCGGACTGGAACGTCTCGCGCCAGATCTGGTGGGGCCATCAGCTGCCGGTCTGGGAATGTCCGGATGGGCACGAGACGGTGGAAGAGACCGAGCCGGAAGCGTGTTCGGAGTGCGGTTCTCGCAAGCTCGAGCGCAGCGAAGACGTCCTCGACACCTGGTTCTCGTCGGCGCTCTGGCCGTTCGCGATCCTCGGCTGGCCGGAGAAGACGCCCGAGCTTCAGGCCTGGTATCCCGGCACGCTGAACACGACCGCCCGCGAGATCATCCGACTCTGGGAGAACCGAATGATCTTCTCCGGGTTGGAGCTGATGCGCGACATCCCCTTTAGCGACGTGATCATCCACACGACGGTTCTGGCGCCGGACGGACGCCGCATGTCGAAGAGTCTCGGCACCGGGATCGACCCGCTCGACCTGATCGCGCATCACGGCGCCGATGCCACGCGCTACGGATTGCTGAAGATGTCGTCGTCCCAGGACGTGCGCTTCAACCTGAAGGTGATCGAGGAGGGCCGGAGCCTTGCGAACAAGCTCTGGAACGTGGCGCGCCTGATCCTCGCCAACGCCGAGGGAGCGGAGCCGGCGATCGCGCCGCGCGAGCTCGAGGAGCGGTGGATCCTCGCCCGGCTCGACGCGACGCGAGCCCAGCTCGAGGAGAGCTGGGTGCGCTACGAGTTCGCGCCGGCGGCGAACGCGCTTTACCACCTCACCTTCGACGACTTCTGCGACTGGTACGCCGAGGCGATCAAACCGCGGTTCCAGGACCAGAACGACACGGCCGTGCGCTCGACCGCGCTGGCTGCGCTCGAACGGTTGCTCGAGCTCCTCCATCCCGTGATGCCCCACGTGACGGAAGAGATCTGGTCACAACTCCCTGCGCGCGAGCAGCGCCTGATCGCCGCCCCCTGGCCCGAGGCCGACGAGCGTTTTGCGTCGGATCAGGCCGCGTTGAACCGCATTCAGGAGGCGGCGTTGATCTTCCGTCGGAGCGGCGTGCGCCCCAAGCTCGCCGGCGACGAGCAACGCATCTTCGAGGCGGTCGTTCGACCGGATCGCATCAAGGCGGACGGCGACCCGACGGCCGAGATCGAGCGCCTGCGCAAGGAGATCGCGCGCGCCGAGGGGATGCTGGCCAACGGCAGCTTCGTCGAGCGCGCCCCGGCCGAGGTGGTCGAGGCCGAGCGTGAGAAGCTTGCCCGCTACCGGCGTGAGCTCGAGACTCTCACCGGCTGAGACTCAGCCCGCGACGGCCTGGGTCGCCTCGCTGAGTCCGTGGCCGGAGAGGTTCGGCCTCGACCGCATTCACCGGTTGCTCGAACGCCTCGGGCATCCGGAACGCCGTTACCCGGCGATTCATGTTGTCGGGACGAACGGCAAGTCGACCGCAACCCGGACGATTGCCGCTCTACTGAAAGCTGGGGGGAGGAGAGCGGGCGCCTACACGTCGCCGCATGTCAGCGGCTGGCCAGAGCGCATCTGGGTCGACGGTGCGGAGGCGGACTTCGAGGGCGCGGTCGCTCGCATCCGTGCGGATGCGGAAGCGATCGGCGCAACGCAGTTCGAGGCGCTTACAGCCGCCGCGCTCGCCGAGTTCGCCGAGCGACAAGTGGACGTCGCCGTGGTCGAGGCGGGGCTTGGCGGGCGGCTCGATGCGACGAACGTCGTCGACGCGGAGGTAGTCCTCTTGACGAACGTCTCGCCCGAGCACACCGAGGTGCTCGGCGAGACGCCTGAGCAGATCGCGCGGGAGAAGCTCGCGGTAGCGCATGCGGCCAGGGTAGTTGTCTTACCGGACAACAAGCACACCGAGCTCATACCGAAGAGCGCCGAAATCATCGAAGGAGGCATACGCGAGGCCGCTGAGGCATTCCTGGGCCGGTCGATCGTGCACGACCTCCATGCCGATCTGCCCGGACGGCTCGAGCGTCGCGGTCGCGAGCTCTGGGACGGGGCTCACAATCCAGCCGGCGCCGCGTGGCTCCGCGCGCATGTCGACGAGCGTTACGACGTCGTCGTCGCCTCGATCCTCCGCGACAAGGATGCGAATGCGATGCTCGCCGACCTCGCACAACTCGCCCCGTCCTTGATCGCCACGCAATCGACGAACCCCAGGGCCCTGTCCGCCGACGAACTTGCCCGGCTCGCCGGCGCACATTTCACGCACGTCACGACAGAACCCGATCCCGAGCGCGCGCTGACGCGCGCGAGAGAATCCACCCGCGGGGGCATCCTCGTGACCGGATCCCTCTACCTTCTGGCCGACCTTGCCGACAACCCGTAGCGCAGGAAGAAGACGTACGATGCCGAAGCTTGCTGAGCGGCTCAGCGTGTTCGCGTTCGCAGCCGCTGTTGTGCTGACGATCGTCGGGCTCGCATTCGCCGCCGGCTATGTGGTCGGGCAGCTCCTGCTTTGAGGTGAACGTGTGAACGACTTCTTCGAGGGCCTCCGCGATTTCTTCGGCTCCGACGCCTGGGTCGTCGCGCGAAACCTCGGCGTTTTCTTCCTCGTCGTGTTCTGGCTTGCCGTCGCCTACTGGGTCTTCAAGGACGCCCGGCGGCGCATCGAAGACCCGTGGCTGATCGCGATGGCGACGGTCCTCGGCCTCGTTCCGGTCGCCGGTGCGCTGATCTACATGCTCTTCCGCCCGCCGGAGTACCTCGAAGACGTCCGCGAGCGTGAGCTCGAAATCAAGGCGATGGAGGAGCGGCTTGCCCGGCGCGAGTTGCACTGTCCGGTCTGCCGGGCTCACGTCGAGGACACCTTTCTCGTCTGTCCTGTCTGCACGACCAAGCTCCGCCAGGCCTGCGTGAACTGCAAGGCGCCGCTCGAGACTCTCTGGCAGATCTGTCCGTACTGCGAGACGCCGGTCGAGACGCCGACGACGATCGAATTCCCGCC
The DNA here is from genome assembly GCA_035641605.1 of Gaiellaceae bacterium. GTDB lineage: Bacteria > Actinomycetota > Thermoleophilia > Gaiellales > Gaiellaceae > JACDAN01. The sequence continues at coordinate 10,779 of DASQTZ010000060.1, read as the reverse complement.
CGCCCCTCGACGGGAGCGGCCCGGGCACTGAGGCGTCGCTTGCGATGCCGACCGTAGAAGGCTATGCCGGCTTTGCCGGCGTGGCTGGATAATCTCTCCCGCTCGATGGCCCTCGAGCGGACACTCGTGCTCGTGAAGCCCGATGCGATGCGCCGTGCGCTCGCCGGCGAGATCCTCGCGCGCCTCGAGCGCCGGGGGCTCGAGCTTCGCGCGGCTCGTCTGCTGACCGTCGACCCGTCGCTCGCCGAGGAGCACTACGCCGAACACACGGAGAAGCCGTTCTTCGGCGAGCTCGTCGCCTTCATCACGTCCGGTCCGACGCTGGCTGTCGTCGTCGAGGGTGAGGGAGCGATCAAGGTCGTCCGGACGACGATGGGCGCGACGAACCCGGCCGAAGCGGCCCCGGGCACGATCCGTGGGGACCTGTCCCTCTCGATGCCCGACAACCTGGTCCATGGCTCCGACTCACACGAATCGGCCGAACGGGAGATCGCGCTGTGGTTCCCAGATGACGCTCTCTGAGGACGCGCGGCGCAACCGCGAGGTGTGGACGAAGGCCAACGCCGAATACACCGACAGGCGGGCGAGCGAGACCTGGGGGAAGGGCGAGCCGACCTGGGGTACGTACGGCGTGCGCGAGGCGGAGCTGAACGTCCTCGGCGACGTCGCCGGCAAGGACGTGATCGAGCTCGGCTGCGGCACCGCCTACTTCTCGGCCTGGCTCGCCAAGCTCGGAGCGCGGCCCGTCGGCCTCGACGTCACGCCGGCCCAGCTCGAGACCGCCCGGCGGATGATGGCGGAGACAGGCATCGAGTTCCCCCTGGTCGAGGCGAGCGCAGAAGATGTGCCGCTCGCCGGCGACTCCTTCGACCTCGCCCTTTCCGAGTACGGCGCCTCGATCTGGTGCGACCCGGCCCGGTGGATCCCCGAGGCACACCGCCTGCTACGGCCGGGCGGCGAGCTTGTCTTCCTCTGCAACTCGCCGCTCTCCATCATCTGCATGCCCGACGAAGGCAAGATCGAGGAACGGCTCGTGCGGTCGCAATTCGAGCTTGGCCGCATGCAGTGGCCCGGCGAGGACGAGGGAGTCGAGTACCACGTCGGACACGGGGACATGCTTCGTCTCCTGCGCGAGACCGGCTTCGAGGTCGAGGGGCTGTGGGAGCTTCGCGCCCCCGAATCGGCGACTGACCACGAGTACTACGATTTCGTGCCGGCCGGCTGGGGCCGGCGCTGGCCGGCCGAGGAGATCTGGAAGGCCCGTAAGCGCGGGTGAGCGTCTCGCCCGCGCCCCCGCTTGTCCTCGCCTCCCAGTCGCCGCAGCGGCGGGCGATCCTCGAGCAGCTCGGCATTCCCTTCGAGGTCGTCGCACCGAGATACGAGGAGCGGGGCAAGGATCCGGTCGAGCACGCTGCGGGGAAGGCGCGTTCGGTTGGGAGTGGCCACCGTCCCGTGCTGGGCGTCGACACGATCGTCGTCTGCGACGGCGTGGTCCTCGGGAAGCCCGACGACATCGCGGAGGCCGAGCAGATGCTCGAGACACTCGGCGGTAGAACGCACGAGGTGGTCTCCGGCCTCTGTCTCCGCACCGCCGCCTGGGAGGAGCTCCACTCCGACACGACACATGTGACCTTCCGGCCGCTGACGCCACGCGACATTGCGAGCTACCTCGCCACCGACGAGTGGCAGAACCGGGCCGGCGGCTATGCGATCCAGGGCGTCGGCGCCGGCCTCGTCGAGCGCATCGAGGGCGACTACCTCAACGTGGTCGGCCTGCCGGCGGCGCTGTTGATTCGCCTCCTAGCAGCGCGTTTCAGTGGGATTTACGGCTACGGCTAGCTAGAGTGGGCGCTCGGGAGATGGGGTTCTTGGGTTATCTCAACGGCTTCGGAGGCCGCGACATGGCGGTGGACCTGGGCACTGCGAACACGCTCGTGTACGTGCGCGGCCGCGGAATCGTCCTCTCCGAGCCCTCGGTCGTCGCGATCGACCACGCCTCCGGCGAAGTGCACGCCGTCGGCGTCGAGGCGAAGCGGATGCTCGGCCGGACTCCGGGAACGATCTCCGCGATCCGCCCGCTCAAGGACGGGGTCATCGCCGACTTCGACGTTACCGAGCAGATGCTGCGCCATTTCATCCAGAAGGTGCACCAGCACCGTTTCGCGCACCCGCGGGTGGTCGTCTGCGTTCCGTCGGGCGTCACCGGCGTGGAGAAGCGCGCAGTCGAGGAGGCGACGCGAAACGCCGGCGCCCGCGACGCCTTCCTGATCGAGGAGCCGATGGCGGCCGCGATCGGCGCGGGTCTGCCCGTCTCCGAGCCGACGGGAAACATGATCGTCGACGTCGGCGGGGGGACGACCGAGGTCGCCGTCATCTCGCTCGGCGGGATCGTCGTCTCGGTCAGCCTCCGCGTCGGCGGCGACGAGATGGACGAGGCGATCATCAGTCACACCAAGCGCGAGTACAAGCTGCTGATCGGCAACCAGACGGCCGAGGAGATCAAGCTCGAGGTCGGCTCCGCGTTCCGGATGAAGGACGAGGTGCAGGCTGAGGTTCGCGGCCGCGACATGCTCACCGGCCTGCCCAAGACGGTGATCATGAGCTCCGAGGAGGTCCGACACGCCCTCGAGGAGCCGGTCACCCAGATCGTCGATGCGATCAAGTCGACGCTCGACAAGACGCCGCCCGAGCTCGCCGCCGACATCATGGACCGCGGCATCGTCCTCGCCGGCGGCGGCGCGCTGCTCAACGGTCTCGACGAGCGCCTGCGCCACGAGACGCAGATGCCCGTGCAGCTGGCGGAATCGCCGCTAACCTGCGTCGCCGTCGGCTCCGGTCGCAGCCTCGAGCTCCTCGAGGTGATGCAGCGGACGTCGAAGAGCGCCAAGAGCCGCAACGGCTACCGGCGTTAGGTCGGGTGCACCGGCAAAGCCGGCACACCCTCGTGGGTCGGCGTCGCAAGCGAACGCCTTAGCTGGTACCAAGGATCCTTCCGTGTCGTTTCCTACACTTGTCGTTCGTGCCTCGTAACCGCTCCATGCGGCTTGCGGCACTGGGCTCTACGGTTCAGCGGGCCGCGACGCCGACGTATTCCTCGTCGCGCTCTGCGAGCGCGCGTGCGCTGCGCCGACGGATCGTGGCCGGCATCCTCATCGCGCTCTCGCTCGCGCTGATCACCGGGTACTTCCGCGAATCGGAGAGCGGCAGGCTCCATGATGTCCAGGGCGTCGCAGCGAGCGCTCTGCGTCCCTTCCAGGTCGGGGCCGAGCGCGTTGCCCGCCCGTTCCAGGATGCGTACGGCTGGCTCGCCGGCTTCGTCCACGCGAAGTCGGAGAACGAGGAGCTGAAGAGGCAGCTTCGTCTGCTCCAGCTGCAGGCGATCCAGAACGTCACGGCGCTGCAAGAGAACCGGGAGCTACGCAGTGCGCTCGAGTACCGGTTCGGACCGACATTCCCCAGCGGGTACGACCAGATCGGCGCCCAGGTGCTCTCGCACAAGCCGAGCGAGTTCCAGCAGAAGTTGGGAATCTCGGCCGGCCGCGACGACGGCATCCGCGTCTATGACCCCGTCGTCGACGGCGACGGCTACCTCGCCGGCCACATTTCGAAGACGAGCCCACGCACCGCCCAGGTGACCCTGCTCACGGATGGTGACTTCGCGGTTTTCGGATACGACGTCCAGACCGAGACGCAGGGCCTCGTCAAGCACGGTCAGGGCGCGGGAGAGACGCTCATCCTCGATCTCGTGCCCAAGGACAAGATCGTCCGGCGAAACGACCTGATCGTCACGGCCGGACGGCGCTCCAGCAGCCTTCCCTCGCTCTATCCCAAGAACATCGCGATCGGCACCGTGCGAAGTGTCGGCCGGACCGACGTCGACATCCACCAGTCGGTGCAGGTCGAGCCGCTGGCCGACTTCTCGTCGCTGAGCTCGGTGTGGGTCCTCGTGCCGAAGGACCGCTAGGCGTGGCCACCGACGCCCTCAAAGCCGGGATCGTGTTCTTCGCCGCCGTGGTGTTGCAGGCGGCGATCGTCTCCGCTGTCGAGCCCTTCGGGGGGAGCGCCGACCTGGTGCTCGTGACCCTGACGGCCGCTGCGCTCCTCCGCGGGGCCATCTTCGGCGCGCTCGCCGGGTTCTACGCTGGCTTCCTCCTCGACGCGGCCAATCTGGAGACGCTGGGGCTCAGCTCGTTGCTCTTGACGCTCGCGGGTTACTGGATCGGGCGCTACGGCGAGACGACCGGCAGGGACCGGGCTCACGCGCCGGTTCTGGCGATCGCGGTCGTAACCGTCCTCTACGCGTTCGGCAGTCTCGCGATGCACTACCTCCTCGGAGACCCGGTCTCCGCTCAATCGGGTCTTGTCGATGCGCTGCCCGCGCAGATCCTTCTCAACCTCGTCCTGACGATCCCGGTCTACGCGCTGTGTCGGCGGATCTTCGCGAGGCCGGGGGCGCGCCCGATGGAAGTGGAGCTCGGAACCCACTAGTGGCGAGCGTCACCCGCATTCCGCCGACTCGCACGCGCTTCATGCCGCGCGATCCTCGCGTCGAAGGCCCATACCGGATGACGCCGCAGATCGCACTGCGGCTCGGGGTCCTCGGCGCCGTCGTCCTCTTCGCCTTCGCGGTGCTCTTCTTTCGGCTCTGGGCGCTCCAGGTGCTCTCGGGCGAGCGCTATCTCGCCGCCGCCCAAAACAACCAGCTGCGGACGATCCGGATCGAGGCGCCGAGGGGCCCGATCTACGACTACCGAGGCCGGACGATCGTCGGCAACAAGGTCGCCATGACCGTGCAGGTCTGGCCTGCGAGCTTGCCCCGACAGCGACGACCGCGTGTCTTTCGGCGTCTGAGTGCCGTCCTGGGCGTACCGGTGTCAGAGCTGCAGGAGACTTTCCGCGGCCAGCAGCGTGCCGACCCGCTCAAGCCCGTCACGCTTGCCGAAGACGTCCCTAACGACGTCGTGATGTACCTCGCCGAGCGCAGCCGTGAGTTCCCGGGGCTGACGATCGTGCGGACTTATCTCCGCGACTATCCGCGAGGCGGTCTCGCTCCTCAGCTCATCGGTCACGTGGGAGCGGTCAAGCCCGAGCAGGTCAAGAGCCGACGGTACCGGCACGGCGACCGCGTCGGCCAGAGCGGGATCGAGGCCGCCTATGACCGTTACCTCCGCGGCCGCGCCGGCCTTGCCTCGCTGCGCGTCGACTCCGTCGGCCGCCCGCGCGGCCGCCCTCGCTACAGCGAGACCTACCACCACGGTCTTGCGCTCAGGCTCACGCTCGACGCAAAGCTGCAGCGGGCCGCAGAATTGGCGCTCGTGCACGGAATTCAGGTCGCCCGCGACAACGACGCGTGGGCCGCGAACGGCGGGGCGATCGTTGCCCTCGATCCCCGCGACGGCGCCGTTCGGGCGCTGGCCTCCTCGCCGACCTTCGATCCGCGTCTCTACGTGGGCAAGCCGAACCCGAGCGCTCTCCGGCCGCTGCTCGACCAGGAGACGGCCGAGGCGCTGAACTTCCCGGGCTTGAACCGCGCGATCGCGGGGTTGTACCCGCCCGGGTCGACGTGGAAGCCGGTGACGGCGCTGGCGGCGATGCGCGAGCGGCTCGTCTCCGCGTTCAGCCCGCTCCCGTGCACGGGGTCGATGGAGATCGACGGCACGACCTTCAACAACTGGAATCGGTACATCAACGAGGCGATGACGATGGAGAAGGCGCTTGCCGCCTCCTGCGACACGTACTTCTACCAACTCGGAAAGGATTTCTACGACCTGCCCGCGCAGTACGGCAGCCCGCTCCAGAAGTGGGCGGCGGCGTTCGGATTCGGCAAGCCGACGGGCCTCGACGTCGGCGGCGAGCAAGCGGGATTGCTGCCGACGCCCCAGTGGCGGCAAAAGACGTTCCCGGATGAGATCGACAAGCTCTGGAAGTCGGGTGACTCGGTGCAGTTGGCGATCGGCCAGAAGGACCTGCTCGTGACGCCACTCCAGATGGCTCGCTTCTATGCGCTGATCGCAAACGGTGGGAAGGTCGTGACCCCGCACCTCGTCTCCACGGTCGAGCAGCCCGGGAACCGAGGTGCCGTCAAGCAGGTCTTCTCGCCGCGCCCTCGCACCGTGCACGTTGACCCCGCCGAGCTCCGCGCCGTGCAGGACGGCTTGTACCTCGCCACGCATGCGAGCTACGGAACGTCGGCCGGCGTCTTCAGCACGTTCCCGGTCAAGATCGCCGGCAAGACGGGAACTGCCGAGAAGTCCGTCGACCTCGGCGGCTTCCAGCGCATGATGGACCAGGCCTGGTGGTGCGGCTACGGGCCCACCGAGCCGACGCCCGAACTCGTCGTCTGCGTCGTGATCGAGAACGGCGGACACGGCGGAACCGCCGCCGCCCCGGCCGCGCTGAAGGTGTTCGAGAGCTACTTCGGCAAGCAAGCGGCGACGGAGACCGTCGTTCCGACGGAACTCACCGACTAATGGCCGATTACGCCGCACCCCTTGCTCCCCGCGTCCGGCGCCGCCGAGCTGAAGCCGCCGGCGTGGTCGGGTTCGTCCGGCGGCTCGACTGGGTCATGTTCGGCGCGACGGCCGGCCTCGTCGCCTTCGGCCTCTGGGCGATCGACGGGATCACGCGTCTCGACGTAACGGGCGACGCGGAGTACTACGTCGTTCGCCAGTCGATCTTCGCGCTCGTCGGAACGGCTGGACTCGTCGGGGCCCTCCTGATCGATCCCGACTACTACCGCCGCTACCGAAAGGCGATCTATGCGGTCACGCTCGCGCTGCTGCTGGTCGTGATGGCGCTCGGAGCCGACGTCCGCGGCTCGACGCGCTGGATCGACTTCGGCTTCTTCCGCTTCCAGCCGTCCGAGTTCGGCAAGCTCCTGCTCGCCCTCTTCCTCGCCGGCGTACTCGCGGAGCGAGGCCGACGGATCGCCGAGTGGCGGACGACCGGGGTGGTCGTCGGCCTGGCTGCCATTCCGACGCTGCTCGTCTTCATGCAGCCGGACATCGGGACGGCGCTGGTCTACACCGCGATCCTCGCGGCCGCGCTCTTCTTCGCCGGCACGCGCTGGCGTGACCTCGGGGTGCTGGCGCTGATCGCCGGGGTGCTTGCGACGACGGTGCTGTGGCTGGCGCCGACGCTCGGCATCCCGATCCTCGAGCCTTACCAACGTGACCGGATCACTGCCTTCCTCGATCCGACCGAGAATCCGCAGGGCGCGGCCTACAACATCAACCAGTCGATCACCGCGGTGGGCGCCGGCGGCACGACAGGCCGCGGCGTTGCGGGAGCGACGCAGACGAATCTCGACTACCTGCCGGAGCACCACACCGATTTCGTCTTCGCCTCGCTGGCCGAGCAGCGGGGCTTCGTGGGCGTCTCGGTCCTGCTTCTGCTCTACCTGCTCTTGCTCTGGCGCGGGATCCGCGTGATCGCAACCGCCCGAGATCCGTTCTGCGCGACCGTCGCCGGCGCGCTCGTCTTCGGCCTCCTCTTCCAGATCTTCGTCAACGTCGGGATGACGATCGGGATCGCTCCGATTACGGGCATTCCGCTCCCGTTCGTGAGCGTCGGCGGCTCCTCGATGGTCACGAATCTGCTTGCCGTCGGCGTCCTGCAGGCCATCGCCATCAGAAGGCGCTAGTCCGTCCGGTGCCGGTCCTAGCATCCGGCCATGGCGACGAAGCGTGATCCGCATGAGCTGCTGCTGATCGAGGAAGCCGACGCCTGGTTCGAGTATCTGTCAGCGACCAGGAGTCAGTCTCCGACTCGTTACCTGGAGATCGAGCCCTGGGCCTGGGCGCGGCTCTCACAGCGCCTGCGGGCGATCCGCGCAAGGCGGACCAAAATCAGGCCGGCAGCGGCATAGTGCCCCGCCCAGCAATACAAGCCGGCTTCTGGCCCGCGATCACGCGGCGCCAGAGCCAACCCTCCTCCTCAACAAGGTCGTCAAGACCTTGGCTCGTCCGAGTGCGGCCTCTGGCTTGGTGCTCACACCCGGCTCGGCGGCATCACTGGACGAGGCACAAAGGGCACCAAAAGGGCGGCTGCTAGCCTTCGATGCAGATATGCGTATGTCATCAAATTCGCAGCGCGCAGCGCGCCCCCTCGCAGGCGCTCGGCTTAGCGCGCGCGAAGTCAGAAAGGATTCCTTTTGCTTCAGTGGTTTCGGCGCAAGCAGCGCCAATCCGAGCCTGAGCCTGCCCCAGAGCGGGCCGAACCCGACCAGTCCGTAACGCCTCCGCCCGCCGAGGCGGCCGATCCGACCCAAGTCAAAAGACCCCGCCGCCGCGGAGCCCGCGGGGGTCGAGGCCGCCGCAAGCCGGGCGAGCGCACGACCGAGCGGGCCGAGGAGAAACCGGCGCGCGCTGCGAAACCGGGGGGCGCTGCCGCGGAAAGGCCGCGGCGCTCCGACCGAGACAGCGGCCGCCAGGCCCGCACGTCTCGCAAGCGCACTCCGACACCCCGAGTGTTGCCGCCTGCCGCCAAGCGCGAGCTCGTGGTCTCCGTCGACGTAGGCGAGCAGCGCGTCGCGGTGCTCGAGGACGACAAGGTCGCCGAGGTCTATCTCGAGCGCGACGAGAGCCGCTCGATTGCGGGGAACATCTACAAGGGCACGGTCGACAACGTCCTGCCGGGCATGGAGGCCGCGTTCGTCGAGGTCGGGCTCGAGAAAAACGGCTTCCTCTACGTAGACGAGATCGTGACCCCCGAGCTCGAAGGCCGCCGTCACGGTCGCAAGATCCAGGATCTGCTCAGCCGCGGCGAGGAGCTGCTCGTCCAAGCCGTCAAAGACCCGATGAAGTCCAAGGGCGCCAGGTTGACGACGGAAATCTCTCTGCCCGGCCGCTTCGTCGTCTATGTCCCGAGCGGTGAGGGCGCAGGCGTGTCGCGCCGCCTCCCGGACGAGGAGCGCAGCCGCCTGCGCGACATCCTCAAGCAAGTCGGCCCGAAGCAGGGCAGCTTGATCGTCCGGACCGCCGCCGAGGGCGCCTCGGCCGAGGACATCGAGCGTGACATCGACTTCCTCGAGCGCCTCTGGAAGACGATCCAGGATCGCGCCAAGGACGTTTCGGCGCCGGCACTCGTCTATCAAGAAGCGGAGCTGCCTCTTCGCGTCATCCGCGATCTCCTCACGAACGACTTCGAGCGCGCAGTGATCGACGACGATCTCACGTACAAGCGCGTCGTCGGCTACCTGAAGAAGACGTCGCCGCACATGGCCGAGAAGGTGCACAAGCACGCCGGCAAGACGTCGCTGTTCGAGGACTTCGGCGTCGACGAGGAGATCCGCTCGACGCTTTCGCGCCGGGTGGATCTGCCCTCGGGCGGCTACCTCGTCTTCGACTATGCCGAGGCGTTTACCGTCATCGACGTGAACACGGGCCGGTTCGTCGGCTCGCGCTCCAAGAGCTCCGGACAGCGGCTCGAAGACACGATCACGAAGAACAACCTCGAGGCGGTCAAGGAGGTCGTGCGTCAGCTGCGCCTGCGCGATATCGGCGGGATCATCGTCATCGACTTCATCGACATGGCGAACCCGAAGAACCGCGAGGCGGTCGAGGAGGCGCTGAAGGCCGAGCTCGAGCGCGACCGGACGAAGACCTACGTCGTCGAGATCTCACCGCTGGGCCTGGTGGAGATGACCCGGCAGAACGTCGCCCACGGGCCCCGCGAGATCCTGACCAAGCGCTGTCCGACCTGCGACGGCGATGGGATCGTGATCTCGGAGACGTCGGCGGCCGTGGAAGCCGAGAGGAAGCTCCGTGCGCTCGCTGCGGCTTCGCGGACCGGCGCCTTCCGGGTCGAGCTGAACGCGCACGCCGCATCGATCCTGATCGGGCCGGGAGCGAGTCGTCTCCGGGCGATCGAGGAGCGGACGAAGCGCCGGTTCTTCATCGTCACGAGGGAGGGCGTCCCGGCCGACCACGTCAAGGAGCTGGAGCGCGGGCCGGTCGCGAAGCTCCAGCCCGAAAGCTCGCTCGAGGAGGGCCAGGAGCGCCAGGTCAAGCTCGTCGAGGTCGGCCTCCACGACTCGACCGCCGGGGTGGCGAAGGACGGCGACACGGTCATCTGCGTCGGCGGCGCCGCCGGGATGGTCGGCAAGCGCGTCAAGGTGCGGATTAGCCGCGTCCTCGACGGCACTGCCTACGCGGAGCTCGTCTCCGCGCCGGGTGAGGCTGTGGAGGCGCCGATCACGGCCGAAGCGCTCGCTGAGAAGCCGACGCGCGCTCGACGTTCACGCGCCGCGAAGCCGAAGCCGAAGGCCGAGGCCGAAGAGGCGGTTGCCGAGGAGGCGGAGGCAGAGGAACCCGAGCAAGCGGAGCCCGAGGGCGAGGAAGGCGCAGTTGAAGAGCAGCCGAAGCGCAAGAAGACGAGGCGAGGGTCTCGGGGTGGGCGCAGGCGGAAGAAGAAGCCCGCCGTCGCTGTCTCCGCGGAGACAGGCGACAACGGCGAACCGGCCGAGACGCCGGTCCTCATCCATGCCCCCGATCCTCAGCTCGGCGCTGCCGAGGCCAGTGACAACGGCGAGACGACCGACGGCACCCAGCCGAAGAAGAAGCGGACACGGCGCGGCAGCCGAGGCGGCCGCCGGCGGCGCAAGCCCGCGGCGGCCAAAACCGACGGGGCTGAAACGGTCTCGGATGTCGAAAAACCGCTGGTAGACTGACCGATCCGCGGGGCCGAAACCCCGCGTTTCCATGGCCGGTTACGCGATCATCAAGCTCGGTGGCAAGCAGTACGTCGTCCGCGAGGGCGAGAAGCTGCTCGTGGACCGCC
>DASQTZ010000059.1:0-16495 GCA_035641605.1 Gaiellaceae bacterium | reverse complement strand
TGGCGCTCCAGCTCGTCCGAGACATCGGCGGCGAGGCGCGTGCGGCCGTCGACCATCGTCAGCAGCAGCCCCGCGAGCGTGAGTCGCGGGTTGAGTCGGGCCCGGACCGCTTCGATCGAGCCGAGGATCTGCGCGACACCTTCGAGTGCGTAGTACTCCGCCTGGACCGGAACGAGAACCCGGTCCGCGGCTGCCAAGGCGTTCACCGTCAGAGGGCCAAGCGACGGCGGGCAATCGAGGAAGACGTAGCGGTAACGCGACGCGGTCGGTCGCAGGGCCTCGGCGAGATACCGCTCGGCGTCGCCGCGCAGCGCCAGCGAGGCGGCAGCCCCGGCGAGGTCAGGACGGGCCGGGATCAGCTCGAGATTCGCGAACCGCGTCCGAGCTGCCAGCTCGTCGGCAGGTGCGCCGTCGAGCAGATCGAAGCTCGAGCTGCCGTTCGCCCGCTCGCCAAGCCCCGAAGTCGCATTGGCCTGCGGATCAAGGTCGATGAGCAGCGTCGGCTCGCCGGCCTCGGCCAGACAGGCGGCGAGATTCACGGCGGTGGTCGTCTTTCCGACTCCGCCTTTCTGATTCGCGACTGCATAGATGGCCATGGCACGGCCGAGGCTACTCAGGCCAACGGACGTTTCCGTGCCATTCCGGGCCGGCGCGGGAAGCCCTCCGGCGTCGGCCCGAGCTTGGGGATCACCAGCAGACCGTCGCGCACTTCCGGAGCCCCTGCCGCCAGTTGCTCGGCCACCCGCGCCACCCGGTCGATCTCAGCCGTGGGGCCGACCCAGAGCACGGCGGCGCCTCCAGCCTGTACCAGCGGTAGGCACCACTCGGCGGCGACAGGCGGCGGGGCGAGGGCCTTCGCGACGGCGGCGCCGAATCCATCCGTTTCCTGCTCCTCGGCCCGGCCCCAGACGACGTGCAGGTTTGGAAGCTCCTCCTCCCACCCCTTCAAAAAGTCCGCCTTCCGCCGCTCTGCCTCGACGAGCGTCACCTCGCGATCCGGCAGTGCCGCCGCAAGCGGGATCCCCGGCGCGCCGCCACCCGAGCCGACATCGACAATCGGCCCCCGAAACTCCTGCATGATCTCGGCACCGCGCAGGCTGTCTTCCACCAGGACGCGCCGGGCTTCGGCCGGATCCTTGATGCCTGTCAGGCCCGGGGTCGCAAGAACCGCTTCGAGCCAGCGCTGAAGGCACTCGTCCGCGTCGGCAGACAGGTGAAAGGGATCTGGGGAAACCGTGAGGTTTCCCCAGCTACTCGGCACCAGCCGGAAAGACGACGACGAAGCGATTCGGCTCGGTTCCCTCGCTCGTGGTCTCGATGCCGTCGAAGTCCTGGAGGCTCACGTGGACGATCTTTCGCTCGACCGCCGTCATCGGCTCGAGCTCGACCCGCTCGCCGGTTCGAAGCGCTTGCTCGGCCGCGCTCGCGGCCAGCGTGCTGAGCGTCGCCTCGCGGCGGGCGCGATACCCGGCGGCGTCGACGACGACCGAGACGTCAGCGCCTTGCCGCGCCAGGATCGCGTTCGAGAGGTACTGGATCGCATCGATCGTCTGCCCGTGGCGGCCGATCAGTAAGCCGAGGTCCCGTCCGGAGCAGGTAGCGACCAGCGAATCCTCGCGCTCGGAGATGTCGACCCGACAGGAGATGCCGAGCGCGGACGTCGTCCTGGCGATCAGGTCGCGGACAAGCGCCGCGGGCTCGGATTCGTCATAGGTAGGTGCGGACGGCTGCTCGCCGTCGGACTCGATGGTCGCGACGACGCGTGCCGGTGAGAAGCCGACACCGAGAATCCCCCGCTCGCCCTCGGAGACCACCTGGAAGCGGACGCTCGACTTGTCGATTCCGGGTTGAAGCTTCTCGAGCTCACGCAGCGCCGCCCACTTCGCTTCCCCGACGGTTTCGCCCTCGCTCTCGACACGGAGCTGTTCGGTCACGTCGCGATCTCCGCAGAACGTCTCGACCGGTCATTGCAGACGGTCACCGGCGGGCCCGCTTCTTCTTGCGCTTGACACGGCGCGCGGCCGCGGGCTTCTGGGGCTTCGACTCTGCCTCCGGCGACGAGGCATCAGCGGCCGGCTGTGCAGTCTTCGGCGGCGTCCGCGAGGAACGCTTGGCCGGGACAGCCTGCGTCTGCTCCCGGAGCCGGCGCGTCACGATTCCCTGCCCTACCGTCCACAGGTTCGTCGTCATCCAGTAGAGGAGCAGCCCGACCGGGAACGTCGCGCCACCGGGCGGATTGATGATGAACAGCGCGAAAACGAACGGCAGCGCGAGAAAGATGTAGCGCTGCGCCTGGCTCGTGGTCGCCATCGGCATGTACCACGTGGATGCGACCTGGCTGGCCACGTACACGGCGAGCAGCACGTAGCCGGACCAGTGGTCGGTGATGTTCGTGGTGATGTCCGGCACGAATGAAAGCCAGTCGAGAGCCGACGCCGGGTACTTGGGGTAGATCTCCTCGTCGAAGTCCCGCAGGACGAAGTAGAGCGCGAAGAAGATCGGGATCTGCGGCAGGATCGGTAGGCACGAGGAGGCCGGATTGATCTGGTGCTCCTTGTAAAACTTCATCAGCTCTTCGTTCTGCTTCTTGCGGTCGCTCTTGTAGCGCTTCTGAATTTCCTTCATCTGCGGCAGGTACTGCTGCATTCGCTGCATCGAGTGGATCTGCCGAACGGTCAGTGGGACGAGCAGCATCCGGACCGCGAGGGTCACCGCGATCACCGACCATGCCCACGTCAGCCCGAGCGAGGTGTGGAACTCCTCGAGCGTCCACGTCAGAACGTCTTCGACGGGAGAGAGGATGCTGAGGACTATCAACGTCCGCTCCAAATCGAGCGCATCGACCGGTCATCGCAGACGGCCGCACCGGCAAAGGAGACGGACACGCCGGCAAAGCCGGCATGCCCTCCAACCGGCATCGCATGCGACGCTTCAGCGGCACGGCCTGAAGTCGACATCGCAAGCGACGTCCTCATGTGAAGAGCCTCTGGTCCTCGACGCGGTCGACGCCGCCGTGGCTCCAGGGGTTGCAGCGAAGCAGCCGCCAACCGGCGAGCAGGACCCCGCGAGCGAGGCCGTACCGCCGCAGGGCCTCGATCGCGTACTGCGAGCAGGACGGGTGGTACTTGCAGGTCGCCGGGAAGAGCACCCCGAGCGTGTAGCGATAGGCATACACGCCACCGATCGCCAGGTATCTCACGCGCGCGCCTTCCCGAGGATCTCCTCGACGCGCTCGCGCAGCCAGGCCGCGTCGCGCCCCTCGGCGTCCGCAAGCGGAGCGCGCACGAGCAGGACGTAATCCGCGCCCGCCGGCACTTGGGGCAGCACCTCGCGCCATGCCTCCCGCAACCGACGCTTGATTCGGTTGCGAGTCACGGCGCCGCCGATCTTCTTCGGCACCGCGATTCCGAGTCGCGCCTCGCCGTCGTCGTCACCCTCACGGTCGAAGCGGTAAAGGACGAGAAAGCGCGTGGAGACAGACCGGCCTTGCCGGTACACCGCATCAAAATCACGCGACCGGGAGAGGCGGTGGCGGCGCTGCACGTCGAGCGGGGCTCTAGGCGGAGAGACGCTTCCGCCCGCGGGCTCTGCGCCGCTTCAGGATCGCGCGGCCGGCCCGGGTCGACATTCGCGCCCGGAAGCCGTGCCGGCGCTTCCGCCGACGAACGTTGGGCTGATAGGTGCGCTTCACGAGGAGATGAGAGAAGTAGTCTCGGCGAGGGGTCGCGCCAGTATAGAGAGCGACCCAACCACAGGCTTTTCCACAGCTGTGAAAGAGTCCGCATCAATGAGAAAGGCCCTGCGCTGAGGCTGTTTTCCCCAGTGACAACAGAGGGCGCCCCGGCTTTCTCCACAGCTGTGGAGGAGCTTGGGGACACATGGAAAATCCCTGCAAACAAGACGCTTTTGCGCCTGCGGACGCGTCGCCAAAAGGCATTGAGCGAGCGCTGAGACGCTGCTATGCTCGCCATCTTTCCCGGTCGCAGGCGAGAGGAGTTTTCCAACCGGCGTGGAGCGCCAGCAATTGCTCACAGCAGAGGACCTGTGGACCGAGGTTTCGGAGCGATTGCGGAGCGCGCTGAACGAATCGACCTATCGCACCTGGTTCTCCGACGTAGCCGGCCTCGAGCTGTCGGACGAGTCGTTCACGCTGCGTGTGCCGAACGATTTCGCGCGTGAATGGATTGAGGGGCACTTTCTCGGCTTGATCGACGCGGCCGTTCGCGACGCCACCGGAGACGAGCGCCGAGTCGAGTTCCTCGTCCAGCAGACAGAGTCGGACGAGAAGGCTCGGCCGGCGTTCCAGGCCGCTCCGCGGATCGAGGGCCTGAACCCGAAATACACGTTCGACTCGTTTGTGATCGGGTCGTCGAATCGGTTTGCGCACGCGGCCGCGCTCGCGGTCGCGGAGGCGCCCGCGCAGGCCTACAACCCTCTCTTCATCTACGGCGGGACCGGACTCGGAAAGACGCACCTGCTCCAGGCGATCGGCCACTACATCGGCGAGCACTCGGGTGATCTCTCGGTTTGCTACGTGACGAGCGAGCGGTTCATGAACGACTTCATCAACTCACTCCGAGACAAGCGCATCGAGGGGTTCAAGCAGCGTTACCGGACCTTCGGCGTCCTCCTGATCGACGACATCCAGTTCCTCGAGCACAAGGAGCGGATCCAGGAGGAGTTCTTCCACACGTTCAACACGCTCTACGAGGCGGGCAAGCAGATCGTGATCTCATCCGACCGGCCGCCGCGGCAGATCGCGACGCTCGAGCAGCGCCTGCGCTCGCGCTTCGAGTGGGGCCTGATGACCGACATCCAACCGCCCGACTTGGAGACGCGCATCGCGATCCTCCAGAAGAAGGCGAGGACCGACGGAATCCAGGTTGCGGACGCCGAGCTGATGACCTTCATCGCCAGCAGGGTGTCGACGAACATCCGCGAGCTCGAGGGTGCGTTGACGAGGGTCGTCGCCTTCGCCTCGCTCACCGGCCGGCCGATGACAGCCGAACTTGCGCAGGACGTCCTCCGCGACGTCTTCCCACAGGGTGAGGCCGCCGAGGTCTCGATCGAGCGAATTCAAGACGAGGTCTCGGAGCGCTTCGGGCTATCGAAGGAGGAGTTGATCGGCGACAAGCGCTCGCAGAACATCGTCTACCCGCGCCAGGTCGCGATGTACCTTTCGCGCGAACTCACCGACTCCTCGCTACCGAAGATCGGCCGGCACTTCGGCGGCCGCGACCACACCACCGTCATTCACGCAACGTCGAAGATCGCGCGGCTGATTCGCGAGGATCGCTCTGTGTACAACCTGGTGCAAGAGTTGACCGCGCGCGTCAAGCAGGCAGGCTGATTCTGTGGACGTAAGGAGTCTGCCCAGCGCGTCCTGTGTAAATCGCACGTTTGCCCCCAGCGCGCGTCCCCAGCCAGATCGCGCTCGTGAAGCCGGTTCCCGCCGTCTTCCCCGGGTTCCACACTCCCTAGTACTACTACAAAAGGTTTTAAATAAATGATTGAAACTGCAGCTGTGACCGGGACTGCCCTCAAGATCACCTGTTCGCGCGATGACCTGATTCGCCAGCTCGCGATCGTCTCGCGTGCCGCAACTACCCGAACCGCCGTCCAGGTGTTGGCCGGGATCTTGCTTCGGTCGGAGAGCGGGAAGCTAGAGCTCTCCGCGACGGACATGGAGATTTCGTTGCGAACGTCCCTCGAGGTCGAGGTGGCGACAGAGGGCGCTGTCGTTGTGCCCGGCAAGCTGCTCGTCGATCTCGCTCGCCTGTTGTCGGGGGAAGAGGTGTCGATCGAGCACCGCCAGGGCGAGGGCGTAGTCGAGATCGTGAGCGGCTCGGCCGTTTACCGGATCCATACGTACAACGCGGAGGATTTCCCGCGCCTCCCCGATCCCACCGGCACCACCATGGTTCCAATCGACGCGGAGGCGTTGCTCGAAACGGCGGCCAAGGTAAGCCGCGCGGCCTCTCGCGACGAGTCGCGTCCGGTGCTCACCGGCATTCTCGTTCGCTTCGAGGGTGAGACCTTGGTCATGGCGGCTACGGACTCGTATCGCCTCGCCGTCAAGGAGACCTCCATGTCGGAGCCGGGCCCCGAGCTCGACGCCATCGTGCCGGCACGGGCGCTCGTGGAATTGAGCCGGGTTGCCCAGGGCGCATCAGAGCTCCACCTAGGACTACAGGAGAACCAGGTGCTGTTCACGAGCGACGGCGTCTTGCTGACGACGCGCCGCATCGAGGGCCAGTTTCCGAACTATCGCCAGCTGCTGCCGGAGAGCTTCGAGTCCGAGGTGACGCTTCCACGGGATGAGCTGCTCGAGGTGGTCCGCCGGGTCGCGGTGATGGCCCAACGCAACGCGCCGCTGCGGCTGCGTTTCGCGGAGGGTGAGCTGACGGTGTCTGCGCAGACGCAAGACGTCGGCGAGGCTCATGAGGCGATGCCGGCACCGTTCAGCGGAGAAGCACTGGACATCGGCTTCAACCCCGAGTTCCTTCGCGACGGGATCGAGTCCGTCGAGGGTGACGAGCTGCGGCTGAAGTTGATCAGCCCACTTCGCCCCGCGGTGCTCCAAGGTGCCGGCGAGGACTTTTCGTACCTGATCATGCCCATCCGCTTGGCGGGCTAGCAGTACCGGGCTGATCGTCAAGACCCTTTCGCTCCGGGACTATCGCTCCTACGCGTCGCTCGAGCTGGAGCTCGAGCACGGGATCGTGCTTGCCGTCGGGCCGAACGGCGCCGGCAAGACCAACCTGCTCGAGAGCCTGCACGTGGCCGCTCAGGGCTTCTCGCCGCGGACACGATCGGATGCGCAGCTGATTCGCTTCGGGGAGCAAGGCGCGCGCGTCGCTGTGGACGCTGAGCACGGCGGCTCTCCGGTTGCGATCGAAGTCACGCTTCGGCTTGGTGAACCGAAGCGTGCGCGGTTGAACGGTGCGCCGCTTCGCGCGGCGGAGGAGCTTCGCTCCAGGGTGCCCACGCTGGTCTTCACACCCGACCGCCTGGCAGTCGTCAAGGGGGGACCTGCGGTGCGGCGTGCCTACTTCGACCGTGCACTCGGCCGCTTGTTTCCGAGCCGGGCGCAGGCCCCGACGGAGTATGCGGCGGCGCTCGCGCAGCGAAACGGCGCGCTCCGGCGAGTTGCGGCCGGCTACTCGACTCGGGAAGCACTCGACCCCTGGACCCAGCGCGTCGCGGAGCTCGGAACGGCTCTTGTCGTCGCCCGGCGTGAGCTGGTCCAGCTCCTGTCCCCGGCGTTCGCGGAGATCGCCTCAGAGCTTCGTTTCGGGACGGGCGACCTGCGTTACGAGGGTGATCCGCCGGCAGCAGCGGAACTCGAGCGGCGCCTCGAGCAGGATCTCGCCCGCGGCTCGACCGGCCTGGGGCCGCACCTCCACGACGTCGCGATCACCGCAGGCGGCCGCGACCTGCGTAGCTTCGGGTCCCAGGGCGAGCAGCGTCTCGCCGTGCTCGCTCTTCTGCTGGCCGAAGCCGATGTTCTCGCACGACGGGGCAATCCGAGCCCGCTGCTGCTCCTCGACGACGTGCTCTCCGAACTGGATCCCGAGCGGCGTGGGATCCTCACCGAACGTCTTCGCCGTGCAGGCGCGCAGGCGTTTCTGACGGCGACGACTGCGGCGGCGCTTCCGACCGCGCCGGACGAGCTCGTCGAGGTCGAACCCGGACACGCGCGGAGGGCTTGATGAGGCGCCGCTTGCGGTGCCGACGTCGTCTGAAATGACCGGTCGATCCATTCCGATGTACGAGGCTCAGGCATGAAGTTCCCAGAGCCAATCGGCGGCGAGGTAGATCGAGAGCTGAGGCGCTTCGGGCCTGCCGGTGCCATGGGAAAGATCGTGAAGGCTTGGCCGGCGGCGGTCGGAGAATCGATCGCACGCAACGCCTGGCCTGCGCGCATGAGTCGTGACGGCACCCTTCACGTAGCCGCGAGCTCTTCGGCCTGGGCGTTCGAGCTCGGACTGCTCGAAGCGGACATCCGCGGACGCCTCGAAGCAATCCTCGGCTCCGACGCACCCACCCGCCTCCGCTTTGCCCCCGGGCCGCTGCCCGAGCCTGCACGGCAATCGCCGGATGAGAGCGTTCTCCGGCCGCCGCAGCCGACCCCGGAGGAGGAGCGCGAGGCAGAGCGCCTGGCCGCGCCGATCGAGGACGAAAACTTGCGCAAAGTTGTTGCGAAAGCGGCTGCGTCGAGTCTGGCGAGAGCCGCGGGTCGGCCGCCGCGTCTGATAGACTGACTGTGGCCCGAAAAGCACCATTATGCAGGGCTTTTTTCTTTGGCTGAGGCAGCGTACACCGCAAAAGACATCACCGTTCTCGAAGGCCTCGAGCCGGTCCGTCTGCGCCCGGGCATGTACGTCGGTTCGACCGGCGCGCGAGGGCTCCATCACCTCGTCTACGAGGTGGTCGACAACTCGGTCGACGAGGCTCTCGCCGGACGGGCTGACCGGATCGAGGTCTTCCTCCATCCGGACAACTCGGTGACCGTTTCCGACAACGGCTCGGGCATTCCCGTCGACGTCATGGCGGAGCAGGGACTGCCTGCTGCCACGGTTGTCCTTACCAAGCTCCACGCGGGCGGGAAGTTCGGCGGGGAGGGCTACAAGGTCTCGGGCGGCCTGCATGGAGTCGGCGTTTCGGTCGTGAACGCGCTCTCCGAGTGGTTGAAGCTGGAGATCAGCCGTGACGGCAAGATGTACCGACAGGAGTTCGCGCGCGGCGAGCCGGTCACCGACCTCGAGGTCGTCGGCAAGACCGAAGGCAAGAAAGACACCGGTACGACGATCTCGTTTCTTCCCGATCTCGAGATCTTCGACGAGGATGAGTTCGAGTGGTCGATCGAGACGCTCGTCCAGCGCCTCCGCGAAACGGCGTTTCTCACTCGTGGCCTGCGGATCGTCCTCACCGACGAGCGCGAGGCGGAGACTCGCCACGAGTTTCACTACGAGGGCGGGATCAGGGATTTCGTTGCGCATGTGAACGCGGCGAAGGAGCCGATCCACAAGCGGATCGTCTACTTCGAGGGAGAGATGGAGGACGGCGCCGTCGACGTGGCGATGCAATGGAACGCCTCCTACGTCGACTCCGTCT
The DNA here is from genome assembly GCA_035641605.1 of Gaiellaceae bacterium. Classification (GTDB taxonomy): domain Bacteria; phylum Actinomycetota; class Thermoleophilia; order Gaiellales; family Gaiellaceae; genus JACDAN01. Next base: position 7,378 of record DASQTZ010000059.1, on the reverse strand, counting down.
TCTCGTTCGCCAACAACATCAACACAGCCGAGGGCGGCACTCATCTCTCCGGCTTCAAGGCCGCACTGACCGGGACGCTGAACAAGTACGCGCGCGAGAAGGGACTGCTCAAGGAGAAGGAGGAGAACCTCGAGGGCGAGGACGTCCGCGAGGGGCTCGCTGCGGTGATCTCCGTCAAGCTCCGCGATCCCCAGTTCGAGGGCCAGACGAAGTCCAAGCTCGGCAACCCATGGGTTCGCGGGCTGGTCGAGCAGACCGTGAATCAGCGCTTGGCGGAGTTTCTCGAGGAGAACCCCACCGACGCGAAGCAGATCATCAACAAGGCGGTCGCAGCGCGGAACGCGCGTCAGGCGGCGCGCAAGGCGCGAGAGTTGACACGGCGCAAGAGCGCGCTCGAGAGCTCGTCACTCCCCGGCAAGCTGGCGGACTGCCAGATCAACGACCCCGCGTCGGCGGAGCTCTTCCTCGTCGAGGGCAACTCGGCCGGCGGCTCGGCTGTCGAAGCGCGGAACCGGGTCAACCAGGCGATCCTGCCGCTCCGCGGCAAGGTGATCAACTCCGAGAAGAACCGCATCAACAAGGTGCTCTCCAACGCGGAGATTCAGGCGATGATCACCGCGATCGGCACGGGGATCGGCGACGAGTACGACGTCGAGAAGCTCCGCTATCACCGCGTGATCGTGATGACGGACGCCGATGTCGACGGCGCCCACATCCGCACGCTCATCCTCACCTTCCTCTTCCGGCAGATGCCGGAGCTTGTCGAGCGCGGCCACGTCTACATCGCCGTCGCGCCGCTCTACCGCGTGAAGATCGGGAACCAGGAGATCTACGTCGAGAAGGAGTCGCAGTTCGAGGATCTGCTCGTCCGCGAGCGCATCAAGGACATGGAGGTCACTGACCGCGACGGGAACACGCAGAAGCTGACCGAAGCCCGGTATCGGAGGCTCGTCGGCCCTCTGGCGGAGTTCGAGGGCTACGCAGCACGGCTCCGTGCCGACTACGGCGCGCAGACCGTGAACTTCCTCGTCGAGCACCGACTGCTCGAGTCGGCAGAGCTCGGCGCCGACTTCGAGCGCTCGCTGGCCGGCCTCGACAAGGACGGCTACGAGCTCGACCTCGTCGAGCAGGACAAGGAGATGTTCCGGGTCCGGGTCGTGGAGAAGGAGACGAGCGCAGCGAAGCACGTCTCGATCCCGGCCGCGCTGCTGGCGTCGTCTCACTACGCCCAGCTCGCCGCGCGCTACGCCAAGCTTCAGGAAATCGTCGGCCGGCCACCGTTCCGGATCACGCTCGGCAAGAAGCGGCGCGAGGCGGACACCTTCGAGCAGCTGCGCCACCAGGCGATCGACCTCGCGAAGGAGGGCATCGACATCGGCCGCTTCAAGGGTCTCGGCGAGATGGACGCCGAAGACCTCTGGGAGACGACGATGAACCCGGCCCATCGAATGTTGATCCGAGTGGACGTCGAAGACGCTGCCGCCGCCGATCTCGCCTTCGCGATGCTGATGGGCGACCAGGTCGAGCCGCGTCGGCTCTTCATCGAGCAGAACGCGCGTGACGTGCGCTTCCTCGATGTCTAATCTCGAACCACTCGGAGCCGGCCGGATCGAGTCGCGTGAGCTCGAGCAGGAGTTGCGCTCGAGCTTCCTCGACTACGCGATGAGCGTAATCGTCTCGCGCGCGCTCCCGGACGTGCGCGACGGGCTGAAGCCGGTCCACCGGCGCGTCCTGTACGGAATGCACGAGGCCGGGATGCAGCCGAATCGCCCCTTCAAGAAGTCGGCGCGGATCGTCGGCGACGTCATGGGCTCGTACCACCCCCACGGCGACACTGCCATCTACGACACGCTCGTTCGGCTTGCGCAGCCGTTCTCGATGCGATACCCGCTCGTTCAAGGCCAGGGCAACTTCGGGAACATCGACGACTACCCCGCGGCCGCCATGAGATATTGCTTGGCCCCGGGGGCTCGGGTCCAGACACCGCACGGCACTATCAAGATCGAGGATCTCGTCGGCCGCACGCCGCCGAACTCGGAGCGTGAGGCCGCTTTCGAGGTACTCGATCGGCTCGGCCGGCGGGTCTCGGTCTCGAAAGTCTTCCACTCGGGCGACCATCCAACGCTGCGCCTGCGGACACGCGAGGGCTTCGAGGTGACTGGCACGCACAACCACCCGGTTCTGTGTCTTGTCGACATGGTCGGCGTTCCGCTTCTGCTCTGGAAGCTGCTGGACGAGGTCCGGCCCGGCGACCGTGTGCTGATCAATCGAACAGCGCGCGGCGCCGACGGAGAGGACTCCGACGAAGCCCTAGACGTTGCACTCCTTCTCGGAGCTTTTGTCTCGGAGGGGTGGGTCAGCGCGACGCGTGCCGGGTTCAACAATGTCGACAAGTCGTACTTCGACGACGTTCTCGCTGCCTATGACGCCGTCGTCGGTGGACCGCGCTACGTCTACGAGCGCCCGATCAAATCCGGCAGCCTCCTCTACGAGCTCGACATTCAAAACCTCGGGGCATTGAGCGAGAGTCCCCTTGGGGAACTCGCTGGGCACCGCAGTGCGGAGAAGCGGATTCCAGAAGTGGTCTGGCGTCGTTCCCTCGAGTTCAAGCGCGTCTTCTTGCAATCGCTGTTCACTGGTGACGGCTCGTCGTCGCTCCTCGGCTCCGAGGCGATCCAAGTCTCGTATTCGACCTACAGCGAGCAGCTCGCCAAGGACGTTCAACTTCTGCTGCTCGAGTTCGGGATCGTGGCTCGACTCTGCCGCCACGAGAAGGGCGAGATCAAGGTCGTCATCAGCAATCGTCGCGACGGTCGTCTCTTCGCTTGGCGCGTCGGCTTCTTCGGTCGCAAGCAGGCGAAGCTCGAGCGCGAACTCGCCGAGATTCCTGACACGAGGCGAGCGCTCAGCCGCGACGACGTGCCTTTCGTTGCGGATTACATCCGGTCCGAGACGGACTCGAGCTGGCCACGCCGAAACAACATCGACCGCGCCGAGCGCCTGGAGCGCAGTGGAACCGCGATCCTCGAGCGCGTCGAGTCCGATGAGGTCAAGCGCACTGTCGAGCCTCTCGTCACAGGCGACTACTTCTACGCGACCGTCGAGTCAGTCGAGGACGCCGGCATTCAGCCTGTCTACTCGCTGCGCGTCGATAGCGACGACCACTCATTCCTTTCGAACGGATTCGTCAGCCATAACACCGAGTCGCGGCTGGCGCGGATCGCCACCGAGCTCCTCCGCGACATTGACGCGGACACCGTCGACTTCCAACCCAACTACGACGAGTCGCGCCGCGAGCCCTCCGTTCTTCCCGCCCGCTTCCCGAACCTCCTCGTCAACGGCTCGGCCGGCATCGCGGTAGGCATGGCGACGAACATCGCGCCGCACAACCTCAGCGAGGTGACCGACGCACTGGTGGCGCTGATCGACGAGCCCGACATCGACGTCGAGCGGCTGACCCGGCATATCAAGGGCCCGGATTTCCCGACCGGCGGGATCATCCTCGGCCGCGAGGGGATTCGGGAGGCCTATCGCTCGGGCCGCGGGCGGATTGTCATGCGCGCCCGGGCCCACATCGAGGAGCTCCGCGGAGGCAAGTCCGCGGTCATCGTCACCGAGCTGCCCTACGGCGTGAAAAAGGGTGGCGATACCGGAGTGATCAAGAAGATCGCCGACCTCGTCAACGACAAGGTGCTGACGGAGGTCTCGGACCTAGCCGACCACTCCGATCGCTCCGGGATGCGGATCCAGATCGAGCTCAAGCGCGACGCGGTGCCGCAGGTCGCGCTGAACAAGCTGTTCAAGCACACGCAGCTGCAGTCGACGTTCGGGTTCAACGCGGTCGCTCTGGTCGACGGCGTCCCTCGGACGCTCTCGCTTCGCGACATGCTGCAGCACTACCTCGATTTCCAGCGGGAAATCGTCACGCGCCGCTCGAAGTTCGAGCTGCGCAAGGCCGAGGCTCGCGCGCATGTCCTCCAGGGCTACCTGATCGCGCTCGACCAGCTCGACGCGGTCATCGCGCTGATTCGGGGTTCCGCCGACCCCGATGAGGCCCGCGAGGGACTCCAGCGCGAGTTCGAGCTGACGGAGATCCAGGCGCAGGCGATCCTCGACCTTCGGCTCCAGAGGCTGACCGGTCTCGAGCGGAAGCGCATCGAGGACGAGTTCGCGGATCTTCAGGAGCGGATCGCCGAGCTTCGCGCGATCCTCGGCGATGAGGCGCGGATCGATGCGCTGATCCGCGAGGAGCTGCTGGAGCTCAAGTCGATCTACGCGAAGGGTGACGACCGCCGCACGGAGATCGTCGCCGCCGAAGGCGACCTAGAGCTCGAGGACCTGATCGCGGAGGAAGACATGGTGATCGCGATCACTCGCTCCGGCTACATCAAGCGCCTGCCGGTCGACACGTACAGGGAGCAGCGGCGCGGCGGCGTCGGCGTCATGGGCATGGAGCTCAAGGACGAGGACTACATCGAGCACCTCTTCGTCGCCTCGACCCATGACTACATCCTCTTCTTCACGTCCGTCGGCAAGGTCTACCGGCTGAAGGTGCACGAGCTTCCACTCGGGACGCGCCAGGCAAAGGGCCGCGCGATCGCAAACTTCCTTCCCTTCGGTCAAGGGGAGACGACACGGGCCGTCATCGCCACACGCGACTTCAAGGAGGCGGAGTATCTCGTCGCTGCGACGAAGAACGGCGTCGTCAAGAAGACGAGGTTCGAGGAGTACAACACGCCGCTGAAGGCCGACGGAATCATCGCCATCAACCTCCGTGGCGGCGACGAGCTGATCGGCGTCATCCACACGGACGGCGACGACGACATCCTGATGGTCTCCCGGAAGGGCCAGACCATCCGGTTCCACGAACGAGACGCGCGGCCGATGGGCCGAGCGACAGGTGGCGTGCGAGGCATGACCCTGCGCAAGGGCGACGAGGTGATCGAGATCAACCGCGCCGAGAACGATGCCGACCTGCTCGTCGTGACCGAGAACGGCTACGGCAAGCGCACGCGCATCGACGAGTACCCCGTCAAGGGTCGTGGGGGTCTCGGCGTCAAGACGGTTCAGCTGACCGAGGCAAAGGGTCAGCTCGCCGGCGCGCGCGTCGTTCGCGACGGCTACCAGGTGATGTTGATCTCGACCGGCGGCACGGTGATCAAGATGCCCATCGACGACATCCGGCAGATGGGGCGCTCGACGCAGGGCGTGATGGTGATGCGGCTTCGCGAGGGCGAGCGGGTTTCGGCACTTGCACCCGTGGTCGAGGCGTCCGAGGACTCAGTAGGGCTCACTGTGCCGGCAGTGTCCGTGGAGTAGATTCGGCGCGGTACCGCACCAGTTTGCGAACGAATTTGCGTGGTTTACCCTTCCAAACCTGCGCATAGCGCGTTACCCTCCGCTGGAGGGGTGGAATCTGAATCGAACAAGGGTGTCGTATGCCTCCAAGCACACAAGCTGATCTTCTAGAGCCGATCGATCTCGCGGAGCATCTGGACAAGGTGGAGTTGTATCTCGGCCAGGTATGCCAGATCGCCGGGATCTCGAAGATGCAACTGGACTACTGGACAAACAAGGCGCAGATCCCGACCAAGGGTCGGAAGCAGCGCATCTACGACATGGACGCGGTCGAGACCGTGATGCTGATCAAGCAGGCGAAGGACAAGGGTCTCAATCTCGGCGCGGCGATCGAGGCCGCCCGCAGGTTCCGCGAGCGCGAGGGGGGCGCGGCACCCGTACCTAGCCCGCCGGTGTGAGCCGCTCGGCCGCGAGTTCCGGCGGCAGCACGTTGACGTAGATCCCGGCACCAAGCTCGATCCCTGCGAGCGCGGTCAAACGGGGCACGAGATGGAGGTGCCACGGAGGACCGTGATGGAGCCAGGCGTTCCAAGGTCGCAGTCCCTCGACCGCTTGCAGGCGGCGAACGACATCGCGAAGAAGGACGAGGCCGTCGGCGAGTGCCCCGTCTCCCCCGGGCGGCGCGATCAGGCACTCGTAGGGTCCAACGCCGATCGGATGGACGGCGGCGACGACGCCTCCGCGCCGCGCGATCTCGAACGGCTGGAGTAGCGCGGGCAGGCGCTCGAGCGACTCCCTCGGCAAGGCGGTCCACACGAGCTGCGAGTGGCTGTGGGGAAGACTCGCGCCGGCCACCCGTCCTTCGTTGACGAGCGCGAGCACGCGCGCGCCATCTCCGCCGATTCGTTCCTGCCATGCCTCCGCGACCAATTCGACCTGGTCGTCGTCGAGCTCCGTGAACGAGCGCACGTGCTCCGGGGAGTGGACGACGACTTCCTGTCGGTCGAACGCGGGGTAGAGGTTCGGCACCACGCGGACGCGCCAGGGGTCCCCGAGGCGAAGTGTCTCGGGCGGCGTTCGGTCCTCACGTCCGGCACAGAAGGGGCAGCGCTCGAGCTCTTCCTCGGTCGCCGGCTCGATCTCCGGCAGCCAGGCGCCGGGGCGCTTGCCGCGCCCGGGCGCGGCCACGACGCGGCGGCCGGTGAGAGGATCCTCGCGGAGGTCGGTCAGCGGTTGGCGTCGCCGTCGCCCATGTTCAGGAACGGGCGGAAGAGCTCGATCGGGAGCGGGAGGATGATCGTCGACGAGCGCTCCGAGCTGATCTCGAGCATCGTCTGCAGGAACCGAAGCTGGAGCGACATCGGATTCTCGGCCAGGACGAGCGCCGCATTCTTCAGCTGCTCGGAGGCCTGGAACTCACCTTCGGCGGCGATCACCTTCGCACGCCGTTCGCGCTCGGCCTCGGCCTGCCGGGCCATCGCGCGCTGCATCCCGCCCGGGATCTCGACGTCCTTGACCTCGACGATCGAGACCTTCACGCCCCAGGGAGAAGTCGCCTCGTCGATGATCTGCTGGAGGATCGAGTTGATCTTGTCGCGCTCGGACAGGAGCTCGTCGAGCACATGCTGGCCAAGGACGCTCCGGAGCGTGGTCTGCGAGATCTGGGACGTCGCGACCATAAAGTTCTCGACCTGAACGATCGCCCTCTCTGGATCGATGATCCGGAAGTAGGCGACCGCGTTGACGCGGACGGGGACGTTGTCCTTCGTAATGACCTCCTGCGGCGGCACGTTCAGCGTCACCGTGCGGAGGTCGACGCGGACCATCTTGTCGATGATCGGGATCAACAGGAAGAGGCCGGGCCCCTTCGGCGGCGACTTGAGTCGGCCAAGTCGGAAGATGACGCCGCGCTCGTACTCGCGGGCGACACGGACCGAGGCCGACGCCAAAAGAATGAAGAGGAGGACGACGACGCCGACGGCGATCAGGACGGCCACGACGTAGATCCTATGCCGGTGCGACTCTCAGCGTGAGACCGTCGTCCAGCCCCTCGACGCGGACCTCCTCGCCCGGCGAGACC
>DASQTZ010000058.1:0-2360 GCA_035641605.1 Gaiellaceae bacterium | reverse complement strand
CATTCTCGATCCAGTACGCGACCGCGCCGAGGATGCCGATGACGAGCAGCCACGCCGGAATCCCCTGGGCGAGGCTGGGCCGATCGGGACCGACGTGCGGTTTCCACGTCTCGCCGGGGGTCGGCCGCGTCGCGATCGCAGCGAGGACGACAAGGGAGGCGACGAGGCCGAAGACGAGCCCCGGCCCTGCTCCTGCCCACCGCAAGAGCCCTGTCCCAAGACTGCCGATCAGGACAGCGGCCGAGAAACAGGCATGCGCGAGGTTGAGCAGCGGGCGGCCTGATCTGACCTCTTCTCGGACCGCGTCGGCGTTGATCGCGACGTCCATCGCACCCGAGGCGGCGCCGAGCAGGAGCAGATAGAGATAGAGCTCGCCGGGCGAGTCGGCGAGGCCGGGCAGGATCCCGGCGAAGCCGAAAGCCCCAACCATGAGCGGCGTCAGCCGCGGGCCCGCTCTGTCGATGAGCAGGCCGGTCGCCCGCATCGACAGGAGTGCGCCCAGGCCCACGAGCACGAGCGCGAAGCCGAGCTCGCCGTCACCGGCATGCGCGTGACGCTGGACGGCTGGGAGCGCGGCTCCCCACGCACCCCAGAAGAGCCCCAGGGCCGCGAAGCCCAGCAGGACCCGGCCTCTACGCACTCCGCGAGCGCCAGAGCAGGACTCCGGCTGCCAGCAACGCCGCCTCGACCAGTGTGATCGCCAACCGGTTCAGGACGGTCGCGCCTAGGGCGACAGCGGGTGACGCAACTGCGAGCAGCAGGCCGTACATCGACGCTTCACGCACGCCCAGTCCCGAAGGCGCCAGCACCGAGAGCACCGCGACGATCGCCCCGACCGCGGCGGTGCCGCCGAGGTACGGCGCCTCCTCGAAGCCGACATCTCCGCCGACAGAGCGCACGATGAAGAGCAGAGCGACTCCGCCGACGATCCACGTACCGGAGTAGAACGCGACGAGCCCCAGCATCGTCCGCCAGCGAAGGGTGGGTGGAGCCGCTGCGCCGAAGGGCCTGAAGAGGCGACGCGCAACGGCGCGGAAGACACGCGGATGAAGCAGCCCGACGACGCCGAGGGCGAAGACGAGCAGCGGCAGGAGCGGGGCGTCGACGCCTTCGATCCACGGCAGGGCGCAGACGAGCACGAGGACGCCGGCCACGGCGGAGAGACCCGCCTCGAGCAGGATCGAGGCGACGACGACGGATGTCTGGCCGACGCCGCCCACCTTTCGCAGCCACACCACTCGCGCCGCCGGCGTCCAGATGCCCCCAGGCACGTACTTGGCCAGCATCGACGCCATCTCTGCCTGGAGCGCGACCGGGTAGGACGTCTCGATCCGCAGCGCCCGCAGGATCCATTGCCACCCGATCACGAACAGCAGGTAGTAGAGGCTGAGGAACGCACAGGCGAGGACGAGGTCGGTGACGCTGGCGTCGCGCAACCGCGGCACGGCGTCGGCCCAGGTGTCTCGGAACGCCCAGCTCAGAAACGCGAGCACGAGGGCGACAAATCCGAGTTGGAGCGCGATCAGCAGCCGGCGGCGCCGCGAGAGCCTGACGAGGAGGTCCTGCATCGCGCAACCGTAATCTGAGCGCATGCCTCCGCCCTGGACCGATCCCCGCTGGAGAGCGGAGGCCGAGCGCTGGATCCACGACCACGCCGAGGTCGTGGCCGAGATCGAGCAGCCACATGTCCGTCCGTGGTCGACGGTCATGCGCGTGCCCACGGCTGCGGGCGATCTCTGGTTCAAGGCCGTCGCCCCGCTTCACCGGTTCGAGCCCGCCTTGACCGAATTTCTCGCGGAGCTCCGGCCCGGCAGCGTTCCCGAGGTCGTTGCTCTCGATCGCGACCGCGCCTGGATGCTGCTGCGAGACGGAGGCACCCGCCTCCGCGAGCTGCCCGCGACGGTCGAACACTGGGCGCGTGCGCTTCCAGCCTATGCCGAGCTCCAGATCGCCGCGGCGCCACAGGCCGCCGAGCTCTTGGAGCTCGGCGTGCCGGACTTTCGGCTCGCGAAACTCCGTGGCTTGCTCCAGGAACTGCTCTCGGAGCAGCCGGAGGGCCTGATCTCCGATGAGTACCGCGCGATGCTGGACCGCTTGCCGGAGGTGGAGTCGATCGCCGACCGACTGCTCGCCCACGGGATCCCGGAGACGATCCAGCATGACGACCTCCACGACGGTCAGGTCTTCGTGCGGGACGGCAGCTACCTGATCTTCGACTGGGGCGACGCGTGCGTTTCGCACCCGTTCCACACGCTGACCGTGACGCTGCGCGCGGCCGCGTGGACGCTCGAGCTCGAACCCGGAGGACCCGACCTCCTGCGCCTGCGCGACGCGTACCTGGAGCCGTTCGGTCCGCCCGC
>DASQTZ010000057.1:0-33827 GCA_035641605.1 Gaiellaceae bacterium | reverse complement strand
AGCGCGACCGTCACGTCATCTGCTGCGAGACGCCCAGACTCTTGAGCACTGGCGATCAGCGTCTCGAAGACACCCTCCGGAGTGACTTCCTTTGTTGCCGTTTCCCCTCGCTCCACCGGCTCCCCTCGCTCCCTCTCCGGTTTACGGCTCTTAAACTTCCCCTTACTTGCCGGAGTCTTCCATCGATGCGGTCCCACCGCCATAGGCCGACCGGCCCATCTTTCGGTTCAGCAGGTCCTATTCGTCATTCGGCTTTCCCACGTCTTCTAGACGGTCGAGCAGGCGGTTTGCTTCCCCCGCAAGTGGGGATCTCGTCATCCCGGCAGCAATTCTGAGCTGCCGTCGGGCCTCATCGAGCTGGCCGAGCCACAGAAGCAGCACGCCGAGGTGGAAGCGGATGGTAGCCGCCTTCGGGAAGCGGCGAGTAAGGGGACCGAGCCTGGAGAAAGCGCGCTCCGGATGGGCTTTGTCGAACCGCCCGACCGCATCCGCGGCGAGCGCCTCGGGGTTCCGCGGGGCAAGCCGGGCGGCGGCGGTGTACTGCCTCCGTGCCGAAATCGGCCGCTCGAGCCGCTGCAGGGCGAGCCCGTACAGGAGCTTCGCGCGGGCGTCCCGGCGACGCGCATTCCTCGCGAGCGCCGCGAGCTGAGCAGCCGGCCCGAGGCGGGTCACGCTGCGATCGGCACGAAAGCTGGGGATGAAGGTCGGTTGCCCGGGCGGGAAGCGGCGGAAGAGCAGGTCGGTGGCGCGGATCGCGTACGCGGAGTCGGGAGCGCGCGCCCGTGTCGCGCGCCACGCTTCGAGCGCGCCTTCTGTGTCGGTCTCCCAGTAGCGGGCGAGCCCGAGGTGGAAGAGCGCTGCGCCGCTCCCCGGGTTCGTCTGCGCGAGCTGCTCCAGGCGGGCGAGGCTCCCAGCGGGCCAGCTCGCGAGAGCAGAGCCAATCAGCGCCTGAATTGAGGTGCGGCCGGCGAGGATCCGACCGGCCCGCCCCCGGTCTCCCCCGTTGTAGGCCCTTGCGGCGCTTCGCAGCGCCGCCGCCTCGGCGTCCGTGCGGACGCCGAGGTCGACCACGAACGGGGGCGGCCCACTCGGCCGCTTCGAGCCGTTTTCGTCGCCGCCGACGAGCACGGCGCCGAGCGCCACTCCGCCCGCTGCTGCCAGTGCGACGGCTGCCACGACCGCGATCCGAAGTCTTCGTGACACGGCGCGACTGTAGCCAGCAAAGGGGTGGCTATCCTCAAACCGTGGCGACACCGGTCGGAATCGACGAAATTCGCCCGGAAGAAGCGCGGGAGCGCCTGGACGAGAACGATGCGCCCGTGCTGATCGACGTCCGGACCGACCGCGAACGGGCCACGTCGTACATTCCGGGCTCCCTCCACCTGCCGATGGCCGAGGTGGAGTCTCGGCTCGCGGACGTCGCGTCGGATCCGAACCGGCCGATCATCACCTACTGCGCGACCGGGAACCGCTCTCGACGGATCCTGCCGACACTGGCGGCCCTCGGGTACGAGGACGCCGTCTCGATGGCCGGCGGCATCGTCGCCTGGCAAGCGCTCGGCTACCCGACTGAGTCGCCGAGCGCGCTCGACGACGAGAAGCTCGCCCGTTACAGCCGCCACCTCTTGATCCCCGAGGTCGGCATCGAGGGGCAGCAGCGCCTGCTCGAGACGAGCATCCTTTTGATCGGAGCGGGCGGCCTGGGCTCGCCGGCGGCGCTCTACCTCGCCGCTGCGGGCGTCGGGCGCATCGGGATCGTCGACGACGACCGCGTCGACGCCTCCAACCTCCAGCGCCAGGTGCTGCACTCGACCGTCGAGCTTGGCGAGAGCAAGGCCCAGTCGGCACGAGCGACGGTCGAGGAGCTCAATCCCGACGTCCAGGTCGTCACCTACGAGGAGCGGCTCACGTCGGAAAACGTCGACCGCATCCTCGGCGAGGGTTGGGAGTTCGTCGTCGACGGCGCCGACAACTTCCCCACGCGCTACCTCCTGAACGACGCCTCCGTGTGGCACGACGTCCCGGTCGTGCACGGCTCGATCTACCGCTTCGAGGGGCAGGTGACCGTCTTCAAGCCGTTCACCGGTCCGTGCTATCGGTGCCTCTTCCCGCAGCCGCCGCCGCCCGAGCTGGCGCCGAGCTGCGCGGAGGGCGGTGTCCTCGGCGTACTGCCGGGCGTGATCGGCTCGCTGCAGGCGAACGAGGCTCTCAAGCTCGCGCTCGACATCGGCGAGCCCCTCGTCGGCCGGCTGCTCCTCTTCGATGCGCTGACCACGAACTTCAGCGAGGTGACGGTGCGCCGCAATCCCAACTGCCCCGCCTGCGGGGACAACCCGACGATCACGGAATACATCGACTATGCGGAGTTCTGCGGCGTCGGGCCTTCCTCGCCGGCGGTGGCTCCCGCCGGGCGAAGCCCGGCTCCGTCCCCGCCTGACGACCCTGGACGTCACGAGGGTCTCCGGGGCCGTGTGCCTAACACTGTCCCCTCCGGCCTCGCGCCGCCAGCGTCGCCCGAGGAAAGCCCGAAATGACGATCGTGCGCATCCCACCCACCCTCCGAGACGAGACCGGCGGTCAGGCGGCTCTGCAGGCGCGCGGGGAGACCGTCCGAGAGCTGCTCGACGACCTGACAGGGCGCTTCCCCGCTTTGCGCGAGCGCATCTATCCAGAGGGCGAGCTGGCTCAATTCGTCAACGTCTACGTCGAAGGCGAGGACGTTCGCACCCGCGAGGGGCTCGAGACGTCCGTCGAAGATGCGGCGACGGTCATCCTCCTACCGGCCATGGCCGGTGGTCGCTAAGAGCGTCCTCGACCTGATCGGGCGGACTCCGCTCGTCGAGCTCACGCGGTTGACGCCGAAGCCCTCCGTCCGACTCTTCGCGAAGCTCGAAGCCCAGAACCCGACCGGCTCGATCAAGGACCGCGTCGCGCTCGCGATGATCGAGACGGCCGAGGCGTCCGGAGAGCTCGAGCCCGGCCGCGCGCTGCTGGAGCCGACCAGCGGTAACACGGGCATCTCTCTCGCGCTCGTCGCGCGCATAAAGGGCTATCCGTTGACCTGCGTCGTGCCCGAGAACGTGACCGAGGAACGACTGCGCCTGCTGCGCTTCTACGGCGCCGAGATCATCACCTCGCCGGGAGAGGAAGGATCGAACGGCGCTGTGCGCGCGGCGCTCGAGCTCGCGGAGCGCGAGCCGAGCTACTTCCTTCCGTTCCAGTATGGAAACGAGGCCAATCCGCGCGCGCACTACGAGGGGACCGGTGCGGAGATCGCCGAGGAGTTCGACCGGGTCGACGTGCTCGTCGCGGGACTGGGCACGGGCGGGACGCTGATGGGCGCCGGCCGCCGCCTCCGCGAGTCGTTCCCAGACGTCACCGTCGCCGCTGCGGAGCCCCTTCCGGGCGATCCGGTGATGGGGCTGCGCTCGCTCGAGGACGGCTATGTCCCTCCGATCCTCGACGTCGCGCAGCTCGACCGAAAGCTGCTCGTCTCGAACGGTGAGGCCGTCGGCGGCATGCGAGCGCTGCTCGAAACGGAAGGCCTCTTCGCCGGGGTCTCGTCGGGGGCGGTCGTCCACGTGGCGCGCCGGCTGGCGGAGGAGCTAGCCGAGGGCGTTGTTGTCGCGATTCTCGCGGACGGAGGCTGGAAGTACCTGTCGGCCCCGCTCTGGGAGGCGGCGGACGTCGAGCGGGCGATGGAACACGTGGTGTGGTGGTAGTCCCGGAAGAGATCCGTGGGCAGCTGCTCGCACACGCCCGCGCGGAGGCGCCGAACGAAGCCTGCGGCCTGATCGCATTCCGCGATTCGGTCGCGGAGCGCTACCTCCCCGGTACGAATCGGCTGATGAGCCCATTCAGGTTCGAGCTGCAGCCGAAGGACCCGCAGGACTTCTTCCTCGAGGACGAGGGTTACGATCTGGCCGTCTTTCACTCGCATCCCGAGACAGAACCGCGGCCGTCGAGAACGGACATCGAGAACATCGGGCTCTGGGAAGGACGGCCCTACCTGATTCTGGCTCTCGCGAGCGGCGAGCTCGCAGGCTGGCGGATCCGAGACGGCAGCGTCGAAGCTCTTCCGCTGGAGTGAGCGGCAGCGCGTCCATCGTCGGCGCCGGCATCTTCGGCGCCTCCCTCGCCTATCGCCTGGCCCGTGACGGCTGGAAGGTGACCCTCTTTGAGCGCCATGAACCGGGACATCCAGGCGCGGCATCCGGAGGCGAGTCCCGGCTGATCCGCTACGCGCACGGCTCGGACGGCTGGTATGCCCGCTCCGCCTGGCGCGCACGCGAGCTCTGGCGCGAGCTCGAGGCCGAAACCGGACACGAGCTGCTCGTCGAAACTGGGATTGCGTGGTTCGCGCGGTCGGAAGCCGGCTGGGAGGCCCAGAGCGAGCGCGTCCTCCGTGCCGAGGGAATTCCGGTCGAGCGGCTGGAGCCGGCCGCCGCCCGCGAGCTTTTCCCGTCCTTCGAGCCCGGCGATCTCCGCTTCGTCCTTTGGGAGCCGTCGGCGGGGGTCCTCCGGGCCCGCGCGGCGACGTTGGCCACGGTCGAGGCGGCGGAGCGCGCCGGCGTGCGGCTCGTCCACGAGGTCGTCCGGCCGGGCGCGCCTCAGGCGGACGTCGTCGTCTGGGCCGCTGGCGCGTGGCTGAAGGAGCTGCTCAACCTCCCGATCCGGGTCACGAAGCAAGACACGCTCTATCTCGCCGGGGAAGACTGGGGCACGCCGCCCGTCCCGGCCTGGGTCGACTACGACCGGGCGATCTACGGCCACGGCGACCTCGACGGACTCGGGGTCAAGATCGCACCGGATGCCGAGGGTCCGGCGTTCGACCCCGAGCACGGCGAGAGATTCGTCTCCGCCGACACGGAGCAGGCCGCTCGCTCCTACCTCGCCGAGCGCTTCCCTGCACTGCGCGACGCGCCGCTGACCCACGCGGTGGTCTGCCAGTACGCCCTGACGGTCGATACGAGCTTCGTGCTCGCCCGGCGGCCGGGCAGCGAACGTGAGTGGATCCTTGGCGGCGGCTCGGGCCACGGCTTCAAGCACGGGCCTGCGCTGGCTGAGTACGCGGCCCGGGTCGTCACGGGTCAGGAAGAGCCCGGAGAGCAGTTCGGGCTCGGCCCGCGTGAGCGCAGACCGAGCCTCCGAACCGCCGGAACTACTTGACCGTGAACGAACCCTTCATGCCTGCGAACTCGTGCGGGTCGCAGTAGTACGTGTAACGGCCCTTCTTCAGGGTGATCATCACCGTCTTGGTGCCCTGGAAGAACGAGTCCGTGATCATCCTGTTGTTCATTCCCGGGCCCCGCATGTGGAAGTCGTGGACCCGCTCTCGGTCGCGAACCGTCAGCCGGTACTTTCCCGGTCTCAGCCTCGTAACGCGCTTGCCTGCCTTCTTCAACGTGATCACCGATTCGGGCCCGGTCGTGCCGACCAACGTCGTCACCGTCGTCGAGGCGGGCGCGGACAGAGCCGAGACCAGCGCGATCGCGGCCGCTCCTGCGATCGCGATCAGTAGCAGCCGTCGAATCACTCCTCCGACAGTAACTCGCTATCGCTCACGGGTCTAGGCGAGTTACTTGACGGTGAAGGTTCCCTTCATGCCGATCGACCTGTGCGGCGTGCAGAAATACGTGTAAGTCCCGCGCTTCAGCGTCACCGTCGCGCTCCGGGTGCCTTTGAAGGTCAGGCCGGTGATCCTCTTGTTCCTGATGCCGGGCCCGGTCAGCACGAAGTCGTGCTGGGTCGACTTGTCGACGACCGTGATCGTGTAGCTGCCGGGACGCAGTGTCTTGACCTTCACGCCGGCCTTCTTGAGCGTGATCGTCAAGCCGGGGCCGGTCGTACCGCTGAGCCTCGTTGCGCTGACGAGCGAAAAGGCCGTCGGCGGCACGACGAGGGCCGCAACGGCGAGTAAGGGCAGAAGGCGTCGCATCGATTCCACTCCTTTGCTTGGTGAGAGAGACTTCAGTTCTACGTGAAAGACGTCCCCTCCGGATGGCTCGAAGTGAACGGCGCCCTGGAGCGCGAGTTCCAGTTCGCCGACTTCGCCGAAGCCCTGGCGTTCGTGAACCGGGTCGGCGCGGCTGCCGAAGCAGCCGACCACCATCCCGACATCGAGATCCATTGGAACCGCGTCAAGCTGCGGTGGTGGACGCACGTCACCGGCTCGATCACCGACCGTGATCGCGAGCTGGCGGCGCGGACGAGCGAGCTGGTCTAGGGAGTGGCGGCCGGAGCCGGCGCGGCAGGCTCTTCCTTCGCGCCGCGCAGCCGGTAGTAGAGCAGCGTCCACGTGACGGCGATGAACGGCGTCACCAGCGTCCCGCTGATCACGTTTGAGAGGAACGTCCCCAACCAATCCGCGAAGGGAATGAGGACGATTTCGAGGGCAATGCTGAACCCGATGATGATCAGGATCGTGAGCACGATGACGCCGAAGACGCCCCAGCCGTAACCACGGACGAGCTCGCGGCTTCGACTGAAGGCTTCGCCCGCTCGGCGTTGCTCGAGGATGATCACGGGAATGATCAGCACCCACCACGTCATCAGCACGAGGCCGGGCACGACCAGGAGCAGGAGCCCGAGGAAGATGCCGATGCCGGCGAGGATGCCGCCGACGATGATCGCGGCCAACTGCGGCCGAACCCGGTCGAACGTATCCTGAAGCGAAAGGTCGGCGCGACCGTCGCGCACGTCCTCGACGGCCTTCACGAGGGCGCCCTGAACCCAGAAGACGGCCACGAGCGAGACTGCTGCGGCGAGGAGCCCGGCCAGCCAGTCCTCGAGGATCGCCCCCAGCAGCAGGCCGATGAGGGCGACCGCGACGTAGACGACGAACGAGAATGTCAGGAGGTGTCGCCAGTGGCTCTTGTACAGCCCCCAGGCTTCGCCGAGCACACCCTGCGTCGGGCTCATAGCGTGACCCTAACGCCCGGCGGCGGCGAGGATCGCGTCGACGATCTCGTCGAGCTCCTGGTCCTTCGTGAGGCACGCGACGGCACCGGCTGCCTGCAGCGCCTCCATCTCCCGTTGATTCGCCGACGCGGTCAGGCAGACGACGGCGACGTCGGGGCACGCCTTCCGCAGCGCCGCAGTGGCCTGGACGCCGTCCAGGCCCGGAAGCCGGTAGTCCATGAGGACGACGTGAGGCGCGTACTCCCGGCAGAGCGCGACGACGTCGTTCCCGTCCTCGACGGACGCGACAACCTCGACCTCGGAGCGTAGGCCGAGCAGGAGCTCGAGCGCCTCGCGGAAGACCTGGTTGTCCTCGACCAGGGCGACGCGGACGACGCCTAGAGTGCCTTCTGGACCTTCCCGGCTTTCAGGCACCGGGTGCACACGTAGGCGCGAGTGGGCGTTCCCTTGATCAGGACGCGAACCCGCTGAAGATTCGGGTCGAAGCGCCGCTTGGTGGCGACCATTGAGTGGCTCCGGTTGTTGCCGAAGCCCGGCTTCTTCCCGCAAATGGAGCAAACCCTGGACATGAGCGGCCCGGAGTGTAGCTAACGCCTATCTCGCGGCCGCACGGAGATGCTGGAAGAGGCCGGCCATTTCCAGGGCTCCGCGAACCGCGTCGGCGGCACGGTCGATCCGCGCCTCGGCCTGCTCGAGCGACTCGGTCGTCAGCACGCCGAACGACACGGGTACGCCGGTCTCGATCGCCGCCAGCTGCAGCCCGCTCGCCGCCTCGCCTGCCACGTAGTCGAAATGCGGCGTCTCGCCGCGGATCACGCACCCGAGCGCGACGATGCAGGCGTACTTCCGCGTCTTCGCGAGTGCGATCGCCGCGACCGGCAGCTCGAAGGCCCCAGGGACCGGGACGATCGTGACCGATTCGCGCTCGACGCCGGCCTCTTCGAGCTCGTCCAACGCGCGCTGCAGCAAACGGCTCGTGACCTCGCCGTTGAACTTCGCCACGACTACACCGACGGCCTTGCCGCTGCCTCCCTTCGAGCCGGTGAGCACCTTGTAGCCGGACGGAACCTCGAAGCCACCCGGCGCGTGTTCCTGTTGCTCCTCCGCCTGCTCCTCGTCCGGCTGCTCCTCGTCCGGCTGCTCCTCGTCGGGCGGCCGAAGCGCGGGCAGCTCGCTCATGCGTCGACCTTCCAGGTTCTATCGATTCGACCGGTCATTGCAGACGGCCGCACGGGCAGAGCCCGCACGGCCTGAATGAGACATCGCAAGCGACGTCTCTCATGTGCCCTCCGTGTTGAAGCGGAGGTCCTGGTGGTGAAGACGGTGGCCGAGCTTGTCGCGCTTGGTCTCGAGATAGCGGCGGTTCTCGGCGGTCGGCGGCGTCTCGATGGCGACCTGTTCGACGACGGTGAGGCCGAACCCTTCGAGACCGGTGATCTTCTTCGGGTTGTTCGTGAGGATCCGGATCGTCGTCAATCCGAGGTCGGCCAGAATCTGGTTCCCGATCCCCCACTCGCGGGCGTCCGCCGGGAATCCGAGCTCGAGGTTGGCCTGGACGGTGTCCAGCCCCGCCTCCTGCAGCTCGTACGCCTTGAGCTTGTTGAGCAGGCCGATCCCGCGCCCCTCCTGTGCCAGGTAGAGCAGCACGCCTCGGTCATCGGCACTGATCTGCGCGAGCGCCTGCTCGAGCTGCTCGCCGCAGTCGCAGCGCAGCGAATGGAAGACGTCGCCGGTGAGGCACTCCGAATGCACACGCACGAGCACATTCTGCTCGCCCTCGACCTCTCCCTTCACGAGTGCGACGTGGTGCTTTCCGCTCAGCGCCTCGCGAAAGGCAACGGCCGTGAAGTCGCCGTAGGCAGTCGGGAGGCGGACGGAGACGGTGCGCTGGACAAGCTTTTCGGTGCGTCGCCGATATTCGATCAGGTCGGCGACCGTGATCAGCTTGATCTCGTGGCGTTCGCAGAACTCGACGAGGTCGGGGACGCGCGCCATCGTCCCGTCTTCGTTCATCACCTCGCAGACGACTCCGGCCGGGATCAGACCGGCCAGCCGGGCGAGATCGACAGCCGCCTCAGTCTGGCCGGTGCGCTCGAGCACGCCGCCGGGCTTGGCGCGAAGTGGGAAAACATGGCCCGGCTGGACAAGGTCGTGTGCTCCCCGGTGTGGGTCGATTGCCGTCTGGATCGTGCGCGAGCGATCTGCGGCGGAAATCCCGGTCGTCACTCCCTCACGGGCCTCGATCGAGACGGTGAAGGCAGTCTGCAGCGGCGCCTCATTGTTCTCCGCCATCGGTCGCAGCCCGAGCTCGTCACAACGCTCCGGCGTCAGGCAGAGGCAGATGAGGCCTCGGGCGTGCGTCGCCATGAAGTTGATCGTCTCCGGAGTCGCAAACTGCGCCGCGATGGTCAGATCGCCTTCGTTCTCACGGTCCGCAGCGTCGACGACGACCACGGACTTGCCGTCGCGGATGTCCTCGATCGCCTCTTCGATCGTGGCCAGGGCAGTGTCCTTGCTCGTTGCCATCGAGCTAAATCGTATCGGGGGCGATTAGTTTCTCCACGTACTTGGCGAGCAGGTCGGCCTCGAGATTGACGTCCTCGCCCGGCTCGAGGCCGCCGAGAGTGGTCACCTCGAGTGTGTGCGGAACGAGCGCGACCTCGAAGGAATCTTCGGCGACGGCGGTGAGCGTGAGCGCGACCCCGTCCAGCGTGATCGAGCCCTTCTCGACGCAGTAGCGCAGGATCTCGGGCGGCGCCTCGATCGTCAGCCGCTCGCCCTCGAAGGAGCGAACGCGCCCGACGCCGTCGACGTGGCCCTGGACGTAGTGCCCGCCGAGCGGCTGCCCGGCCTCCACTGCAGGCTCGAGGTTGACCTCGGCGCGGTAGGGCTTGGCTCGATCGGCCGTTTCCGCCATGACGTCGAAGGCGAGACGTCCGTTCGAAGCGTCGACGACGGTCAGGCACGTGCCGTCGACGGCGATCGAGTCGCCGACCGCCGGGGCCAGGCTCGACTCGACGACGAGGCGCCCGTCCTCGAAGGACACGACCCGAGCGCGCTCGCGCACGATGCCCGTGAACATGGATTCAGCCTAGATGGGTGATGCCATGAGGTCGCAGGTTCGGTTGCGCGAGATCGTGGCATCAACCATCTAGTCGCCGTGTGCGATCGCTTCGATCGTCTCGCGGATGAGCGGCTGCAGCTGTGCCGGCGAGACGTCGGCGGCCGCGAGCTCCTCTCGAAGCTCGTTGACCAGACCGGTCGCGACGGGGCCCAGCTCTCCGGGATCGGCAAGTGCCTGCTGCACGTCCCCGAGCTCGGCGTTTCCGGCCAAGAACCAGGAGAGCGTCTGGACGACGTCGTCAGGGTTCGTGGACATAGGCGCTCAGGAGAACATCCTCACCGACGGGCCGCGCCTCGAAACGCGTCAGGCGGCGCGGTGCGACAGGCTCTCTGAGCAGCGCCGGGCCTTCTCCCGAGACCTTGGGAGCGACGAAGACCAGCACTTTGTCCACTAGGTCCTCGCGGAAGAACGCGGCCGCGAGAGTCGGCCCGCCCTCGAGCAGCAAGGATTGGACCCCTTCGTCCGCCAGCGCCGTGAGCTCGTCGGCAAGCGGGCCGGCTCGGAGCTCGAGCTCCGAGCCCTCCGGAAGCGGGCCTTTGCCGAACGCCAGACGACGAGGTTGCCTCGTCGCCGCGACGTCGCGGGCATCCAGCCGGGGCGCGTCGGCGCGCACAGTGCCCATCCCGACCGCGACTGCGTCTGAGTCTGCGCGTAAGCGGTGCACCAGCCGCCGGCTCTCCTCGCCCGAGATCCAGCGCTCTCCCGGAATCGTCAGGCGGCCGTCGAGCGTCATTGCCGCCTTGTACGTGACGAACGGCCGGCCCTGCGAGACCCACGTGCGCCACGCTTCGTTCTGAGCGCGAGCCTCGAAGCTGTCGACGAGCTCGACCTCGACGCCGGCCGCCCGTAGCTCCTCGAGGCCGCCGCCGGCCTTCGGGTTCGGGTCGATCGCGCCCGCGACGACCTCGGCGATGCCGGCCTTCAGCAGGGCCGCCGTGCACGGCGGCGTGTCGCCGTGATGGGTGCACGGCTCCATCGTGAGGTACATCGTCGCGCCGCTCGCCCGCTCACCTGCAGCCTCGAGCGCCACGATCTCGGCGTGGGGGCCGCCCTTGCACTCATGCCAGCCCTCGCCGACGACGTCGCCGTCGCGGACGACGACGGCGCCGACGACGGGATTGGGATGGGTCGTTCCCCGCCCGCGCTCCGCAAGTTCGATCGCCTGTTTCAGAAATCCGGTGCCAGACTTCAGTCTGGCTTCGGCGTGCTTTTCCATCAGGTCAGCGCGACGAGCTCACGGTACGCCGCTGCGATGTCTGTTTGGCCGAAAATGCTCGTGCCGGCAACGAGCAGGTCCGCGCCCGCAGCCCGCAGCCGGGGAACGTTGTCGCGGCCGACACCCCCGTCGACCTGAATGTGCTTTCCCTCGGGCAGCCGGTCGCGCAGTCGCTCGATCCGTCCGAAGGCCTCGGGCATAAATGTCTGGCCCGAATAGCCAGGGTTTATGCTCATGCACAGCACGAGGTCGACGGGCTCGGCCACCTCGGCCGCCTGCTCCGGGTCGGTCTGGGGATTGAAGGCGAGGCCGACGGCGAGGCCGTGGCCACGCGCCTCCGCTGCGAGCGCTCCGACGTCCTCGGCCACTTCGTAGTGGAACGTGACGCCGTCGCCGCCGGCCTTCGCAATCGCCTCGAAGTGACGCTCCGGCTGTTCGACCATCAGGTGGCAGTCGAGCCGCCCGCCTGCGCGATGGACGATCGCCGAGATCCACTGGAGCACGATCGGCCCGACGGTGACGGGCGGGACGAAGTGCCCGTCGCCGACATCGAAATGGAAGATCCGCGCTCCCGCCTCGAGCAGCGTCTCGATCTGCTCGCCGAGGCGCGAGAAGTCGGCCGCGTAGAGCGACGGCTCGACCTCGGGGCCGCGGACCCATTCGTCCCAGGACACTGTTCGATCTTAGGGACGGCCGCACCGGCAAAGAAGACGGGCGCCGGCGAAGCTGGCATGCCCTCTGACCGGCATCGCAAGCGATGCCTCAGCGGCACAGCCTCCATGGTCGGCGCCGCCAAGTCGGCGCCTTAGGGACGGAGGCGGGCGATAAAGAAGCCCGAGGTGTGGTGCTTGTGCGGCAGCGTCAGCAGGAACTCGGGCCGGCGCGGGTGCGCGAACTCCGGCCATAGCTCGCCGAGAGGCTCCACCTCGAGCCCGCTCGCCTCGACGACCTGCTCATTCTCGGCCGCGGCGATCGTGCAGACGGAGTAGGTGATTGCGCCGCCTGGACGCACGCGCTCCGCCGCCACGCGCAACAGTTCCAGCTGCAGCTCTGGCAGCGGCTGGGCCCGCCAGCGGAGATCCGGCCGTGACGCGAGCACTCCGAGACCCGAGCACGGCGCGTCGACGAGCGCCCGGTCGAAGCCGGTCAGGTCTGCCGGCAGCTCGCGGGCGTCCGCGTTGACGACCGTGACGTTATGGGCCCCGAGCCGCTGCGCATTCTCCTCTAGCTCGCGCGCCCGGCCGGGATGCAGCTCGACCGCCACGACCTCGCCGGCCCGCTCGGCCAGCTGCGTCGCCTTGCCACCGGGAGCAGCGCAGAGGTCGAGCACCCGCTCTCCCGCTGCTGCTCCCACGGAGAGGCCGGCGACCTGGGAGCCCCGGCTTTGGGGCCAGACGAGCCCCCGCTCGAGCCAGTCCGGCTCGATCCGCTCGACGACGCGGGCCTCACCCGTGCCGACGACCCGTACGGCGGTCTCAGCCGGTTCGTTCTGGAAGCGCATGAGCTCCAGCGCCTCGCCGGCGCCCCACTCGCGCCACCAGGTCTCCGCGACCCAGTCGGGGTAGGAGTGCTTGAGCGCAGCCTCTTGCGGAGTGCTCGCCGGCAGAGCGTCGAGGAGCTTGCGCACCTGCTCGGAAACGCGCCGGAGGACGGCGTTGACGAGGCCTGTCGCCCGTCCGGCGCCGGAGGCGCGGGCTAGCTCGACGGCTTCGTTCACGCTCGCGCGCGGCGGCACACCCCCCAGAAACGCGAGCTCGTACGCCCCCAGCCGCAGCGCCGCTCGAACCGGGACGTCGAGCGCTGCAACGGGCCGCCCACCGATCGCCTCGAGGGCATGGTCGAGAGTCCGCACCCGCTGGATCGCTCCGTAGGCGACCCGCTGCGCGAAGGCGCGGTCGCGTGCATCGAGCCCTGCCGCTTCGCCGGCAAAGGCCCGGTCGGCATAAGCGCCCTCGTCGAAGACCCGCACGAGTACCTTATGCGCGACCGAGCGGGCCGGGCTCGCGCTCATGGCGTGTCGCTGGCGGCGGGAGGCAAGCCGCCGGCGCGCAGGACAGTAACCAGGGCGGATGCCGGTACAAGCGCCGGCGGCGCAGCATCGTGCCGTCCAGCGGCGCGAGGCGGCCGCGGAGCCGGGCTCCGCCCGGCGGGAGCGGCCGCCGGCCAGGAGTGCGAGCCCCTAGCGGAGGCCACGTTCGAACTCAGCGAGGGTCATCTGCCGCCGGCCTTCGGGCTGCACCTCGAGGATCTCCAGCCGGCCGTCGACCAGCCGCGACCGCCAGACGATCACGGGGCGGCCGTGAAGCACGCCCCGCGCACCGATGTGTGGCGAAAGCGCGCGGATGCGGTTGTGCAGTTCTTCCGGCGGGCGCGACCAGTCCAGCTCGCGGTCGGCCGGGCGAATCTTCTCCGCGTACGTCACCTCGCCCTGCTGCGGCGTGAATCGGGGCCGTGCGAGCACACCGTCCAGAAGTTCCGATCCCATGTCCGCAGCCCGCAGGAACACCACGCCCGCGTCCTCGTCCTGGCCGATGGGAAACTCGCCCGCGGCGCTAACCGGACCCGCATCGAGCTCCTCGACGAGGCGGATGATCGAGACACCGGTCTCGGTATCGCCCGCCATGATCGCGCGCTCGACAGGCGCTGCACCGCGCCAGCGAGGCAGGAGCGAGGGATGGACGTTGAGCCAGAGCGCCCGCTCGAGCAGCTCGTTGGGAATCATCGCGCCGTAGGCGGCTACGACGAACGTGTCAACTTCCAGATCTCCCAGCTCCACTGGTCGTTCGGGCTGCCGCACCTCGATCCCGAGCTCCTCGGCGACCTCCTTTGCAGGCGAAGCGCTCATCTGCCGGCCGCGTCCTTTCGGCCGATCGGGCCGGGTCAGGAGATAGGCGATGTCGTGGCGCTTCGCGAGCCGCCGAAGCACGTCCGCACCGAACGGCGCCGTCGCGGCAACCGCGAGCCACACGCCGGCTAGCCCGGGGTGAGCATCGCGCGCGGCCGCAGGATTCCAAGCGCCTCTTTGCGCGCGTCCTCGGTCGTCCGCTCGAGGATCAGCACGCCGTCGAGATGATCGAGCTCATGCTGGGCGATCCTGGCTCCGAGATCGGTGAGCTCCAGCGAGAGCTCGTTGCCCTCGGGGTCGCGCCCCTCGAGGTGGAGGGAGATCGCTCGCTCAACCGGCACTTGCACGCCCTGCATCGAGAGACAGCCCTCGGCGTCGACCACCCGCTCCTCACCCCGCTCGGCGACGACCGGATTCGCGATCGCGACCGGCTCGCTCTCGGCCTCGGGGTAGAAGACGAAGACGCGGCGCAAGACGCCGACCTGATTCGCGGCCAGCCCCGCACCGTTGGCGTCACGCATCAGCTGCAGCATGCGCTCGACGAGCCTCGCGAGATCTTGGTCGAACGTCTCCACTTCCCCCGCGCGCATGCGTAAGACGGGGTCCGGGTACTGCCGGATCTGGGCGAGCGCGGCCCGGCGCAGCGCTTCCTGCTGCGGATTGAGTTCGTCGTTTCGGACCTGTCCCGCGTCCTCGGCCATCGGCTGACTATGTAATCAGAGCCCTTGGGGATCGACGTCGACGACGGCGTTGACGTCGGCGCGGCGCATCGCCGGGGCGGCGGCCGCGAGCAGTTGCGCGATCCGAGCTGCGACCGGCCGCGGGTTCACCGTCTTCGCCAGGAGCTGGGCACGGTGGCGGCCGCGCAGCCGCAGCAGCGGCGCGGGCCCCAGCACCTCGTCCTGCATGCCCCCGGCGATCTCCTCGAGCAACGTCAGCGGCTCTCGGGCCTCCGGCCCCGACGCAACCACCCGGACGAGATGCCGGAACGGCGGATAGTCGAGCTCCCGGCGCCGCTCGAGCTCCTCGGTCAGAAAGCGTCCGACGTCGTGCCTCGCGGCGTGGACGATCGGGCGGGCGTCCGGCTGAAAGGTCTGGACCAGCACACGGCCCGGCGCGTCGCGGCCACTGCGGCCGGCAAGCTGCGTCAGGAGCTGGAAGGTGCGTTCCTCGGCGCGGAAGTCGGGCATGCCGAGGCCCGTGTCTGCATCGACGACGGCGGCGAGCGCGACCCCACCAAAGTGGTGTCCCTTGGCGACCATCTGCGTCCCGACCAGCACCGCGCGCTGAGCGGCCGCGAAGCGCCGCAGCGCGGCGGCGAGCTCGCCGGGACGGCGGACGGAGTCGGCGTCCAAACGGATACGCTCGAGCTCCGGCAGCTTCTGCTCGAGCTCCCGCTCGAGCCGCTGCGTCCCGGCGCCGATACGAGCCAGCTCGCCCGAGCCACACTCCGGACAGGTCGGTCCGGTTTCTTCGCTCCAGGAGCAGTGATGGCAGTGGAGGCGGCCGTCCGTGTGGAGTACAAGCGCGACGTCGCAGTTTGGGCAGCGCCTCGTCGTCCCGCAGGAGCGACAGTGGATCGCCGGCGCCACACCGCGGCGGTTGAGCAGCAGGATCGCCTTGCCGCCGTTCTCGGCGATCGCGCCGAGCTCGGCGAGCAGCGGCGCCGACAACGGGTAGCCGGCCTCGCGGCGGAGGTCGACCACGCGTACCGGCGGCAACGGGCCGGCGAGCCGTCCGCCCAGCTCGAGCCGTTCGAGGCGCTCCCAGCTCTCGGGCCGCGGCGTCGCGGAGCCGAAGATGGCGACGGCGCCCTCCAGCGCCGCCCGCTTCGCGGCCACCGTGCGTGCGTCGTAGCGTGGGTCGGACTCCTGCTTGTACGCCTGGTCGTGCTCCTCGTCGATGCAGATGACGCCGACCCGGGCGAGCGGGGCAAAGACGGCCGAGCGGGCGCCGACCACGATCGGAGCCGCGCCGCTTGCGATTCGCTGCCGCTCGTCGCGGCGCTCGGCTTCGGTCAGACCGGAATGGAGAATCGCAACGCGATCGGCGAACCGGGCACGGAGGCGGCCGACCGTCTGCGGCGCAAGCGCGATCTCCGGGACGAGGACGATCGCTGTCCGGCCGCGCTCAAGCGCCGCGGTGCACGCCTGGATGTAGACCTCGGTCTTGCCGCTGCCCGTCGCGCCGTAGAGGAGGAAGTTGCCGCCACCGTCGTCAAGGGTGCCGGTGATGCGGTCGACGGCGCGTCGCTGCGACTCCGAGAGCGCGGCCGGCTCCGTCTCACCCCCGAGCGCGTCGCGAGCCCCGGGAGACTCCCGTTCGCCTCGAGCCTTGCGCTTGAGCGGCGCGACCAGTTCGAGCGCCCGCGCGGGAGTCGAGCCGTAGTAGTCCGCGAGCCAGAGCGCGAGATCGATCAGCGGCTCGGGCAGCGAGTCGACCACGTCCCCGACCGGCGCCGTCTTGATCCCGACCGGCGCCGCGTCCTCCAGCCCGACGACGACGCCCCGCCGCGAGGCGCCGTGGAAACGCAGCGAGACGACCGAACCCTTGCCCACCTCGGGCGGCACCTCGTAGGTGAAGGGACGCGCGACCGCCCGAGAGGGGACGAGCGGGTAGACGGAGGCGTAACGCGGCACCGGGCGAGCCTAGTACCAGAATGAGACGCCGACGGCGCACGCTCTTGTAAGGTGACCCTTGCAACGTGAAGACGATTCACCTGACAGACGTCTGGAAGCGCTTCGGCGAGGTCGACGCCGTTGCCGGAGCGACGCTCAGCGTCGAGCGCGGGGAGTTTCTCGCGCTGCTCGGGCCGAGCGGTTGTGGGAAGACCACGCTCCTGCGACTGATCGCCGGTTTCGAGCGGCCTGACTCCGGCACCGTCTCGCTCGCCGGGGAACCGGTCACGGGCCCTCGATGGGTCCCACCCGATCGCCGCCGCGTGGGGATGGTCTTCCAGGACTACGCGCTCTTTCCTCACCTGACGGCGGCGGCCAACGTCGGCTTCGGCCTGCGCCGCCGCACCAGCCGCACGGCACGCGTCGCCGAGACGCTCGCGCTGGTCGGGCTCGAGCGGGAGGCAGACCGTTATCCCCACGAGCTCTCCGGCGGGCAGCAGCAGCGGGTGGCGCTCGCGCGCGCGCTCGCACCCGAGCCTGAGGTCGTCCTGCTGGACGAGCCCTGGAGCAACATCGACCCGCTGCGGCGCGGCGCGATGCGTGACGAGCTCTGCGCGATCCTTCGCACCGCCGAGGTCACCGTGCTGCTCGTAACGCACGACCGGGAGGAGGCGTTCTCGGTCGCAGACCGCCTCGCCCTGATGGCCGAGGGCCGAATCGTCCAGGCCGGCAAGCCCGAAGACATCTACTTCCAGCCCGTCGACCGCTGGGCGGCCGAATTCGTCGGCGCAGCCAACATCATCCCGGGCCGACTGGCGGGCGGCGCCGTCGAGACGCCGATTGGAGTCTTCGCAGCCCCATGCGGGAACGGCCACGAGCCGGTCGACGTGCTGGTCCGCCCCGAGCTCCTCGAGCTCACGATTGACGCAGATGGTCAGGGTCGAGTGGTCGCCCGCGAGTTCCGCGGCCACGACGTCTTTTATCGCGTGCGTCTCGACGACGGCACGAGCCTGTGCTCCCAGCGGCCGTCGACCGAGAACGTGCCCTTGGGCGCTCGCGTGACGCTCCGGCCCCATCAGGGCCGGGTCGCCATCTTCAACTGACGCCCGTACGCGAGGCCTGATGTAAGGTCGCCCTTACATGGTGGCGAAGGTGATCCTTACAGGAGGCGGGATGAAGCGCATCGCTGTGCTGTTCGGAGCGATCCTCGTTCTCGGTGCCGCGGGGTGTGGCGACGACGAGGGATCGGGAGGAGGCAAGCTGACGATCTACTCGGGCCGGGAAGAAGAGCTCGTCGAACCGCTGCTCGAGCAGTTCGAGGAGACGTCTGGCGTCGAGCTCGAGGTGCGCTACGGCGACAGCGCCGAGCTTGCGGCGACGATTGCCGAGGAGGGCGACAACAGCCCGGCCGACGTCTTCTTCGCCCAGGATCCGGGCTCGCTCGGCGCGGTCGAGAACCAGGAACTGCTCGCGGAGCTCCCGGATGATCTGCTCGAGCGCGTGCCGGAGCGCTTTCGCGATCCCGACGGCCGGTGGGTCGGCACGTCGGGGCGGGTACGGGTCCTCGCCTACAACACCGAGGCGCTCACAGAGGAGGAGGTTCCCGACTCGGTCTACGACCTGACCGACCCGAAGTGGAAGGGCAAGATCGGGTTCCCGCCGACGAACGCGTCCTTTCAGGCGTTCGTCACGGCGATGCGGCTGACCGCAGGCGAGGAGCGGACGCGCGAGTGGCTCGAGGGCCTCAAGGCCAACGACCCCAAGACCTACGAGAAGAACACCCCCGTCGTCGAGGCCGTCGCTGCGGGCGAGATCGACCTCGGGCTCGTCAACCACTACTACCTCTACCTCGTGAAGGAGGAGCAGCCGGACGCGAAGGTCGCGAACCACTTCCTCGAAAGCGGCGATCCCGGTGCGCTGGTCAGCGTTGCCGGTGCGGGAATCATCAAGGGAACCGACAACGAGGAGAGCGCTCGCGAGTTCGTCGAGTACCTCCTCTCCGATGAGGGCCAGCGCTTCTACACCGAGGAGGCGGAGGAGGCGGAATACCCGCTCGTCGAGGGAGTCGAGCCCAAGGAAGGCCTTCCCGCGCTCGAGTCGCTGGAGGGTCCGGACGTGGAGCTCGACGCCTTCGGTCCCGAGCTCGAGAAGAGCCTCGACCTGCTCAGCGAGGTCGGCTTCACGACGTGAGGCGACGCCCGCCGGCGCTGCTCCTCCTCGCCGCGGCAGCGGCCGTCGGGCTCGTTGCGCTACCGCTCGCGTACCTCGTCGTCCGTGCCGCTGAAGGCGGTCGGCGAGCCTGGGACGTGCTCGTCTCCGACACGCTCCTCGAGCTCGTTGTGGACACCGGCGTCCTCGTCGGGGCGGTGACCGGCACTGCGCTGGCGATCGGCCTCCCACTCGCATGGCTGACGACGCGCACCGATCTGCCCTGGCGGGGCCTCTGGGCCACCGCTGCGGCGCTGCCGCTCGTGATCCCGAGCTATGTCGCGGCACTCGTCTTCCTGGCCGCCTTCGGCCCGCGCGGCCTGCTCCAGCGCCTGCTGGAGGGGGCGTTCGGCGTCGAACGCGTCCCCGAGATCTACGGGCTCCCCGGCGCGTGGCTCGCCCTCACCGTCGCCACCTACCCGTTCGTCTTCCTTCTGGCTGCGGCAGCGCTGCGCGACGTCGATCCTGCGCTCGAGGACGCGGCCCGCGGCCTCGGCCACTCGCCGCTCTCGACCTTCCGTCGCGTGACGCTGCCGGTTGTCCGCCCGTCACTCGCGGCCGGGGCCCTCCTCGTCGCGCTCTACACCTTGGCGGACTTCGGCGCCGTTTCGCTGATGCAGTACGACTCGCTGACGCGGGCCGTCTACCTCCAGTACCGGGCGCTGTTCGATCGGACACCCGCGGCAGTCCTCGCGCTGGTGCTAGTCGCGATCACCGCCGTCGTGCTGGCGCTCGAGCTGCGCGCCCGCGGGCGCGGCGCTCTCCACCGCTCAGGCGCCGGATCTCCGCGGCCAGCGGCGCTTGTTCCGCTGGGGCGCTGGCGGCTGCCCGCCCTGATCTTCTGCGGACTCGTAGTCGGGCTCGCGCTCGTCGTCCCGCTGACGGTCCTCGCCTACTGGTCCGCCCGAGCCTTCACGCTGTCCGAGCCGATCGCTTGGAGCTGGCGCCCGGCCGTGAACTCGGTCGGCGTCTCCGCGGTCGCAGCCGTCGTAGCCGTCGCCGCCTCGCTGCCGGTCGCCACGCTCGCCGTCCGCTATCCGAGCCGGCTGAGCCGGCTGCTCGAGCGGGCGTCGTACGCCGGTAATGCCCTACCGGGGATCGTGATCGCGCTCTCCCTCGTCTTCTTTGCGGCGAACTACGTGACGCCGCTCTACCAGACGCTCGCTCTCTTGGTCTTCGCATACGTCGTGCGGTTCTTCCCGCAGGGCCTTGCCGGCAGCGCTTCGGCGTTGGCCCGCGTCAACCCGCGGCTCGAGGAGGCGGGCCGGTCGCTGGGACGGAGTTCCGGCACGGTCTTCGCACGGATCACGGCGCCGCTCGTAGCGCCGGGATTGCTCGCCGGCGGCGCGCTGGTGTTTCTGAGCACGATGAAGGAGCTGCCGGCCACCCTTCTCCTGCGCCCGATTGGCTTCGAGACCCTGGCGACCGAGATCTGGCGCTACACCTCGGTCGGCTCGTATTCCCGCGCGGCACTGCCGGCGCTGCTGCTAATCGCTGTCTCGGCGCCGCTGGTCTACGTGCTCCGGGCACGGACGGCCGCCGACGCCGGCACCCCCGGCTAGATTTACGCGTCGTGGGGCAGTCGCACTCCGTCGACGAGTACCTCGAGACGATCTATTTCCTCGCCTTCCCGATCGGCGAGTACCGTCCGCTCACCGCCGGCGCGTCGCCCACACTGGCGTCGCGCGTCGCCGAGATGCTCGGAGTCTCCCGGGCTTCGGCCGGCGAGATGCTCAAGCGCCTCGAGAAGGACGGTCTCGTCCGCCGCGGCGAACACAAGGAGGCGCTGCTGACGAAGGCTGGGCGGCAGCGTGCCGAACGGGTCGTTCGCAAGCACCGGCTGATCGAGCGTCTCCTAACGGACTTCATGGGCTACACGGCGGCCGAGGCGCACGTCCACGCCGACGAGCTCGGCGATTCCTTCTCGGACGAGATGATCGACCGGGTCGCGGAGCGGCTCGGGCATCCCGAGCGCTGTCCTCACGGCTGGCCTGTCGACCCCGACTTCGAGCAGGCCGAGAACGAGGAGCTCAAGCCGCTTGCAGAGCTGGACGCTGGCGCCAAGGCCACGATCGTCCGGCTCGCCGAGCACGACGGCGAGCTCTTGCACTGGTTCTACGACCAGGGCTTCGAGCCCGGGCGCAAGCTGCAGATGACCGCAGCGGAGCCGGCCGCCGGCCACTTCCGCGTCAAGCTCGACGGTCGCGAGGAGACGATCGCGGAGAAGGCGGCCGCGGGCCTCTTCGTCAGGCCTTCGTAGCCGCGAGCAAGCGAGCCAGCGCGGCGGCGTCGAGCTCGCCGCGGTTGCGTGCCAGTGCGATGAGGGCGGCTTGCTTGGTCACGGGCCTCAGCTTTCGGAGGCCGACGCCGCAGTCCTGCTGGAGGGTTTGGCGGAATGCCGCTCGTCGCAGGGGTGCGATGGTCGTTCCGAGGCAAGGACGCAGGGAGTCCCCGTATCAGTTCGATACGGGGGCGACTGAGGACGCCGCCTCGGGGCGAGCAGCGCGGCCCTGCGGCACAGACTGTATTTCGCCAAACCCTCCTAAACGGTCGCCTTCTCGTCGATGCCGGCGGCGGCGCGCAGCAGATCGGCCTTGTCGGTTCGCTCCCACGTGAAGTCGTGGTCGTCGCGCCCGAAGTGGCCGTACGCGGCCGTCTTCGCGTAGATCGGCCGCCGGAGGTCGAGATCACGCAGGATCGCCGCCGGCCGCAGGTCGAAGTGCTCCCGAACGAGCTCCTCGAGCTGTTCGACCGGCCGTTTCTCGGTCCCGAACGTGCGCACCGCGATCGAGACCGGATGGGCGACGCCGATGGCATACGCGACGTTGACCTCACAGCGATGCGCGAGATCGGCGGCGACGAGGTTCTTCGCAACGTACCTCGCGGCGTAAGCAGCCGAGCGGTCGACCTTGGTCGGGTCCTTGCCGGAAAACGCGCCTCCGCCGTGCCGTGCCGCGCCGCCATAGGTGTCGACGATGATCTTGCGGCCGGTCAGGCCCGTATCCCCCATCGGCCCGCCGAGCACGAACTTCCCCGTCGGGTTGACGTAGACGAAGTCGCGATCGTCGTAGAGCCGCCGCTCGTCGTAGAGCCGCGGATCGAGGATCGGATGGAGGACGTGCTCGATGACGTCCTCCTTGATCGTCTCGGAGTCGACGTTCTCCGCGTGCTGCGTCGAGACGAGCAAGCGTACGACCTCGACGGGAACCTGGCGGTCGTGCTCGTCGACCTCGTAGCGCACGGTCACCTGCGCCTTGCCGTCGGGCCGCAGGTACTTCAGCTGCTCTGACTTGCGCACGCCGGCGAGGCGCCGCGCGATCTTGTGCGCGAGCATGATCGGCAGTGGCATCAGCTCCGGCGTCTCGCGCGTCGCGTACCCGAACATCATCCCCTGGTCGCCGGCGCCGATTCGGTCGAGCGGATCGTCGTCGCCGGGGTCGTGTTGGAGCTCGTACGACTGGTCGACCCCCAGCGCGATGTCGGGCGACTGCTCGTCGATCGCGACCACGACGCCGCAAGTATCCGCGTCGAAGCCCCACTCCGAGTGCGTGTAGCCGATCTCCGTGACCCGCTCGCGCACCACCCGGGGGATGTCGACGTAGGTCTCGGTCGAGATCTCACCGGCGACGACGACGAGGCCGGTGGTGATCAGGGTCTCGCAGGCGACGCGGCCCGTCGGATCATCGGCGAGCACGGCGTCGAGCACCGAATCCGAGATCTGGTCGGCGATCTTGTCCGGGTGGCCCTCGGTGACCGATTCGGACGTGAAGAGGAACTCGCGCGCCATAGCGGCCGCGAACGCTAGTCGATTTCGAGGACAGCGAGGAAGGTGTTCAGGTTTCCCTCCTAGGTGCCGTCCGCGCCGAGCGACCGCAACGGCTCGAGGTTGCGGCTTACCTCGAGCGGGATCTGGTCGCCGGTCGGGGATGGCGCACGAAGTCGGCTATCAGGTGGCCGATCGCCCGACCTGCGAGCGCGTCGCTGGCGGTACGGTGGGCAAGCAGGAGACGTGATTACCCTCGGGCGCACCGTCCTGCGGGTCAGCCGGATTGGACTCGGGCTGGCGGCCCTCGGCCGACCCGGTTACATCAACGTCGGCCACGGCGAAGATCTGGGCAGCCAGACCGATGTCGCCGCAATGGAGCGCAACGCGCACCGGGTGCTCGAAGCGGCTTTCGCCGGCGGCGTGCGGTATCTCGACGCCGCCCGCTCGTACGGTAAGGCGGAAGCCTTCGTCGCTTCCTGGCTCGAGCGGCGCGGGCTGCGTCTGGGCGAGGTGACCGTTGGATCGAAGTGGGGCTACACCTACACCGCCGGCTGGCGCGTCGACGCCGACCCGGCAGAGGTCAAGGACCTGTCCGCGGCGACACTGCGCCGGCAGCTCGTTGAGAGCCGTACCCTGCTGGGGCCGCACCTGCGCCTCTACCAGATCCACTCGGCCACGCTGGAAAGTGGTGTGCTCGAGGACCGCGCGGTTCTCGAGGAGCTGCGACGCCTGCGCGAGGAGGGGTTGTCGGTCGGCGTCTCGGTGACCGGGCCTCAGCAGGCGGAGACAATCCGGCGCGCGCTGGAGGTCGGCACCTTCGACACGGTCCAGGCAACCTGGAACCTCCTGGAGCGCTCTTCCGGCGCTGCGCTCGCAGAGGCGCATGCGACGGGGCTCGGAGTGATCGTCAAGGAGGTCCTCGCCAACGGTCGTCTCACCCTGCGCGGCGGCGACTCCCCCCTCGCGAAGATCGCCAGGGAGCGGCGCACTACGCCAGACGCGGTTGCGCTCGCGGCCGTCCTCGCTCAGCCCTGGGCCGACGTCGCGCTCTCGGGGGCGACGACGGTCGAGCAGCTGCGGAGCAACCTCGCCGCGCTCGACCTCGGCTATGACGAAGAGCTCGACCGCCAGCTCACCTCGCTCGCCGAGGAGCCGACCGAATATTGGTCGACCCGGGCAGCGCTGCCCTGGAATTAGCCGGTACGCGGAAGGCGGCGGTCGACGAGCCCCTGCTCCAGAAACCAGCCGACGGTTCGACGGATCGTCTCCTCGAGCGGCGTGTAGCTGAGACCGAGCTCGCGCTCGGCCCGCGATCCGTCGTAGGAGTGGCCGTGGAGCGCCGTCCGTACCAGGTCGCGGCAGACGCGTGGGGTGGTTCGACGCAGCCGGGCCGCCGTTTCGACGGCGACGGCCGCCGCCGTCGCGACGGCAGGCGGCAAGGCACGGACCGGCTCGTCGATGCCGGTCAGGCGGTCGAGGAGCTGGATGCCCTCTCGCACGGTGACAGTCGCTCCACTCAGGACGTACCGCTCCCCCGGCTCCCCTCGGACCTCAGCGAGCAGGTGGCCCTCGGTGCAGTCGGCGATGTCCACGAGGCTGATCGTGGAGTCGACGATCGCCTTCAGCTTCCCATTCAGGTAATCGAGCAGGAGCTTGGTAGAGCCCGTTGCGCGGCCGGGACCTTGGACGGACGCCGGATTCGCGCAGATGACCTCGATCCCCGTCTCGCGCGCCGCACGCAGCACCGCCTGCTCGGCCTCGAACTTCGAGCGCTCGTAGCTCGACAGGAACCAGCCACGGTGTGGCGAGGTCTCCGTACCCACAGTCCCGCGTGCCTCTCCGACGGCGGCGGCGGACGAGGTGTAGACGACCCGCCGGACACCCGCCGCCGCCGCGGCGTACACGACATTGCGCGAACCCCGCACGTTGACCTCGAACAGGGGCGAGGGATCGCGGAGGCAGAGTGCATTGACACCGGCGGCGTGGTAGACCACTTCGCAGCCGCGCATCGCGGCCGTGAGCGCCTCCGCGTCGAGAATGTCGCCCCGGACAGGCTCCGCGCCCAGCGTGCGGAGCGCGTGCGCCGACTCGTCGGACCGGGCGATGGTCTTGACGATGCGGCCGTCGGCGAGGAGGCGCTCGACGATCGCCCCGCCGAGAAACCCCGTGCCGCCGGTGACGAAGGCGGCTCCGGTCAGCCCGAGCCCTCGGAAAGGGCCGACGAGAAGCGGGCGAGATATTCGACGGCGGACAGCACCGTGATCGCCGCCGCCGCGAGCATCGCCCACTCGTCCAGAAGCAGCGGGCCGATGGGATCGTCGTAACGGAGGATGGCGAGCAGGATGGCGAGGAACTGGACGTTCGTCTTGAGCTTGCCCCAGATCGACGGCGGGAACACCGTTCCCTCCGCCGCAACGACGCCCCGCAGCCCGAGGATCACCAGCTCGCGGCCGATGATGATGATCGCGACCCACGCGGAGGCCCTGTCGACCTCGACGAGGGCGATCAGCGCCCCGGAAACGAGCAGCTTGTCGGCCGTGGTATCGAGGAAGGAGCCGACTGTAGTCGTCAGGGCCCACCGCCGAGCCAGGTAGCCGTCGACGAAGTCTGTCGTCGCCGCGATCGCGAAGAACACGGCGGCGAGGGCGTACGCGGCGCTTCGGCTGGGCCCGAGCAGGATCAGGCCCATCACGACTGGTACGAGCAGGATGCGGACGTACGTGAGACCGAGCAGGAGTGAGGCGGGAGCGCCTGCCTCGCCGCTCACGGTTTCGAACGCTCCGATGTCGCAATCGGTGCGGTGGAGGTCTCGGCGGCGACCAGCGCGCGAACATCCTCGGCCGACGCCAGCCGCAGCGCCTCGTCGGCGAGATCCGCGGCCGCTCCGGCGTCCAGCCGTCGCACTGCCTCCTTCGTCGCCGGGATCGCAGGCGCGTTCACACTCAGCTCGGACACTCCGAGCCCGACGAGGATTGGCACGGCTAGTGGGTCCGCCGCCAGCTCGCCGCAGACGCCGACCCACTTCCCGTGCGCCTCGGCCGCTTCGGCGACGGCTCGAATCAGTCGCAAGATCGACGGGTGCAGCCCGTCCGCCAGGCCTGCGACCGCTTCGTTTCCCCGCTCGGCCGCCATCGTGTACTGCGCGAGATCGTTGGTCCCGATCGAGAAGAAGTCGACCTCGGGCGCGAACGCCTCGGCGGCGAGGGCGACCGCAGGCACCTCGACCATGACGCCGACGTCAATCTCTTCCGGACTCTCGCCCCGTTGTTCCAGGCGCTCCCGGGCACGGGCGAGCACCGACACCGCTTCGTGGTACTCGGTAAGGGTGGTGACCATCGGAAACATCACCTTCAGCGGGTGCGAGACGGCCACGCGGAGCGCCGCCCGGAGCTGCGTCTCCAGAAGCTCGGGCTCGGTCAGCCCGAGGCGGATTCCGCGGACGCCGAGGAAGGGGTTCGCCTCGGGCCGCTGCGGTAGGTAGGGGAGCGGCTTGTCCGCGCCGACGTCGAGCGTGCGCAGGATCAGCGGTCTCCCATCCAGCCGCTCGGCCATCTCCTTATAGGCGGCGTATTGCTCGTCCTCTAGCGGAATCGACTCGCGCTCCAGGAACAGAAACTCCGTGCGCAGAAGCCCCACGCCCTCGCCGCCGTTCGCCACGGCGGCGTCCACGTCCGCGGGAGAGCCGACGTTGGCGACGACCTCGATCCGGCGACCATCCAGCGTCCGCGCCGGCCGCTGCGCGGAGGCGAGCGCCAGTCGCGCCGCTGCCTGGCGCTCGGCGCTCCGCTGCTCGTAGTCGCGCACGAGCTCGGCGGTGGGGTCGACGTACACGGCGCCTGCGTCCCCGTCGAGGACGAGCGGCGTGCCCTCGGGAACGTCGAGCAGCCGCTCTCCGAGCCCGACCGCGGCCGGGATCCCCAGCGAGCGGGCCAGGATCGCGCTGTGCGAGGTCGCCGCGCCGTAGGCGGTGGCGATACCGCGGACGAGCTCGCGATCGAGGGCAACGGTGTCCGCAGGCGTGAGATCGGCCGCGACGACGATGCCAGGCTCGACCACAGCCGTTGTGAGCGCCTCTCCGTCCAAGAGGTAGGCGACCACCTCGCGCGCCACGGCGGTCAAGTCCTCGGCCCGAGTCCGCAGATACTCGTCGTCGAGGCGGCGGTATCCGGCCGCGACCGCCTCGGCGGCCGAATGCCAGGCCTGCGCGGCGTTGTCGCCCTGCTCGAAGATCGCGCGCCGGGCAGGCTCGAGCAGCGCATCGTCCTCGAGGAAGAGCAGATGGGCGTCGAAGATCGCTGCGCTGTACTCGCCCGCACGGGCGGCGACCGACTCACGCGTCGCGCGGATCTCCGCCCTTACCCGCTCGATGGCCCGCCCGAGCGCGTCCCACTCCGCCCGTGGGTCGCTCGCCGCCTCGGTGGGCACCTCGAGCGGAGTCAGTCGGAAGTGGCGAGCGGCTCCGAGCGCCGTGCCGGGGGCGGCGGCGAGCCCGGCCAGCGCCCCGGCCGGGGCCGCTTGTGCGCGAACCGGGGGCGTCGGCGCCGCCGGTTGAACGGCGGGCGCGTCGTCGAAATCGCGCTCGGCCAGCGCTGCCAACGCGCCGAGCGCCTCGCTCGCCTCCGGTCCACGCGCGACGACGAGGATCTCCTCTCCCTGGCGCACTCCGAGCGTCGCGAGCGCATTGAGGCTGCGCCCGCCGGCGGGGCCGCGACCCGTCGTCACGTTCGTGACGGTGACGTCGGCGTCGAAACTGCCGGCAGTCTGGACGAAGCGTGCAGCGGGCCGCGCATGCAAGCCGAGCGGGTTCCGCACCGTCAGCGTGAGCGTCCGACTCCCGTCGTCGGCGGCGGCGGCGGCGGGAGCGGCCGTCTCACCCGTGCCCAGGTGCGTGGCCTTGGCGACCAGGGAACCGCGAGCCTCGGCGGCCACGTCGGCAAGCGATGCGCCGAGGTTGGCCGTGACGGCCGCCGCGACCGCTCCTTCCACGAGCGGAGCCTCGCAGAGCAGGACGCGCCCGCGCCGCTCGGGCGGAAGCATGTCCAGCGCCATCTCGGCGCTCAGGACGGCGCTGCCGAGATCCATGAGCACGAGAACCCCGTCGCCCTGGTCCGCTTGCTCGATCGCCTCGAGCACCCGCATGGCGTCGGTGCCGAGTGCCGGCTCCGGGGCGTCGATCCCGCCGGCGAGCTCGATTGGCACCTCGGCACCCATGCCGCGCGCCAGCTCGGCGACGCCCTCGGCGAGCGTCGCGCTGTGCGAGACGATGACGAGCCCGACCACCGGCTTAGCGGGCGCTCACGCCAGCCGCGGCCGGGGCATCAAGTCCGTAGCCGCGGAAGAGGAGCTCGACGGGGTGGACGGCGTGGACGCCTGCGCCGTGCTCGATCTGCCAGCGGCACGTCTCGCTGTCACAGGCGGCGAGGTTCGCCCCGGATTCCCACACGTCGCGAAAGAGCCGCTCGCCCACGGCCATCGAGATCTCGTACTTCTCCTTCTTCAGCCCGTACGTGCCGGCGATCCCGCAGCAATCGGCGTCCAGCTCGATCACTCGCAGGTCCGGGATCAGGGCGAGCAGGTCGAGCGCGGGCTTGCCGATCCCGTGCCCGCGCTGCTGGCACGGCGCGTGGTAGGGGACGGTCTGCGGCAGGGGCCGGAAGTCGGTCCGAAGCTCGCCCCGTTCGTGCATGAGGAGGAGGAACTCACAGAGGTCGTAGGTCGCCTCGCTCACCGCTCTCAGGTCGTCGTCCTCGACGCCGAGAATCTCGTGCGCTTCGCGCTTCAGCATCAGGCCGCAGCTGGTCGAGTTCACCACGATCGGCACGCCCTCGCGGGCGTAGGGGGCGAGATTGGCCACCAGCCGCCGGACGTACGCCCGCGCCGCCTCGAAGTTGCCGTTCGACTGCAGCGGCAGTCCGCAGCAGTCCTGCGGCGGGACCTGGACGTAGTAGCCGTTGTGTTCGAGAACGCCGACGACCATTTCCCCCACGGCCGGCTCGTAGTAGTTGACGCCGCAGCCATGGAAGTAGACGACCCTCCGACGGGAGATCGGACTGCGGTGCTGCCGCGCCCAGCGCTGGAAGCTCCGGCCCGCGAGCCGAGGCATGGGAGCGCGGCGATGAATGCCGAGCAGACGATGGGCGAGGAGCCGCAGCGCCTTGTTCTTCAGCGCCCAATTCGCGAGCGGTGCGACCGGGGTTCCGAGCCGGCCGAGCACGCTTGGCCTCGCGATCAGCTGGTTGCGGAGCGGAATGCCCCGCTCCTCCCAGAGCTGAGCGCGCGCCTGAGAGTTGATCTCGGCGATCTTCACGTCCTGCGGGCAGACCTGCGTGCAGATCCCGCAGCCCGAGCAGTAGTCGACGGACGCGTCTGGAGAGACGCCGGCGCCGCGGTACCGCTCCGCCTGCGGCCCGACGAACTTCGGGCCGGGGAAGAGCGGCGTCACCTGGGAGAACGGGCAGAACGTCTCACAGATCGTGCATTTCACGCAGTGGTCGAGGGAGTCGCGGACGAGCTCGATCATGAGTCACTCTCGAGAATCGCGGCGGCGGCGGCGTACCCGCTCGCGAGGCTGACGCCGTTGCCCGACGCCTCTCGCCACGGGACGGCGCCCGCGAGTGTCGCACCGGCGGCGTGGAGGTTCTCGTAGAGCGGCCGCCCGTCGCCGTCGGTGGGGCGAAGCCCGTTGTCGACCAGGACGCCGACGCGGTCGAGCGGCTGCTCGTCGAGGTAGTCCGGTAGGAAACGAGGCCCGTCTTCGGCGTGCGAGACCGCCAGGTCGAAGACGGCCTCGCGGAGCTTTCCATAGGAGTCGAGCTGGACGCCGCCGGACGCGAACCCGCCGGAGGCGAGCACGAACGAGCCCGCTCTATAGGTCGTTGGCCGCGCCGCCGCCTGAACGACGACCGCCTCGACCCGGCCGTTGCTGGTCTCGGCCCCGGTGACCGTCTGCCCGATCAGGATTCGCCCCCCGGCCTTTCGCACGGCGGCGGTCATCGCCTCGAAGAGGCGGATGCCCGACACCGACGGAGGGAGCGTCGCGACCTCGAAGACAGGCCGCTCGAGCTTTTCCTCGAGCTCCCGCCAGACCTTCCCGGCGTCCTGGAGCCCGAGCACCGCCGGAAAACCTACGCGCTCGTCCCGCTCGACCTGCCCAGCGAGTCCGCGCACGACCGCATTCCGGAAGGTGGGCTGCTCGAACCGCCTGGCGAAGCCGACGCTGCTGACGTCGGCCTCGCCGCCGGGCGACGTCTCGAGCTCGATTGCGCGCGCGGACACGGCCGAGTCCGCAGAGGCGTGCCCGAGGTTGTCGGCCAGATATGCGGGATAGAAGTCCTTGAGCCCGAGGCCGACGAACAGGAAGCGGCCGCCTGCGCGGAGGTCGCCCGCCGCCATCGTCTCCGGCACCACCGCCGAGCGCTTCACTGCGCCGACGGCCGTCGGGAGCACGAAGTTCTCCTCGAGCCCGCCCCGATAGCCGAAGGCGGGCAAGCGTGTCTTGAGCCACTCGATGCTCGCCGCGATCAACTCGATGGAGAGGCGGGCGTACGGATGCTGCGGATGCGCCTCGCCAAACCTTGACAGCTTCTGCGCGGGGCTTTCCACCGCCCTGCCATCGAACCCCAGCACGTCGATCGTCGCCGGCGCAAGATGCGTCGAACCGACCCCCTTGGCGACGATGAGCACGCGCCCGCCTTCGTCCGCCAGCCGGAGTGCCGCCGTCAGGCCGGCGAGGCCGGCGCCGATCACCACCGTGTCGTAGATCATGTGGGCAAGTGCTGAACCCCGAGCAGCCCCTGGAAGATCCAGTCGTCGAGCCGGGCCTGTCGCAGCTGGTCGCCGTAGAGGATGGGGTGCGCGCCCTTCCAGCGCTCTTGCAGGAACGAGAGTAGGGCAACGTTGGCGGCACGGTGGTCGAGCCGCTCGACGGCGTGGAGGATGCCGGTCGCCCGGTAGATGCAGAAGCCGCCCTGACATGGCCCCATTCCCAGCCGCAGCGTCCGCCGGATGTCGTCGAGATTTCCGGTGCGCCGCCGCTCCATCGCCTCCTCGAGTCGCTGCCGTGTGATCAACTCGCACTCGCAGATGATCTCCTCGGACTGGGGAACGGGTTCGCGCGCGCGAAGCCGCGAGCCGAGCACGTAGAAGCTTCCGTCCTCCGAGTCGGGCAGCGGCTCCTCGTGCGTCCGGCACGGGCGCTCGATCCCGAGCTGTGCGCAAGCGGCGTCCACCGCCGCCTCGGCCATGAGGCGGAACGTCGTCGTCTTGCCGCCCGTGATCGTCACAAGGCCCTCGACGCCGTCGCGGTCGCGGTGGTCCAGCAGCGCGTGGGAACGGCTCACCTCGCGCGTGTCGGCCACCTCCTCTTGCGAAAAAAGCGGGCGCGCCCCGGCCCAAACGCGGAGCGCGCGGGCCTCGCGGAAGCCGGGGACGAGCTTCTCTCCCTCGTCGAGCATCTCGTCGATCTCGGACTGGGTGACCTCGAGCTCATCGGGATCCGCGACCCGCACGTCGGTCGTGCCGATCACGCAGACCGTACGGATCGGGACGAGGATGTCGCCGTCCGCCGGCATCTTGCAGCGGTTGACCACCGTGTTCACGAGCCGGTGGTTCATCGCGATCATGATCCCCTTGCCGGGGAGGACGGTGACCCGGCAGCCGGCCAGCTCCGCGATCTGCCCAGCCCACGCACCCGCTGCGTTGACGACGACATCCGCATGGATTCGCACTTCCTCGCCGGTGAGCTCGTTGCGGACAAGGGCGCCGGTCACCCTCTGGCCGTCCCGCTCGAGGTCGACGACGCGGTGGTAGAGCAGGATCTGGGCGCCGTGCTCCTGGGCCGAGCGGGCGCACGCCCAGACGAGCTTCCAGGGATCGAGGGCGGCGTCGGGGACCGTGAAGGCGCGCGAGATCCCGGGATCGAGGCGCGGCTCGCGTCGCAGCGCCTCGGACACCGCGATCTCCTCGACTGGGATTCCCGTCGCCTCGCAGCCCACGACGAACGAGTCCCCGAAGGCGGGGTCGTCCCACGGGGTCGTGACGAAGAGACCGCCGGTGTCCTCGATGCAGTCGGAGGCAGTCCGCCGCAGGATGAGGTTCTCGGCGATGCACTCCTTCGCCGCCTCCGGGTCCTTGACCGCATAGCGTCCGCCCGAGTGCAGCAGGCCGTGGAAGCGTCCGGTCGTGCCGTCCGCCAGGTCCTTGCGCTCAACGAGCACGGTCTTGAGGCCCCGCATGGCTGCATCACGGGCGACCCCGGCGCCCGTCGAGCCACCGCCGATCACCAGCGCCTCGGTCTGGAGAGACGCCACGTTATTCGTTGCAGTTCATATGGAGCGTCATGGCGAGGGTACACTCGTGAGGTCGATTGGGCGCTTCGGTTAGCGCCCCGAGGAGGAGGCTGGATGGAGCCTGGGGAGCCCGAGAAGCACGAGCACGAGGGCAGCTTCGCGGAGGGGATCGAGGAGCGCGAGCATCACCCCGAGCGGGATACGAAGGGCGACTTCGCGGAAGGCGAGGAAGAGCGAGAGCACATGCATGAGGGCACCTTCGCCGAGGGGGTTGAGGAGATCGAGCACCACCCAGAAAGCGACACGAAGGGCGACTTCGCGGAAGGGATCGAAGCCGAGGACTAGCGGGGCGACGGGACCCGGCAGCGCATCCGGCCGCCGGGTCCGTCCACAGTAGACGTCTCTCCTACTCCACCCAGTCGAAGGTCCGCGTCACCGCCTTCTTCCAGAACCGGTACTCCTTTTCCCGTTCCGCCGCATCCATCTGGGGCTGCCACTCCTTGTCCTTGCCCCAGTTGGCGCGGAGGTCTTCGACCTCGGACCAGAAACCGGTCG
The DNA here is from genome assembly GCA_035641605.1 of Gaiellaceae bacterium. GTDB lineage: Bacteria > Actinomycetota > Thermoleophilia > Gaiellales > Gaiellaceae > JACDAN01. Next base: position 1,287 of record DASQTZ010000057.1, on the reverse strand, counting down.
CGAGGCCGGCGGCGTAGGCTGCGCCCAGCGAGGTCGTCTCGGCGACAGTCGGCCGGATCACTGGAACGTCGAGAACGTCGGCCTGGAACTGCATCAGCAGCTCGTTGTAGACCATCCCGCCGTCGACCTTGAGCGAGGTGAGGTCGACGCCCGAGTCGGCGTTCATTGCGTCCACCACCTCGCGGCTCTGCCAAGCCGTGGCTTCGAGCGCAGCCCGCGCCAGATGGCCCCTGGTGACGTACCGGGTCAGCCCCGCGATGACCCCGCGGGCCTCGCCCCTCCAATAGGGGGCGAAGAGGCCCGAGAACGCGGGGACGAAGTAGACCCCGCCGTTGTCCTCCACCGTCTTCGCCAGCTCTTCGATTTCCGGCGAGCTCTTGATGAGCTCGATGTTGTCCCGCAGCCACTGAACGAGCGCCCCCGTGATCGCGATCGCACCTTCCAGGCAGTACACGGCAGGCTGATCGCCGATCTTATAGGCGAGCGTCGTCAGCAGGCCGCTCTTCGACTGGACGGCCTCGTTGCCCGTGTTCAGGAGCAGGAAGTTGCCCGTCCCGTAGGTGTTCTTGGCCTCGCCGATGGAGAAGCAGGTCTGGCCGAAGAGCGCGGCCTGTTGGTCGCCGAGGTCGCCGGCAACCGGGATTCCGGCCAGCTCGTCCTTGGCCTCGCCGTAGACCTCGCTCGAGGCGCGGATCTGCGGCAGCATCGCTCGTGGGACGCCCAGAATGCCGAGGATCTCGTCGTCCCAGTCGAGCGTCTCGAGGTTCATCATCATGGTGCGGCTGGCATTGGTCACGTCGGTCACGTGGGCGCCGCCGTCCGGCCCGCCTGTGAGGAGCCAGATCACCCAGGTGTCGATGTTCCCGAACACCACCTCGCCGCTCTCTGCCCGAGCGCGGACTCCGTCGACGTTGTCGAGGATCCACTTGATCTTCGGACCGGAGAAGTACGTGGCAATCGGCAGCCCGGTCTTGATCCGAAACCGGTCCTGGCCCCCATCGGCGGCCAACTCGTTGCAGATCTGGTCCGTGCGAGTGTCCTGCCACACGATTGCGTTGAAGACTGGCCGTCCGGTCGAGCGGTCCCAGACGACCGTCGTCTCGCGCTGGTTCGTCACACCGACGGCCGCGATGTCGTTTGCCTTGACCTTGTCGAGGCCGGCCCGGACCACCTCCTGTGTGCGCTGCCAGATCTCCAGCGGGTCGTGCTCGACCCAACCCGGTTTCGGATAGATCTGCTCGTGCTCCTTCTGGTCGACCGAGACGACCTGCCCGCCGTGGTCGAAGA